>JAYVNE010000124.1:0-36942 GCA_043758615.1 Akkermansiaceae bacterium
AGGAAAACTACTTCAGCTTGATCCTGTTCGGCCTGTTCAACCCGGTCATCAAGACGATGTGCGGCCTCTGCTTCGCGAGCCATCTCAAGCGGGTTCAGGGACGAGGTCTGTGGCCGCCCGGTGAGCCTGAGAAGCTTTTCGGAGGCGCAGGGTGTGTTCGATCCGGTGCTCGCCAGCGCTTGGTCAGGTCTCCGTAGGCGTCGATGCGTCGGTCGCGGAAGAAGGGCCAGATGCGCCGGAAGTCTTCGACGGCATCAAAGTCGAGGTTGTGATAGAGAATTTCTTCGTTTTCGGTGGAGGCTTTGGCCACGATCTCACCATAAGGATTCGTGATAAACGAGCGGCCCCAAAACTCTGTATCCCCCTCATGACCGGTGCGGTTCACGGCTGCGAGGTAACAACCGTTAGCGACGGCGTGGCCGCGCTGAACTGTTTCCCAAGCGCAGTGCTGGGCCTCGCCGAGCGTGGGTTTTTCTGCCGGTAGCCAACCGATGGCGGTAGGATAAACAAGGACTTGTGCACCGCCGAGTGCCATCAAGCGGGCGGCTTCCGGATACCATTGGTCCCAACAGATGAGCACGCCGATTTTCCCGAATTTTGTGTCCCAAACTGGCCAACCGCTGTCGCCGGGGGTGAAGTAAAATTTTTCCTCAAAGCCGGGGTCTTGAGGGATGTGAGATTTTCGATAGAGGCCCATCAGCGAGCCATCGGCATCGTGGATGGCGGCGGTGTTGTGATAGAGGCCGGGGCCGCGGTTCTCGAACAGGGAGGAAATGATTACGATGCCGAGCTCACCCGCGAGTTTGCTAAGGCGGTCAGTGACGGGGCCGGGCAGGGGATCAGCAAGGTCAAACAGTGCGGGATCTTGCACAGTACAGAAATACGGCGTTAAAAAAAGTTCTTGAGTAACCACGATGTTTGCACCGCCCTCCGCTGCCTGGCGGATGAGTTTTTCATGGTGATCAAAAGATTCCGCTTTGGTGGCGAAGGTGGAGGATTGAAGCAGGGCAAGACGTGGCATGAGGGCAAGTTGTGCCAGTGCCAGATGACTTTGAAGAAAATATTCAAAACTTGGCTTGATTCCTTGGATTTCGTGACTAAAACCACCGCCCCTGCATGTCGGAACTGTCGCGAACTCTTAAAATTGCCATCCCGAAAGGCAGCCTTGAGCAGCCAACGATTGAGCTGCTCGCCAAGGCTGGCTACGAGATCTACGTCTCTTCGCGGGGTCTTCGCCCGAGTTCGAACGACCCGGAACTGGACCTCTATCTCATTCGCGCCCAAGAAATCGGACGTTATCTTGGCCAAGGTTTCATTGACTGTGGAATCACGGGGTATGACTGGGCTTACGAAAACGGTGTGGACCTCATTGATCTTGGTGAATTGCAGTACTCTCGCGCCACGGCCCGTCCGACGAAGTGGGTGTTGGTGGTGCCCGAGAATTCGCCTATCCGCAAACCGGAAGATCTCGAAGGGAAGCGCATCGCTACCGAAGGCGTGGGGATCACCGAGCGCTATTTAAAAGAGCGAGGGATCACTGCGGAAGTCGAATTTTCATGGGGAGCCACCGAAGTGAAAGTCCCGGATCTCGTCGATGCAATCGTGGACGTGACGGAAACCGGTTCTTCAATAAAGGCGAATCATCTGCGGATTGTTGACACCCTGTTAACCTCTTTTCCTCATTTCTATGCAAGCCCGGCTGCCGCTGCAGATCCTTGGAAAAAGGAAAAAATGGATCGCATCGCTCTTTTGCTGAAGGCGGCCCTTTGTGCCCGAGGTAAGGTGGGCTTGAAAATGAATCTTCCCAGTGATCGCTTACCAGAGTTGATCGAAAAACTTCCGTCGCTGCGACGTCCTACGATTTCCCAACTTTCGGAAGAAGGTTGGGTCGCAGTTGAGACAGTGATTGACGAAATCGTCGTCAGAGACATCATCCCCGAACTGAAGCGTCTGGGGGCTGAGGGGATCATTGAATATCCTCTCAATAAAATCGTCCCTTAATCTTTTCATCGCAAACTAACCCCAACCGTATAACCATGGGCTCCATCAAAAAACGTCGTAAGACCAAGATCAATAAGCACAAGCGCAAAAAGCGCATGAAGCAGAACCGCCATAAAAAGCGTCTCCGCTACAAGTCCTAGTCGATAGGATTGATCTGTTTTTACAATTGCCAGAGACTCGATCATTCGGGTCTCTGGCTTTCTGTTGGGTGAGGGATGTGGTTTGAACTTTGAATTTTCGTCATGAGCTTGCAGGTGGTCGTTAATTTCAAAGTGATCGATGAGAGCGCTGATTGGATCGTGGTGGATAAGCCTGCGCCTTTGATTGTGCACCCTGCGAATCGCTTGCCGGAGCCGACATTGCTCGGGGGTTTGGAAAATCTGCTAGCCTATGAAATTGAAACGGGTGCTTGCCTGGGAATCGTGAACCGGTTAGACCGCGAGACAAGCGGAGTGGTTCTTGTTGCTAAATCGACGGCAGCGGCCCGCGAGCTCGGCATGATCTTCGAAAGGCGCGAGGCGGAGAAGGAATATCTGGCCGTTGTCATCGGCTGGCCGGAGATGGATCAATGGCAATGCAGCGAGCCGATCATTCGAGCGGGGGAACTGGGTCCATCGGAAATCTGGGTGCGGCAGGTGGTGAGTCCGCTAGGTAAAAATTGCCAGACGAGATTTCGAGTGACGCGCCGATTTCAAAGAGGAGAGGGGAAATTCGCCCTAGTCCATTGTTTTCCTGAAACGGGGAGAATGCACCAATTGCGAGTTCATTTAGCCCACTGCGGCTTCCCAATTGTGGGGGACAAACTTTACGCAGGAAATGGGGTCGAATATCTAGAGTGGATCGCTAACGGATGGACACCCGAGTTAGAGCGCCGCCTGATTTTGCCTCGACACGCTCTTCACGCATCCCGGCTTGTGGTGCCGTGGGGAGGACGCATGATCGAATGGCTGGCGAGCTTACCCCGAGATTTGGAGGAATTTATCGCAGGTCGCGAAATCAGTAAAACTCCAGGTGTTGTAATCTGGAGTCGGCATGATTGAATTCATGCATGGCCGACCTTGGTGAAATCGTCGATTTTTTAAACAGAGAGCTTAAAACCTCTTCGATCCCTGATTATCCCGGCGCGGTAAATGGCTTGCAGTTGGCAAACGCGGGTCAAATCGGGCGGATCGTCGCAGCCGTTGATGCTTCGCTACCGATAATTGAGGCCGCTGCAGAGGGCGGAGCGGGGCTGCTCATTGTCCATCATGGGATGTTTTGGCAGGGTGTCCGACCGGTGACAGGCAGTTTTTACAGAAAGCTCAAAATCGCGATGGATGCAGGTTTGGCTATTTACTCATCCCATCTCCCCCTCGACGTTCATCCTGTTTGGGGGAACAACATTCAGTTGGCCCAAGCGATTCAATTAAAAAATCCGGAACCGTTTCTTGACCAAAAGGGGCTAATGATCGGCCTGCGCGGCTCGTGGTCAGGCACTCGCGCCCAACTGGCGAGCATTCTCGGGTTACATTTGGGGGTGAATATCCATGTTTGCCCCGGCGGTCCTGAAAATATCAGATCGATCGGGCTCATCACTGGTGGCGCGGGCGGCGAAGTTGAAAAGGTGGCGGCTCACAGGGTCGATTCATTTATCACTGGAGAGGGACCCCACTGGAGTTACCCACTTGCGGAGGAGCTAGGACTAAACATTTTCTACGCAGGACATTACGCGACGGAAACATCAGGAGTCCAAGCGATTTCAGAGGTGTTAAGTCAGAAGTTTAAGATTCCGTGGCGCTTTCTGGATCGTCCTACAGGATTGTAAATTAACGGGTTATTCATAAATTTGGTAGAATTGTCGAGCAGGTAGCTTTTAGCGCCCGGCTAGGAATCTTGAAGATTTCACGAGAGATATTTTTTTGTGGTGCGTCGCAGAGTTGCTAAAAATGCAGGTGTGAGTTGCTCATTTGCATGAAAACTAACAGGTGAACTAATCCGAAATAAATCGCTTAAAGCGGCAAAAAAGACTTGATCGAACAGGTAAGTGGGCGTCATATTGCCCCACGACACAGCGGGCATAGCTTAGTGGTAAAGCGCTATCCTTCCAAGTTAGACATGCGGGTTCGATTCCCGCTGCCCGCTCCATTGATTTGTAAAGCTCTGATAATTTGTTAACGATCGCTACCATGAAAAAAACCATCTGTTTTGCCCTAATGAGCGCAGTTCTGGGCTCGCTGCCAACTTTTGCAGAGGTGCCTAGTCCGGATTGCCTCAAGCTTTCGCTGTCGGTGAAGCAGATTGTTGCTGCGGAACAATCTAAGGTTCTTGAAATTGTTGCTACCGAGGTGGCTTCTGCTCCCACTTGTTCCTGCGAGATTGTGAAGGCTGCAATCGAGGGTTCCAATGCCAGCGTTGATACAGTAGCCGCCATTGTTGAGGCGGCCGCGACTGCAGCCCCAGAGCAAATGCGTTTAATTGCTCAATGCGCCGTGGCAGTAGCTCCCGACGCACTTGCGAAAGTCCAAGCGGTTTTGGCCAAACTCGACCCAAATCTTGGTGAGTCGGGAACGAGCACCAAAAGTTCAAAAGACTCGAAGGCACCAGCAGGCGAGGTTGCAGCAATGCCTAACCCTCTGGATTTCCCTGGCCAAGGCCCCGTGGGTCCAACCCCTGGCGGCCCTGGTGGTATCCCTATGTTTCCTTTGACTCCACCCGTCATCATCAATCCACCGATCGACCCTGATCCCGTGTCCGATCCAAACCCGGCTACGAACGGGTAATTTCATTAGATTCTCAATTGACTGTCTCACCCACACCCACTCACCACCCGTCACTTATGAAACGCAAATGTTCGCTCGGTTTATTTTTTCTCGCCGTTGCTGGTTCTGCAGCAGCGCAGGGCCTCTACTACGTCGGTAGTGAAGCTCAGGAATCCATCCCCCTAAAATGGGTAATCGGAGTTAGCGCGACATATGACGATAACGTTTCTCCAGGCTTCGGCGCTAAGCAGGACTCGTTTGGCGTGAATCCTTATGTCGGAGTGTCATTTGTAAACATCACCCCACAAACCACTTGGGATGTTTATGCCCGCCTAGGTCTCGTTTACTACCTAAATGCCCCAGATGGCATGGATGACATCAATAGCCAGTCACGTATGGGTGTTAATTTGACCCACCGGTTCAGTGAAAGGCTCCGCTTTTCTAGCCGGAATTTCGTTTCTTACGAATTGGAACCTGATTACTCATATGGATATGCTTCTTCCCGTCAGCAAGGAGCCTATTTCTTCTGGCAAACTGACAATTCGGTAGGTTTTCGTTGGAGTGAGCGATTCGCGACATATACAGGCGTGAGGCTCACTGGGACTACCTATCCGGATGCTAATAATAACGATCGCCTGACATGGGAGGCTTACAACCAATTCCGCTATCAGCTCAGTCCGCAAACGGTCCTGACGCTTGATGCTCGCTATTCAGAAACGACTGGAAATGGTGGGTTCACCGACTCGTCCGATCAGTTCTTGCTTGCCGGTCTCGAACACCGCTTTAGTCCCAACACCATTGGAATTATTCGTGCAGGTGTTCAGTTCCATGAAGTGGATGGCGGAACCAATTCGACCAGCCCATATGTCGAACTCGCCCTCAACTCCCAAGTCAATCAACAATTTCGAGTTCGCGCTTTCGCTCGTTATGGTATTGAAAGCTCTAATAATGTTCAGCAATCCCCAACCGGTGTAGCTGAGTATCAAGACACCCAGACGTTACGAATTGGGGTTTCGAGTGATTACGTAATTTCCCCAATGTTGTCTATTTTCGGTGGTATAGACTACATTCCAACATCCTACCAAAGCGGATCGTTATTGACGACTTCGGCGAGTGCGGCAGATCTTAATGAAGATATCATCAATGTGTATCTCGGTCTTTCTGCAAAGCTTAACGATTATCTTACTGCAACTGCCACTTACAATTACACTCACTCAAGTTCTGACATCGCTGGACAAGACTATGATCGTAATCGGATCAGTATTGGTCTTAGTACGGAATTTTGATCTGGGTGTTTTCGCTTAAAATAAGCTACTCTTAAAAATATTACTTGCTTGATTTTGAACTCCCGCAATGTCTTTCATTGCGGGAGTTTTTATTTCCTCTGGAACTCAACTAAATCTGTGAAAGACTAAATACAATGAATCTCTCATCCCCACAACAAAATGAGGCAGCGCTGCATGCCGTAGATTATTGGCAGGTGATCAAAAATCGCTATGGGATTATCCTGTTAACCCTGCTCCTGGTCTTCATGACGGCAGCGGTTATCACCTACGTGATGCCTAAAAAATATGAGAGCGAAGCCGTGATCGAGGTGAAGCCACGCTCTGTCGGCATGTCACCTCTGGGTTCAATAGGCTCATCAGGAGGTGCGATGATGACGACGCAGTTCTTCGGAACAGAGTTTGAAAAAATTAAAAGCCGAAACTCTTTAGCCAAGGTAGTTGAGAATTTGGAATTGGTGAATAAGTGGAACGTTGACAAGGAAACAGCGCTCAGAATTTTGAAGGGTATCGTCAACACTCAAAACATCCGGGGAACTGATTTGATCTCCATTCGTGTGAGACACACAAACAAAGAGGACGCAAGAGATGTTACTGCTGAAGTCGCAAGAGCCTATAAAGCCTATCGTACTGAGATTGAAAGCCGCTATGCGGACAAAAATCTTTATGAACTGAATAAAGCGGTTCGAGATCAGGAGGATAAAGTTGAGGAACGTCGCAAAGTCCTTGCGACGATTGTTCGGACAAAGGGCATCATTTATAAGGGACAAGATTCATTTTATGGCGCGTCTGGCGTGAACGAGGACCAAGGTGCCCAAAATGCTCTTGAAACCTATAACAATCTCGAGCAGGAAAAAATGCAACTCGAAAGCCAGATTAACAGTCTGCTCAAATATGATAGTGATCAATTGATTGTGTATGCAGCCGGGCTCAATCTGCCAGATAACATTATCAAAAATCTCTACCCCCAATATCTTGAGCGTAATCTGCAATTGAACAGTCTCAAAATTAGTGGTTTAGGTCCAAATCATCCCACAGTAAAAGCAGCTAAAGAACAAATCGAAGGGATGAAGCGTCAACTGGATGAGGGCGTTGTCAATCTTCGGGCAACCTTGCAAGCACAACTCAACATGGCGGTTGACCGATTGAAGAGTGTCTCGGTGAGAAAAGATGATACACGCGAGGAGGCGATTAAACGTGGACTTGACGCGCAGGACTACGTTGATGCGAAGCGCGATTTCGAAACAGACCAGGAATTGCTCCAGCAGATGAAGCTCAAGCAGGTTGCAGAAACCATCACGAATAAAATGCCGCCTGACAGCATCGAGGTACATGACGATCCGCAAATTTCGGACGCGCCTGTTAGCCCAAATGTTACCCTTAACCTGGTTCTTGGAGCGGTCGTGGGTCTCGTTTTTGGAGTGGGTATCGCATTCTTCTTAGAATACCTCGATACATCGGTGAAGAGCCTTGAGGATGTGGAACGCTACCTTCAAGTGCCAGTGCTTGCAGTGATTCCGAAAGACGTTGGTATTCTTCACAAACAAAGCGGCATGAGCCCGGATGCGGAAGCCTATCGAATTTTAAGGACCAATATCGAGTTCAACCGTAAAAATCCGGAAGACAATGCGATCACTGTGGTTTCCGGCGGTGCGGGGGAAGGCAAGTCCACGACCTTGGTCAATCTTGCTTACATCTGTGCCCAAGGTGGATACACGACCTTGATGATCGACGCCGACTTGAGACGCCCTCGCTTGCACACGTTCTTTGACATCAATAACTCGGTAGGGCTCACCAACTATCTAACTACTGAGCTGATGTTGGAGGATGTGATTCTTCAGACCCCAGTGGACAATCTTTATTTTATGCCTTCGGGGATTCTACCGGCCGATGCTGCGGGTATTCTGAATTCCCGCCGTATGTCAGAGCTTATCCAAGATGTGAAACAGCGGTTTGACCTTGTTCTGGTAGATAGTCCGCCAATCTTGGGTGTGAGCGATGCGTCTGTGCTCGCGAGTGAGGTGGATCTTACCATGATTGTGGTCCAACATAGAAAACTGCCGCGGAACATGCTCCTTCGTGTCAAGCAGGCGGTCGAAAATGTGGGTGGTAATGTAATTGGAGTGGTTCTCAACAATGTCGATGTGAGAAGTGATAGTCAGTATCAATACTACACCAGCTACTACACCTATTATGCGCCAGCAGAATCTCAAGTGGGTCCACCGGTAGGCGGGACATCAGCGCCGGCCAAGCCTCAGGCAGCAGCTCGCGGTAATGACTCGGAAATGTATTAAAAAACTCAAACAAAAATGATGATGACTCTTAATAGCCTGATTAAAGTATTGATGGGTTTGATGTGCTTGTCGGCATCTGTGTTCGGACAGATTCTGCCGGGTAAAAGTGTTCAAATCATGGCAGCGGGAATCCCGCCTGAGGAAAAGGGGCGCGTTGACGGGATGTATCCGGTTTCTGAAGCCGGAACCATTAATATGCCATTCATTGGCTTAGTTCACGCGGCTGGATTGAGAAATGAAGATCTATCCGTGTCTCTCCAGAATCGCTTCAAAAGCGCAGGGATCTACACGAACATCACCATTCAGGTGGTGGTGGATCGAGAGGGTGCAGGCGTTAACGATCAGGTTATTTACTTAGGTGGGCAAGTGCGTGCGACTGGTCCCAAGCCATTCGTGCGCGGATTAACCCTCTATCAGGCAATTCAAGCAGGCGGCGGTCCCACCGAATTTGGCAGTATCAAGCGTGTGAAACTGTTCCGTGGCGGCAGCCAGAAGCAATATGATCTTACCCAAGCTCAGTTCATGAGGATACCGTTAGAGCCAAACGATACAATTGAAGTTCCGCAGAAAAATATTTTTAGCCAATAGCAGTGATGTCATGAGTTTCCGCTTGGAGTCGGCTCGAAACGGCAAATGAATTCCTCCCGAATCGGTGGTTGGTTGTGTATATAAGATTTTCAAATCATACCCTAGCCATTGCCATCATCATCTTGGCGATGGTGACATTGTCGTTTCCAGCATGCGGATTTGAGCTTCCGCAGAAATCATTTGCGGATTTGCAATCCAAGGAATTTAGGGTGAGGGAGGCAGCGCAAACGGATCTTTTATCTTGGGCGCGCCAGCGACGAGAGCCCGGGATGTCTGAGTTGTATCTTCAGTCACGCGTCGCAGACGATCCGGAAGTCAGGGAACGGTGCTTGTGTGTGTTACGGGAACTGGTCGCTGATGAATACATGAAGGATGGAGAGGGCTACGTGGGGATTATGATGCGTGACATGATTGCCAACATCCCAGGCGACCCGAAACCACGCAGTGTGATCAACGTCATGCAAATCCTGGCCGATTCTGCGGCGCAGCGCGCGGGCCTGCAAGTCAATGACTTGATCGCTGGGCTGGATGATCTGGTCTGGCACGAGGGTTTGGCATCGCTCCCATTTAGCGAAAAGATCCGCTCAAAAAAACCTGATAGTATTATGACGTTGCGTGTTCTCCGGGATGGGAAACTCATTGATTTGGTAGTCATCTTAAGGCGGCGACCTCCGATCCCGAATAATCTGTTGTTGAATGATCAAAGCTTCGATCCGAACGCAATCGAACGCGCAGACAAGGAAGCTTATTTTAGGCGATGGTTGAGTCAGAAAAAGTCGCCCTGACGACATGATTTCGATTTTTTAGCATTCGACATCCGAAAAAGTCGTGGCACTTTCTTAGAAAGATTCCAATCCCAGTAACGTTTGATATTCATGAGTAATTTTTGGTTCCGAAAAGTCGCATCCGCCGCTGCTTCGATTGCGTTTTCTTGCTCGGCATGTGCCCAACAGGCTGATTTTAATGAAGTCGGCAGACAAATGGCAATTATGTTGCAGAACAGTCACTTCGCGCGACTTCCGTTCAATGCAGAGCTGAGCAAACGGTTTTTAGATGACTATTTGAAAGATCTCGATTTTCAAAAACTCTATTTCACGCAGGAGGATGTCGATGGCTTCAACCTGAAATACGCGGATCAATTGCACACGCTTCTACTGCACGGGAACTGTTTGCCCGCTGCAACAGAAATTTACCAAAGGTTCCAGAAGCGTGTTGAGGAACGTGTCAGCCTGACCGACACTTTACTTAAAGAAGGTGATTTCGATTTCAATAAAGACGAGTCTGTCATGGTGAGTCGCAAAGATGCGCAGTGGCCGAAAAATGACAAAGACGCGGAAAATCTCTGGAGATTGCAGATCAAAGAAGCCGTGTTAGGGGAAACTTTGAGACGCGAACTTTTGACGAAGCTCTCCAAAGAACAGGGCAAGGCCGACCCAGGTCATGATGATAGAAGCCCGAACGAAAAAGTCTCACTCCGATACAAGCGCTTTCTCAAGAGTGTGAAGGATGTGGATGACGAGGAAGTCGCTAACTATTTCCTTAGCGCGGTAGCCCGTGCTTACGACCCTCACACCGACTACATGAGCTTCCGTGAGATGAACCGTTTCAAAGATGGCATGAAGAACGAGTTGGTTGGGATTGGCGCTTTGTTGCAAGGTGAGGAGGATGGTGCCACCAAAATAATGGGAATTGTTGTCGGAGGCCCTGCAGATCGGGAGGGTAAGCTTAAACTTAACGACAGGGTGATTGGAGTGGACATGCTCAACACCGGGAAGCCTGAGGACATGACCGACATCATGTTCATGAAAATTGATAAGGTCGTGGATTACATCCGGGGCAAAGAGGGATCAAGTGTCGCTCTGAAAGTGGAACCTGCGGGAGGTGCCCCCGGGGAGACAAAAATCGTCACTATCCAGCGTGGAAAGGTGGAAATGAAGGACGAGCAAGCAAGCGGAGATGTGATCGAAATGAAAACGGAGGAAGGGGGAACCCGTCGATTGGGAGTCCTCACATTGCCATCTTTCTATGCGGATTTTGAGGAAGGAAAAATCCGATGCTCTGTCGATGTGGAAAGAATCTTGAATCGGCTCAATGAGGAAAAAATTGATGGGCTAGTAATGGATCTCCGCAACAACGGCGGCGGGTCTCTTGAGGAGGTCCGACGGATGACGGGTTTCTTTGTTGAGCAGGGTCCTGTGGTGCAGGTCAAGAACACATTGGGACAAGTCCAAGTGAAGGATTCAGACAATAGTAAACCGATCTATACCGGCCCCATGGTGGTCCTAACCGACAAGAGCAGTGCTTCTGCCAGCGAAATTCTTGCAGGTGCACTCCAAGATTTTAATCGGGCCATTATCATTGGTGAATCATCCACTTTTGGAAAGGGCACCGTTCAACAACCCATGGATATTGGTCGCATGTTACCGCTGTTTTCCGAACGTAACCGTGCAGGGTTCTTAAAGGTTACAATCCAAAAATTTTATAGACCGTCCGGGTCATCCACGCAAATGGATGGCGTGATTTCGGACCTCAAAGTGCCAAGTTTAATGGACGCCATGGAGGTAGGGGAAGAGTTTCTCGACCATGCATTGCCGCATGACAGAATTCGCCCTGCCGCAGATTTCAAACCTCTCGATGCACAGGCTTTGTTTCTTCCTAGGCTCAAGGAATTGAGCCAAGAGCGCTTAAATGCCTGTAAAGATTTCTCATACGTGATTCAAGATGTGATGAAGGCGAAGCAGCGACTCAAAGTGAATCAACTTTCGCTGAACAAGGCCAACCGCGTCAAGGAACTTGAAGAGTCGGATCTTCTCCAAAAAGAACGCAATGCGGAACGGCGAATTCGTTTTGTCAAAATCGCTGAGAAGGATAAGAAGAGTCTAAAATTCTTCAAGGTCACCTTAGACGAACTTGAAAAAGGAGCGGACCTCAAGGCATACGACCCGGCGGATGAAAGCGGGACTTACATGCGCCGTGCTAAAGACGAAACTGCCGATCTCGATCAGACTCCGAAATGGCCGACGGGACTTGATCCCGTCAAACGTGAATCGCTGTCAGTGCTCAAAGACCTTGTCGATCTTACCGTGAATGCCCGCTTGGCCGGAATTTTGAAAGGCACGCCCGAAGTTCGTTGATGTCCGATATATCGGAGAATTTGGAAAATGTCGCTGGCAGGATAGCGGCGGCCTGTGGCCGTGCAGGTCGTGATCGGGCAACCGTTGAACTCATTGCCGTATCCAAAACGCACACCGTTGATTCCCTGAGGAATGCGATTGAAGCAGGGCAACTTCATTTTGGTGAAAGCAAACTCCAAGAAGCGGAGGGTAAGATCGCCTTGTTATCCAGTGATGTGCAGTGGCATTTTATGGGTAGGCTCCAACGAAACAAAGTGCGGAGGGTTCTAACTCAATTTGAGGTAATTCATGCGATCGACTCAGTTCGCCTAGCGGCATTCACGGATGATGTGGCTGCGGAATTAGGACTTTTCCCAAAAGTGTTTCTCCAGGTAAACGTCGGTGGTGAAGCCTCCAAGGGGGGCTTTGAGCCCGATGAACTGAAGGCGAACATTCAGGGGTTGTTAGGTTTGAGGCGGCTTGAGATACTGGGGCTGATGTGCATCCCACCCGATGGACCCAATGCCGAAGCTGCAAGGCCATGGTTCGTAATGTTGAGAAAATTACGCGATGAATTGGAGTCGACTCACGGGGTTTCCCTACCATTTCTCAGCATGGGAATGAGCGGTGATTACGAGGTCGCGATTGAAGAAGGAGCCACCCATGTGCGGGTCGGAGCGGCTATTTTCGGCAAGCGCTCCTATCGAGTGGACGGTGAACTGGGATGAGCGCAAGGTTCAGCGCATGAGCCTGATTCTTGAACAAGCCACGGTCATCGGAACCGAGTTGGCATTATCATTCGCTGATGGATTTGAGGCCTATCTATCACTCTCGATGCTGCGGCGTGCTTGCCCTTGTGCCGCTTGCCAAGGTGAACCTGATGCACTCGGGCGAGTGATGCGTCCCCATGTTGAACATGGCCCTCAAGCGTTCGATCTTGTTAAATTCGAGCAAGTCGGCGGGTACGCGATCCAGCCGTTCTGGGGCGATGGCCATTCAACGGGGATTTTCAGTTACTCCTATTTACAGAAGCTCGCGAGTTTACCACCTGCGTAAGATCCATTTCTAACGTGATGTTTTCGGCACAAAGTGATTTGAATTCCTTGCCGCTACTTCCCGCTAAGGATCTAGCGGCACTCGCTGCGGCGGGTTTCACCACCGCAGCCAGCCTTCTCGATCATCTGCCGAAGCGTTATGAGGATCGCCGGCGTTTTGATGCGTTTCCTAACCAAGCCACAGCCAGCCCGATATGCCTCCGAGGATCAGTGATCGATTCCTCGTTGAAACACCTTGGTCCCAGTCGTCGGTTCTACGAGGTCATCGTGATGGATGGATCGGGTGGTGTTTTCGGATCGGGTAAGGTAACCTGTCGATGGTTTAACATGCCATTCATTCAGAAGGTGGTGGCGACGGGTCATGAGTTAATTGTTTATGGCAGGGTAAAAGAAGTGAACGGGCGTCTTATCATGGATCACCCTGAGTTTGAAATCCTTCGAGATGACGATGAACAAGCCACGATTCACCTTGAGCGTATCGTGCCGATCTATCGAAACATCGCAGGGCTGGCCCAACGCAGACTTCGGGAAATCATCCATCTACTATTGTTACAAATCGATCCTGATACGCTTGCCGCATGCTTTGATGTCGATACCCGCTCGTCGCGTGCACAAGCATTGAAAGTCGCTCATTTTCCTGAATCGTTGGAAGCCGCGAAACAGGCGCGGCGTCGCTTCGCGCTCGAGGAGTTTTTTGGAATCCAACTCAACGTCGTGTGGCGGCGATCTCGCTACCAGGAACAGACTGGACGTGTGTTAGGGAGGCGGGCTGCCTATTTGAAGAATTTTTATGCTTCCCTCCCATTTGATCTAACTCATGCCCAGAAGCGGTCGATCAAGGAGATTGTCAATGATATGCGATCATCGCGCCCGATGAACCGCTTACTTCAGGGCGATGTTGGATCGGGGAAAACTTTTGTTGCAATGGCGGCAATGCTGCTTGCGATTGAATCAGGTGTTCAAGCAGCGTTGATGGCTCCAACCCAGATACTAGCAGAACAACATTATCTAACTTTTTGTCGCTGGCTGGAACCATTAGGGATACGAATCGCTCTTCGAACGGGGAGTCGAGGTGAAGACAATCATCAAGAAGCCCACGGGGAGAGCCAGATTATCATTGGCACCCACGCGCTACTTTTTGATTCCGTTTCGTTCACGGACCTCGGATTGGTGGTGATCGATGAACAACACAAATTCGGGGTTGCCCAGCGGGCCGCGCTGATCCGCCAAGGGGTGGTTCCCGACGTGTTGGTAATGACTGCAACGCCAATCCCGCGGACATTGACGATGACAGTGTATGGCGATCTCGATGTTTCATTACTAGATGAAAAACCCCCAGGACGCGGCATCATAACAACAGCACTCCGAATAGGTGCGAAACAAACGGACATTACGAAGTTTGTAAAACAGCAACTTGGAAAAGGACGGCAAGCCTATCTCGTCTATCCATTGGTGGACGAAAGTGAATCGCTTAAAACGGGGTCCGCCACGGAAGCGTTCGAGAAATGGAGAAAGCGCCTAAGCTCCTACGAGGTTGGATTGATTCATGGCAGGCTCAAGCCGGATGAAAAAGAGGCAGTGATGAGACGTTTTCGTGAAGGCGAAATTGCTGCACTTGTTGCCACTACGGTGATTGAGGTCGGCGTGGATGTTCCGAACGCCAGCCTCATGATCATTCATCACGCGGAGCGGTTTGGTATCGCGCAACTGCACCAGCTTCGTGGGCGTATCGGACGCGGAGCGCACAAGGGTTATTGCATTCTTCTCACAGAGGATCGAAGCCCGGAAGCATTGGAAAAACTCAAGGTTCTCGAAGACACTTCCGATGGCTTTGAGATTGCCGAAGCAGACCTGCGCTTGCGCGGACCCGGAGACGTGCTTGGAACAGTTCAGAGTGGTCTATCCAATCTGCGGTTCATCGATTATTTAGTGGATACTAGCTTACTCCGTGAGGCCCGTCTTTTGGCGGAGCGGGTTCTAGCCGAAGATGTGCATTTGAGTGGAGTCCACCAAGCGCTCCGTTGTTTGATTCAGGTGGATTCGGGCACATTCGATTTGCCGACTACGGCATGAGGATTCGAGAAAGAATCTAACCGATCAGCGTGAGAGTTCGTTAGACTGTTCCACAAAGTCATCTCCGTCCCATTCGGCGTCGTTTTTAACCATGCTGGCGCGCTCTTTTATGACGGCTTCCTCGGCTTTACGAGCAAGCTGCATACGAACGAGCTCCGCGTGGGTGGTAAAATAGGGGAGACTGAGTCCCTTGAATTCGCTAATGGTTTCGAATCCTTTTCGCTCCATGAACTCTAGCAGCCCCTCGCATAATTCCTTGGCCATACCGTAACCAAATTTCATGACCCCGGTGCAAACCTGCACGGTGTCGCTCCCCAGTAGGATGAACTGTGCGGCATCCGCTCCCGTCTCGACACCGCCGAGTCCTGATAGGGTCCGGCCAGGGAAATCTTTTTTGATAAGTTGGGCGATCTCCATGACCATCCGCAGCGCGATTGGCTTGACTGCCTTGGACGAGTAGCCGCCTGGGGTCGTGTATCCTTCCACAGTAGGCTCGGGTCGCAGGGTTTCTAAGTTTACGCCCATGACACTGCGAATCGTGTTAATGGCGCTGACCCCGTGACATCCCGCGCGCAGGGCGGCGGCGGTAGGCTCCTCAATGTGGGTGACGTTGGGCGTCATTTTGGCCCAAACGGGGATTTTAGAAACTCCCATAACCCAGCCGCAGACTTCTTCGAGAATCGCGGGGTCCTGACCCATCGCCGCTCCCATTTTGCGCTCGGGCAAACCATGAGGACAGGAGAAATTCAGTTCAAAGGCATCCACACCCGCGTCCTGGCAGCGCTCGATGATTTCGCACCAAGCGTCCCGATGATACTCCTCCATCACAGAGGCGATGAGGATGCCGTCAGGGCATGCATCCTTGGCTTCCTTGAATTCGTCGAGCCAGATCTCAAATTTTCTATCACTAATGAGTTCGATGTTTTCCCAGCCAATCACTTCTTTTCCATCATTGGCCATGAGTTTCGCGTAGCGCGGGCCGACGTTGACGACCTTCGAACAATCTAGGCTGACTGTTTTGGCAATGACGCCGCCCCAGCCCTCCTTAAATGCGCGTTTAATCACCTTTACGTTGGTGCCTGGAGGACCCGAACCAATCACGAAAGGGTTTTTGAAATTTAGGCCGTCAACGGTGGTTGCTAGGGTAGACATGGTTTTGGTGGGAAATTATTATTTTACTCCAGCTTGAATCGTGCCGAAAGCTAAAATTCGACCTACTGGGGTTCCCAAGATTTGGACGAGTGAGGTGGATGCAAATTGTGACTCGCAAGTGACTTCGGAAAGACCCATGACCGCCGCACGTCAAAGTGCGGCTGCGATTTTCTCCAAGCCTTCCAGCATCCGGGCTTTTGGGCAGCCGAAATTGAAGCGGACCCAACCGGGCCAGCCGAAATAAGCACCGTCGGATAGAAAGAGTCCTGCTTTTTTCTCAAAGTGTTGGGCAGGGTTATCTACACCCATGTTGCGTGCGTCGATCCATGCGAGGTAGGTGGCTTCGCCGGGGCGCACGATCAAGTCGGGGCACCGACTCCTCATAAACTCTACTAGACTGTCGCGATTGTCAGTTAGATATGTGATGAGTTCTTTCCTCCATGGCTCACCATGGCGATACGCGGCTTCGGCGGCGTAGTAGGACAGCGCGCTGATTTCGGAAAGTGTGTGGCCACGCGCGGCAGCGAATCTCCGGCGCACGGTGTCTTCGGGGATGACGGCAAAAGCATAACCGAGACCTGCGATATTCCAGGTCTTACTAGGGGACAGGAGAGTGATACTACGTTTCGCCAGACCCTCCGGCAGGCTCAGCGCAGAGAAATGCGGAGTGTTAGTTTCATCGAAAATCAGATCGCAATGGATTTCGTCCGAAACGAGTATCAGATCGTGCGATTCGCAGAATTCCGCTAGTTGAATGATCTCCTCAGCGGAGAAGACGCGTCCTAACGGGTTCTGCGGATTACATAACAGAAATGCCTTTGTGTTTGGGGTGACGGCTCTTTCCATGGCGTCCCAATCAAATGTCCATTGCCCATCCGACAACACGTGATCCACAGTGATCAGCGTGGCGTGGGCATCATGATGTGTGCCGATGAAAGGCGGATAGACGGGTGTACAAGTCATCACGGCTTCACCGGGCTTGCAATAGGCGCGCACTGCCAGTGACAGGGCAGGGACAAGCCCGCCGAGGTGAATGATGTGCTCTAACGGAATATTAGTGCCACGGCGGACTCGTAGGTAGTCGGTCACTGCCTCGTTCAGCCCATCGTGCGGCTGTGCGTAGCCGAAAATGCCATGATCCACGCGTTGGTGCACCGCCTCCAGAATCGGTGGAGCAGAGGGGAAATCCATGTCTGCGACCCAGAATGGGTCCAGCTCTGGCCGGCGGTCATACTTGATGCAGCCAGTGCCACGGCGGTTAATCGGGGTGTCGAAATCGAAATTCATGTGGCGTATTCATCGCTGGTCGGCAGGAAACTTTCAAGCCCACCCTTGGCGTTTCTGAAATGAACGGCTACTTATCCGCAGATCTATACCTCATCGTTTTGAAAATCCGTGGCCGCACCCGGCGCATCGCATCGCGGATATCCTGCGTTGGAAACTGGGCCGCACTCCGATGGAGCCTGCGGAGATTATCGGCGCGCCCACGACGCCTTCGGAGTGGCGCGCCCTCCCACGTGGAGAAGTCGCCTTACCACCAGCAGCAGGATGGCGCGTCACTTGGCTGGGGCACGCCTCATTTCTTCTTCAGGGTGCGGGTGCCTCGGTCTTGGTTGATCCGGTCTTTTCCCAATATTGTGCACCGCTGCCGCCGTGCGGTGGCGATGCATTGGGGGACTTTTGCGTTGACTGACGAGCCGATGGGCGAGCCGATGGGCGAGCCGATGGGCGAGCCCGTGATTCTGTTGGAGAGAGCCTTGAAGGAACTGAACTTCGCGGCAGATTGTTTTGCAGCCGGAAGGGTCGGGGAGATTTGGGAAGTGTTGCCTGTTAGTTGAGATTGGCATCGATGCTTTCCGCACCCGGCGTCCAGTATTTGATTGATTCGACTTTACCTGTCTGTTGCTGGAAATGAGCGATTCGTGCAGCGATTGCCTTTTTTTGGGTTTCCATGTCCATACTGGCGAGCAAGAAGCCAGTTTCCGCAGGTTTAAGATGCATCGCGAATCCGTAACAACCTATTTGAAAAATAAGCAAAAGATTGCGGCGTGCCGCTGTCCAAGCGACACTTCAAATACATCCATATGAAAATTTCCTTCATTGCTTCCGCCGCCGCGGCCCTGATTTGCATTACGACTCTCGCCCACTCGGCCACTCTTGAAGTGGACAAGGATCGCAGCCGCATTCAGGTGGATGCCAAGGCGACAGGTCATGCCTTCGCGGGTGATCTTCAGAAATACACGCTCACCGCCGCAGGTGATTCTGTTATGAACACACCGGATTCGCTGAAGCTTTCTTGGGATTTCAACGATCTGAAAACCGCTGATGACAAACGCGACAAGGCAATGATCGCCTGGCTGGGCGGCGGCAAGCCGAAAGGCTCGTTCGAATTTGTGAAATCATGGGACACGAAGCCAGAAGGCGGAAGCGCCCAAGGAACTCTAACCATCAACGGTGTCCCGAAGTTAGTATCATTTCCCTACACTGTGAAAAAAGACGGTGAATGGCTGACCATCGACGGCAAGGTTTCAATGGACTATCAGAATTTCAGCCTCCCGATCATCAGCTCCATGGCACTCATCACCGTGGATCCGAAGCTGGTCGTCCGTTTCCATGTCGTGGGCACCGCTTCAATGAGGTAACACGAGCGCTGATTACCTATCAGACCAGTGGCGAAGGATAGTCTCCGCTTTTTATAAGTTTCATGATGGACGCGACCACATGCGGCTTGTCGTCCGGATAGGTCACGCCGAACCAATGGCTCGTCGTGCTCAACACCGAGCAATCCGCCTCGCACCCGCGAATGAGCGCATCGACTACGGTGGGAATATAACTCTCCGATTTCTCCATGGTGCCGGAGTGATTCATGAATGCGGTGAACTCCGTTTCCAGATGATCAAAAAAACAATGCGTGAACGCCCAGAAATTCATCGATACTTGGGAATTCTCACTTACCTGTCGGCGGCTCCCATCCAGCGACGTGCCGCGCACCACTCCGTCGGTTTCACGTTCGATTTGCACATACTCTTCCACACTGCTCAGCAGGCCCTTATCCGTGCGGGTGCAGATGCCGCGGTTCACATCGCCGTGATCGGATAGAGTGTTCACGAGTGGATAGCCGATCATCGCATAATGCGCTTTGTCAGTTTCCGAGCGCGGTGAGGTGAGGAATTCGGCAGCCCGCATGTAGGCATCTCTACCGTAGAAATCATCGGCGTTGATCACGGCAAAGGATTCCGTCACCAAATTCCGAGCGGATCGCACGGCGTGGGCTGTGCCCCAGGGTTTTGTCCGCCCTTCCGGTATGGTGAATCCGTGTGGAAGATCGTCTAGGTTTTGAAATGCGTAATCGACCTGAATTCGATCCGCAAAACGTGAGCCGACGCCACTTTTGAACGCCTCGGCGAAATCCTCGCGGATGATGAAAACCACCCGACCGAAGCCCGCTTGGATGGCGTCATAAACGGAATAGTCGAGAACGGTTTCGCCATTCGGACCCATCGGGTCCATTTGTTTGAGGCCGCCATATCGGCTGCCCATTCCGGCGGCGAGAACAAGGAGAGTTGGTTTCATGGGTTGCTTGAAAAAGACCGACGGCGGTCGTCGCACGGGGCTTCCCTCAAATGCCAAGACTTCAGTCCGCTTACAACCTCCGATATTTTCGATATTGCAGCATCCGCCCCGAAACTGCGTAGCTACTGGCTCGGAGGCGGGACGAGAGCCCGGACGATCGTTTCCACGTTGTGACGGAACATGGCGTCGTAGCTTGTCACCCCGACTCCATCAGCGATCAGGGGATCTGCTAGGCGGATGCCGGTATCGTGGGTGAGGGTTTGGAGGATCTTCGGATTGGATTCCTTTTCCGGAAAAATGGCCGCCACGTGACTTGTTTTCAGCTCGGCAATTAGATTGGCGAGTTGGTTGGGATTTGGCATTTGTTCACGGTTCAGGCCTTGCACCGGATGGGCGGTAAAGCCGAAGTCTTTGCAGAAGTAATTGAAAGCCGCGTGGGCAGTAGCCAATTGCCGCTTGTCCCGTGGGATTTTGGCGATTTCTCGTTTTGACCAACGTTCGAGTTCATCGAGGTGACTCCGATAGGCATTCGCGTTTTTTTGAAATAACTCGGCATTTTCGGGTGAAGCTGCGGCGAAGGCGCTTGCCACAGTCGTCGTCGCGCGGCGGAATAAGTCGATGGAATGCCACCAATGAGGATCCAGCCCATGTGGAGGAGTGGCATCTGGCTCGTCATCGTCGCTGTCACCTCGAAGGGGTGGTAAGCTAGCGCTGACATCAATCAAAATGGCCTTGTTGGCGATAATGCCTTTCAACTTAGGGAGATAGCTTTCGAGTCCCATGCCTGCGATCAGATAGATCTGCGCGGCTTCGGCACGTTTAATGTCTTCAGGTTTGGGCTCGAAGTGGTGGGGATCGCCATTGGGACCTATCAGATCGATCACTTGAACGAGAGGTCCGCCGACTTGGCGGGCGATGTCCCCGAGAAGTGGATGCAAAACCGCGATTTTCAGCTCTGCGGCGGAAGCGGCAACTAGCCCAAATAAGGAAATGACGAGAAGCAGGCGAAACATACCGATACGTTGTCGGAGTGATTTCAAGTCGCAAGTTAATTGCGTTAATCACCTCGAGTTACTTGAAAATGGCAAGAATGGCCCGGTGATCCGAAGCATCATTCCAACCGGCGTCATCAATGATTTTCGAGGCTTTAAAATCTACTTCCGGCTTCAGTGCATGGCTGGTCATCACGTAATCGATGCGGGAGTAGATGTCATTGAGAGCCCAATAATGGGTCCATGCTTCGTGGTTCGAGTCCTTCGTCGGGATGGCCGTCATGTAGGTGGGGGAATTGTAATTTCCGGTGATCGCCTTGATCGCCGGAGTCGCGCGAGTGTCGTTAAAATCCCCATAAAGAACTACCCTAGCAGCCGGGTCGGCCCGGAAGATACTGTCAAGATGGCGGCGTAGCAGGTGTGCTTCGTTCAGTCGGATGGCTTCCTGATCGCCCTGTTCGCTATCGCGTTTGGATTTCAAATGGACGCCGACGAAACGGTAGGATTTACCCCGCGCTACAATCGTCGCATCCAGGATACCACGGTTCATTCCGAAAGTTTTGCCATCCATTTGGTATTCCGTTTCCGCAGGTTTGAAGGTGGAATTGATAGGAAAACGGGAAAGTATCCCGAGGTGACGGGTGGGATCGGTGCCGCCGGTGTAATAAAAGTGAGGGAGGTTCAGTCCGGCCGTCTTGAGTTTTTCTTGTATCTCGGCAAGGTCAGAGGTTTCCCCGATTTCACAAATGCCGATGATATCAGGGGATTGATGGGCGATCAGAGTGATGATCGCTTGCTTTTCTTTATTCGGTTTCGGGGCGCCTTTAAGGTTTTTTCCGCCGACGTATCGATCCATCGTGAGCCAGTTTTCCACGTTGTAGGTCATGAAGCGAAGGCCAGCCGTGCCGGGAGCATCGCTGACGGGCGGGGTGATCTGTGTGGCGATTTCAGTGCCGAGGGATTCTTCAGTTTCAGGTGCTGGCTTGTCCTCGCGAGGAGCTGCGGATTCAGTCTCGGTAGGCAGCGCTGGCGGTGCTGCCTTTGATGAAGAGCTGGGTAGCTGGCTCGCTGGAGTATCCCAATCAGGTGTACCAGATTTCTTGTCACACGAAAGGGTCGCAAACAGGCCGAGCACACAAAAAACAGCCCCAAGAATTCTTGGGGCTGAAAAGTGAATCGAAGTTTGAGAAGAGCGAATGCTCATCGTGAATTCAGGACTCGCGTGGCTCTTTGCCTGGCACTTCCTTGACTCTCGTCTCAGTCTCGGCGCGGGTGATTTCATGTTCGAAATCCTCCCGGGCTTTCTTGAACTCCCCCATGCTTTTGCCGATTCCACGGGCGAGTTCTGGCAGTTTCTTCGCTCCGAAGAGCAACAGGATCACGATGAATATCATGACCATTTCCGGCATTCCAATAGGTCCCATGGTAGTAGTAGTTGTTGTTGTGGGGAGTGTAGTCCCGATGAATGCGCTTGCAACGCATTTGCTATGAAACGAATCAATATACCGGATTATGTCTATAAATTTGAAACCAGGGCGAATTTAATGATCAATGACAGACGGGACAGGTGTTTAGCGAAGTGAAAAAATCATGACCCTTGTTGTCCACGAGGATGAAGGCAGGAAAATTCTCCACCGTGATTTTCCAGACGGCTTCCATGCCAAGCTCCGGGAAGGCAACGACTTCTTGCGAGCGGATGTGGTCTTGGGCCAGCAACGCGGCTGGACCACCGGCCGATCCGAGATAGAAGCCGCCATGTTTTTGGCAGGACTCTGTGACTTGGAGTGAGCGGTTTCCTTTGGCCAGCATGATCATTGAGCCACCGTGGGATTGAAAAAGATCGACGTAGCCATCCATCCGACCCGCTGTGGTGGGGCCAAACGAACCAGAAGGCAATCCAGCGGGCGTTTTGGCAGGGCCAGCGTAATAGACGGGATACTTTTTGAAGTAATCCGGTAGCTCGCCAGTTTCATCGAGAATGTCTTTGAGTTTTGCATGGGCGATATCACGCGCCACGATGATCGTTCCTGTGAGTGCGAGGGCCGTGGTGACCGGGTATTTTGAGAGGGTTTTGAGGGTTTCCTCCATTCCGAGATCGAGATTGATCGGCACACCTTTGAATTTCCAATCACGGAACTTTTCGGGAATGAAGCGGCCGGGGTTCTTTTCTAACTTTTCGATGAAAATACCCTCTTTGGTGATTTTCGCCTTTGCCTGGCGATCTGCAGAGCAGGAAACGCCGATGCCCACGGGGCACGAAGCACTGTGGCGCGGCAGGCGGACGACGCGCACATCAAGCGCGAAATATTTGCCTCCAAATTGCGCGCCGATCCCAATTTCCCGGGCCATCGCAAGGAGTTCTTTTTCCAGCTCTAAATCTCGAAAAGCTTGCCCGTGCTCATTGCCGGAAGTGGGCAGCGTGTCGTAGTAGCGGGTGGATGTTAGCTTTACGGTCTTGAGGCAGTTTTCTGCAGACGTACCGCCGATGACAAACGCGAGGTGATAGGGAGGGCATGCGGCCGTGCCTAGCGATTTCATTTTCTCAAGGCAGAATTCCTTGAGCCGCTTGGGATTGAGCAGCGCTTTGGTTTCCTGATAGAGAAAAGTTTTGTTCGCCGACCCGCCGCCTTTGCTAACAAAAAGGAATTTATAGGCGTCACCCTCGGTAGCGTAGAGATCAATCTGTGCAGGCAGATTGGTCTTGGTGTTGACCTCGTCATACATGGTGAGCGGGGCCGTTTGGGAGTAGCGGAGATTTTCCTTCGTGTAGGTTTGATAGATGCCTTTTGAAAGGAACTCTGCATCGTCGCCATCGGTCCAAACTTGCTGGCCTTTTTTGCCGATGATCGTGGCGGTGCCGGTGTCCTGACAGAACGGAAGGATGCCGTGGGAGGCGATTTCCGCATTTTTCAGCAGCATCAGAGCGACCATGCGGTCGTTTTCAGACGCTTCCGGGTCATCGAGGATCGCTGCCACTTGGGCGAGGTGAGATGCACGCAGGGTGAAGTTGATAGATTTGATCGCTTCCGCTGCCAGCAGGGTGAGTCCTTCCGGGGCAATCTTGAGCACGGGCTTTCCTTCGAATTCGGAAACCGTGACATGTTCGGACGTGAGTATTTCGTACTCGGTCATGTCGAGGCCGAGAGGAAATGGATCCTGATAGAAAAATGGGTTATCGGACATGGCGTGTGCTAATGTTCTAGGCCCAATGGGGTGGGGGTGCAAACCGTTTCGCTCGTCAGCGCAAGTGGAGCGGAAAGTAAAGCTCGATCAGTTATGCGGAGAAACCGACTCCCAACTCCTTAGCGATCTCGTTCAGGCGGATGTCGAAGGTCCACAGCGGCACCTGTCCGAGGATGGCGGACGCGAGAATCCGCGCGTCATTCCACTGGATTCCGCGCCCCCAAAGCCGTCTTGCCTCGATCATTTGGCGGGTTTCGGCAAACGTGGCGATGGGCGGGCGATTCAGCTTTGCGAGATCGAAAATCGTCAGATGGCGGTTTTTCAAATTTCCCATGGAAAGCTCACCCACCACGATCGGGTGACACCAGACTTCGCCATCCTCCAGCATGTTGACTAGCAACGGATTTCGCTGGCGGAAGTGCTTGATCCACACGCAACTATCGACGAGCACCGGATTCATTTGGATTCTTCTGCGACTTTGAACCCGGAGATGGGGGCATCCGAAAAATAGCTGGCCCGGGCGTCTCGTCCTGAAATGTCCAAGTCTGGCATACTACCTCCGAGGGCGGCAAGTCTGCGGGCGGCCATGCGTTTGACATAAGCATCCAAAACGAAGTTCAGCAGCTTGGACTTTTCATCGATTCCGCAGAAATCTGCTGCAGAGGCGAGTAAATCGTCATCTAAAGTAACGGTAGTTCTCATGAATCAAATGATGCACTATTTGATGCGAATTCAAAGCGTTTTTTCCGCTAATCGTGAATTTTACACTCTGGAAAGCTTGCCCAGCCCTGACTGGACGGGTAAACCTCCGCAGTCATGGCTAAGAAACCAGTAGTGCTCATCATTCGCGACGGATGGGGTGTGAATCCCGGAGGAGAAAAAACCGCAGTTAAAGACGGCAACGCAACCTTGCTGGCGAAAACGCCATTTCACCAGGTGATGTTCGAGAAATACCCGAAAGGTTTCCTTAGCGCGTCCGGCCTTGATGTCGGACTTCCGCCCGGACAAATGGGAAACTCCGAGGTCGGCCATTTAAATTTGGGCGCGGGCCGCATCGTTTACCAAGACCTCACACGGATCAACAAATCCATCGAAGAAGGCACCTTGGAGAAAAATCCGATTTTCGCTGAGGCACTTGAAAAATCTAAAAACACTCGTTTGCACTTGCTGGGTCTCGTCTCAGATGGCGGCGTCCACAGCCATCAGGATCAGCTCATCGCCATGGTGAAATTGGCAAAAAAAGCCGGAGTGACGGACATTTTCATCCACGCGATCACCGATGGCCGAGACACCTCTCCCACCGGCGGCCAAGCTTATCTCTCCAAAGTCGAAGACGAGGCCGCGAAATGTGGTGCGCACGTCGCCACGGTGATCGGTCGCTACTTCGCGATGGATCGCGACAAGCGCTGGGATCGGGTGAAACTCGCTTGGGATGCGATCGTTATAGGAAAAGGCGAGAAACGAGATGTGCTCGCGAGCGAAGCCGTGGCGGATTACTATCGGTTAGACAAAACCGACGAGTTCATGCCGCCGATGACTTTCATCGAGTCTGACACCCAGCGCGTGCGCGATGGCGATGTGGTGCTTTTCTTCAATTTCCGCTCGGACCGCGCCCGCGAGTTATCAGAAGCATTCCTCTATCCGGACTTCGATGGTTTTGACCGTGAGGTCACTCCGAAAGTCCACTTCGTTACTCTCACTCAGTATGACGAAAAATACGACTGCCCCGAAATTTTCTCTGCTCAAACGTTAGATATGGTGCTCGGCCAAACCGTCGCAAACGCGGGCATGACGCAAATGCGCATCGCCGAAACAGAGAAATATCCGCACGTCACTTACTTCTTCAACGGTGGCGAGGAAGTGGCCTATCAGGGTGAGGATCGCTTCATTATACCTTCGCCCAAGGACGTGCCGACGTATGATTTCAAGCCGGAAATGAGTGCCCAACAGGTGACGGATACCGTTCTCGGAAAGCTCAAGGATTACGACCTCGTCATCCTTAACTTCGCCAATCCCGACATGGTCGGCCACACCGGCGTCGTGGAAGCAGCAGTCAAAGCATGCGAAATAATCGATGCAGATGTGAAAGCCATCGTCGAGGAAACTTTGAAGCTCGGCGGAAAGCTTCTTATCACCGCCGACCACGGCAACTGCGAATACATGCGGAACGCCGACGGCTCACCTAACACCGCTCATACCACCAACCTCGTTCACATTTTCTACGTCGCGGAGGACGCCACTCGCTACACTGTGAAAGACGGTATCCTCGCCGACGTGGCACCCACCTTGCTGGAAATGCTGGGTTTACCAAAGCCCAAGGAGATGACCGGCACGAGCCTGTTGGAGAAGAAGGGATAGGCTGATAGATCCAATCTGCTCTCGTTTAAAAAGGTTAGGAACGAGTCTCGCGTAAAGTTCCTCTTGCGGACGGAGTGCTGAACGTGCGAAGAGTTCAGGGAATGGGGTCTTTGTCATGATGGCATCGACCGCGTGACCTCAACCCCTAACAAGCACACATCATCATCGAAATGCCGTGCCTCTGAGAATTCAAGCACGCTTGACAAGATTCCATCTAGCAGGACATCAAGTGGGGCGGTAGCATTGCGGGTGATATTCTCCATCAGGCGCTGTTCAAAAAACGGCTCACCTTCCTCGTTTTCAGCTTCCAGCACTCCGTCGGTGAAGAGGATCATCCGCTCGACCTCGTTCAATGGGATTTCACAGGTGGGATAGTAGGCCCCGCGTAACAGGCCGAGCCCCGGACCTTTTTCATGTCGCTGGGTGGTGAGCTGGCGAGCCCCGTTTTTCCCGGTAATGATAGGACCGGGATGGCCAGCATTAGCATATTTGAATGCCCCTGTGGCAAGATCCGCCAGCCCGAAAAATGCGGTGGCAAACATGGTGGTACCCGCACGTTCCAGAATCGAGACAAGCCCGTCGTTGAGCCCTTGAAGAAACGATCCTGGATCATTGACGAGCGCCCGCTGCTTTTCTAGCAGTCCACGGAGCATCGCGACGATCAGTGCAGAACGCACGCCGTGCCCCATCACATCGCAGATCAAAACCGCCACGCAATCTTCCCTCACTTGGATGACCTCGAAAAAATCTCCTGCAAGGCCGGAAATGGGAATGTAGCGCGCACCGAATCTGATCAGGCTGTGATCGTTTCCGATAGAGTTTGGGAATCCCTCTCCAGCGAGCGCTTGTTGGATTTCACGCGCAAGATGAACCTCCTCTTCGTAGATTTCGTTTTTCGTCTGCAGTTGGTGGGCAAGATCGGTGGCCTCGCGCTGGGCGATCACAAGTTTAGTCACATCACTGGAGACGCCAAAAGTTCCCTTGATCTGCCCATTACGATCCCTCCACGGAAATTTGGAGGTAAGCACCCAGGTGGCTTCACCGTCGCGCCAGGTTTCATGTTCGACTTGACCAACAATCGGCTGCCCAGATTGCACGATTCCTAGCTCGTCGGCTTCGGCAGGTTTCCAGTGATCGTTATCGAAAAAATCACGGTCATGTTTTCCGATGAGGTCAGATTCGCTGGCGAGTCCCATCCAGTCCGCCATGCCCTGATTGGCCATGACGAAGTAGGATTGAAGGTCTTTAAAATAGATCTGCAAGGGCACATGGTCGATCAACTGCCGGAGTAAGAATCGCTCGTCCTCGACTTGCGCTTCAGCCGCCTTGCGACGGCTGATATCGATCATCGATCCGGCGATCCGAGTGGCTTTTCCAGCGCGATCGCGGATCACGGTTCCACGCACCCGCAACCAGCGAAGATCCCCACTACCGGTGATGATTCTAGCATCGACGGCGAGGGTTTCGGGTCCACTGCCTTCAAGCGCACTTACGACCGCCCATGCGAAGGCCGCGCGCTCATCCTGATAGATACTATCATGGGGCGCGAGAAAGAGGTTGGGTGCCCGATCCTTGCCACATTCGAGAAACTCCAAAACGCGCCGCGAGTAGAAAATCTCTGGCTGATCCGTCCACCAATCCCAAATGCCCTCGTTGGAGGCGCGCGATGCCAGTTCCAGTCGTTCCAATTTAACCGCGTTCCGGTCTTTCGAGGGTTCTCGCTCATCGCTCATCTGGGAGGCAGAATGCCACATCATCAAGTGAGCGCAACCGGATTCGTTGGAGACGAGAGACAGTAACGGGCACATTTTTCTCCAGCGGATCTTGCTACGAACGCGCCCGAGTGCATGCTGGTGTGCGGTGAGAAATGATCCTGGAAAAAAAGTGCTTAAAGGGACCTCTCGCTCTTTTTATATCACGTTGCGCCTCTTGCCTTTGCCGATGCGTGGCCCGGCGAGTCTCGGTTATCTCTTGGCCCGCACGAGCGATACTTTGGCAGACACGCTAACGGCTTCGGTAGATGCACGGTTAGAGTGTCTCGATCAGTTTGGAAAAGCCACTGCCGATGCGGGGCCCGCACCTCGCTGGCCGCTGGCTTTTCTCAATGCGCTGGGTGATTCCAGAGAGCGACATTTACTGGAGTGTACGGGGGAGATTTTGGAATGGCTGCAAAAGATTCCTGCTGCTGAAGCGGCGTTAGTTCGAGAGGTTCTGGCGGTCATTGTGAGCGGTCAAAGGCTCGATCTCACACGCTTTGCTCACGCCACCCGCGAGCAACCAATCGCTCTAGCAGACGATGCCGTGCTGGAAGATTACACATGGCGAGTCGCCGGTTGTGTGGGGGAATTTTGGACAAAGCTCGGGTTCCTCACGCTCGGAGAAAGGTATTCGCTCGCTCCACAAGCAGACTTACTAAAACGGGGTAGAGACTACGGACAAGGCCTGCAAATGGTGAATATCCTGCGTGATCTGCCAGCGGATCTAGCGGCAGGGCGCTGCTATCTTCCGGTAGCAAACCCAATGGATCGCGATGTCCTGCTAGAGTGTCACCAGAAATGGCTCACACCCAGTCGGAAGTGGATTGATGAAGGGAAAAATTACAGCAGTTGCCTCATATCCCACCGTCTCCGCGCTGCGACGGTTCTTCCTGCCTTGCTTGCGGAAAAGACGCTCGACCGGATCAAACATGCAACGTGGGAAACTCTTCAAGCTCGGATAAAAATCCCCAGAAGGGAAGTTTACCAATCGCTCGTAAAAGCATTTTTCTGAAGGCGGGTTCAGTGTGCCATCGGGCTTTCACCAGATGCATCGCCGAGGTGGGACAGGTTTTCTGGGAGGAAGCGTTTGAAGCGGGTCTTATCGATCGACTTCATGTAGGCTTCTTCTGGAGAAATCATGCCCTCGCGCAGCTTGGACCAGATCGACTCGTCCATGAACTGCATGCCTTCACTTTTACCACCGGTGATGACGTCGTTGAGCTTCTGGGTAGCACCTTCACGGATGATGGCGGCCACGGCGGGGGTAGCGAACATGATTTCGTGAACGGCGGTCCGGCCCGGCTTATCCACGCGCTTGCAAAGAAGCTGGGCGACGACGCCACGTAGCGAGGCTGCAAGCATGGTGCGGACCTGCGATTGCTGGTCTGCGGGGAAAACGTCGATGATCCGGTCCACCGTCTTGCGAGCATTGTTCGTGTGGAGGGTGCCGAAGACGAGGAGTCCAGTTTCCGCAGCCGTTAGAGCGAGTGAAATGGTTTCCAAGTCGCGCATTTCTCCCACGAGCACGATGTCTGAATCTTCCCGCAGCGCGGCGCGCAGGCCGTCTGCGAATGAGGGCGTTTGGATAGGAACCTCGCGCTGAGTGATGATGGAGCGCTTGTTTCTGTGAACAAATTCGATGGGCTCCTCCACGGTAATAATGTGGCGATTGAAGTTAGTATTAATGTAGTCTAGCAGTGCGGCGAGTGTGGTGGACTTACCTGAACCGGTAGGGCCGGTGACGAGCACAAGGCCGGCACGCATGTGGCCGAATTCCTTCACAACATTCGGCACGCCGAGACTTTCCAGTGAGGCAATTTCCGTGGGGATCAAACGGAACACCGCAGCGAGACCATTCTGTTGTTTGAGATAGTTACAACGGAAGCGGGAGTCTTGGTCCATTTCGTAGGCGAAGTCGAGATCCCCTTGTTCGAGGTAGCGTTGGAAAGCTTTAGGATCGCAGATTTCCGCGAGCAGGGCATTGAAGCTTTCTCCAGCGAGGAGTTCTTGGTCAGGGATTACAGTGACAGAACCGTGGACTCGGATTTTTGGAAGCTGGCCTTCGGATAGATGAAGGTCCGAGCCCTTGTTAGCGATGAGGTAGCGGAAGAAGGTGTCGATCTTGGCCATGCGAAAAGGAACGGGAATTGAGTTTTGAAAATGAGCTGATAGAGCTCCGGTGGCGTTAGGATTCGAGGAAGGCTCTCATTTGGTTTTTATCATCCGAGCGGAAAAGTAAATCATCGCGGGAAATTAGACCTTGGACATACAAGCGGCGCAATGACTCATCCATGGTGATCATGCCGACGTTTTTACCGGTTTGCATGACACCCGGGAGCATGAAGGTTTTGCCTTCACGAATACAGTTTGCAACGGCTGGGGTGTTAACGAGGAGTTCGAGCGCGAGCACCCGGCCATTGCCATCGGCACGAGGCACGAGCTGTTGGGAAAGGATTCCGCGCAGGGATTCTGATACCATGATTCGGATCTGGTCGCGCTGGTCGGTTGGGAAAACGTCGAGAACACGGTCAAGTGTCCGCGGGGCATTTCCGGTGTGAAGGGTGGCGAGAACCAAGTGGCCTGTTTCGGCGGCTGTTAGTGCAAGCTGGATGGTTTCGAGGTCGCGCATTTCTCCCACCATGATGACGTCTGGATCTTCCCGAAGTGCTCCGCGGAGGGCTTTGGCGAAGGACTCGGTGTGGGTGTGGACTTCGCGCTGATTCACGTGGCAGCCTTTGGACTCGAATACGTATTCAATCGGGTCTTCAAGTGTTAGAATGTGATCTTCACGGTCGCGGTTAATGAAATCGACGAGCGCGGCCAATGTGGTAGATTTACCCGAGCCGACGGCGCCGGTGATGAGAACGAGTCCGTTCTGATAGCGGGTGAGGGGGAGGATGTGTTCGAGCGGTAGTCCGATGTCCTCGATGGATTTAATCTGGCTGTTGATGATTCGGAAGACCATGTCGTAACCAAGACGCTGCTTCACGACAGATGCGCGGTAGCGGCCGTTCGTTGTGGAGTAGGCGAAGTCGATATCGCCATGGTTCTGAAGACGGTCCCACTCTTTGTCACCCAGAAATGAGCGGGCGAGACGCGCGGTGTCCTCAGGGGTCAGCGGCTGGTGATCCGGCCAGATGGGCGACAATTGGCCGAAGCGCCTCCATGCAGGGGCATACGCAGTTGGGAGATGGAGATCGGAGCAATCATAGTCGCGGCCGAGTTGAAGGTATTGATCGACGTGATCAAGAACAACGTGTTGTTCAGACATAAGGTGGGTAATCGTTGGAGTAAGGGGATGGTGGCGAAGCCTCGCCGGATTTTACCGGAGGAGTGTGGGTAAGCATTCCTGCCAAGCGTTGTTTCACTTGATGGGTGAACCATACTTTCGCCAACGGACGGACAGCGGTCAGGGCGAGACCCATCAGAGCGACGGGTAAAGGGCGACGCGGGGATAGGGAGCCGGATTGACCCGCCACAGGCCGATTTGATTTACCCTTGAAAAGCAAACTGGCGGCCATCCCTGAAACAAGGGATCCGAAGAGCCAGCCGGTGGGGTGTTCCTTAAGTGAGCCACGGATTCTCGCGGGCACATCCAAGCGCTGTTTCAGCGCGTGTGCCTCAGTTTCCAGACAGGAGCGGGCCGCCGCACTGATCAGGATCAATCGTTGGATTTCTTGGTTTGTTGGAAGTTTTCGATCCATTCGCGGTCTTTCTGAAATTCAGCGCGGGTGATGGGAAAGCATTTGGCTCCCGAGGGTTTGGCCATTTTAGCCAGCAGAACGCCCACGAACAGATGGAGCACTCCCGCGCCGATTGATACACGATACCATGGCCATCCTCGCGTAGCTGATAGAAGCGCGACGAGACCTGCAATGAGAAGAGCCCATGCGAATACCACACAAAAGATGGTAGCGATCAGATAGGCCACTCTTTTGGCTCCGTCCATGGTGGCATCCTTCGACTCTAATTGAATCAGGGTGACCCGCGATGCAATCAAACTCATCAGCGCCTCCCGCCAGTTAGATGGGAGGCCTGAGTCGTGGGAATATTCGACGGTGCGAGTGGCCTCGAACGGTGGAGAATCCTTGTCAGACGGTGGGTTCATGAAACTATGAGAAGGACTCACCGGAAGGGCGGCTGACACGCTGGCTTAGCGACGAACGATGAGGCCAATTAAGAACCCTGCTCCGAGCGCACTGAGCACGCATTTCGTAGGATTCTCACGGATGTAATCCTCTGCGGTAATGTGCATTTCCTTCGCTTTTACCCGAGTATCCTGCCACTGTTCGTTGGCGGACTCTTTAAAATGTTGGGCCTTATCTGTTGCGGCACTTTTGAAGGCAGTTGCCTTCTCCGTGGCATTCGCCTTGAACTGAGTGGCCCGCTCTGTGGCGGTATCCCGTAAATGTTGCGCGGTCTCGACCGCACGATCTTTGAGCGCGGTGGCCTTTACTTCGGCCGTTTGAACGAATTCCCGTGCTTTTTCGCCCGCTGCGGCACGCAAGTCGTTTGCGGCTTGAGCTACGGACGGAGTTTGCGTGAAGCCTGCTTCTGGATCTAGGCTGTTGGGGGTAGAAAATGGATTAGACATGGTGCTTTGTTTTCAATTTCGGACGGATCTTCATGACCTATCTTCTATGTGTATTATAGGCACTTCTTCAGGTTGGGTGCAAGGGGCGTCTCGTGAAATCCTAAATACTTCTTATTCGGCGATGACCCGGGCTTTTGGCGGTGTCAGGAGAAGTTGGTTTTGGTCCTCTGGCGGACTCGTAAATCTCACATTTTCCCACTGGGTATCTTTCAGCGGTCCCGTGCCACGGAATTGGAAAAGCCCATAAAACGGGCGGAGCGGTAGAGTGATCAAACCTAGCAGACCACGGGCATTCATCCGCAGGGTCATGTCCACGGTGCGCTCACTGAGATTGACGCTGCCATCGCCCGCAAAATTAATAGATGTGGTGGAGGTATGGAAGTCGTTGCTGCTCAGAATGCCGTTCTTGATGCCGAAGTTGAAAAACGCGCTTTTTGCCTGTTGGAAACCCGCCTTGTTGTCATTGAGCACACCCCCAATCAAAGGTGAAAGTGGGCCAAACATCGGGACGGAAAAGAGCTCGGCTTTTTCAATCGCCAACAGTCCTTCGCCATCCATGGTTTCCACTTTGCTATCGGTTAGACTAAAATGGATGCGCCCAGTGACTTTCCCGTTGCCCTTCATTTGAAAACCGTAAGTGGAAGTCAGTTCCGGCAGAGAGAGTTTAGTCCAGTTCAATTCACCTTCCAATTTGTTCTTACCGAGATATTCGAAACGACCGGCCACTGCCCCGCCGAAGCCATTGAGCTGTAAGTCATCGATGAGGACCCGCTCGCCTCGAATCCTCACCTTGGCGCGGGGCTGATCGAGGCTAAGATTCTCCCCAAGAAATACATAATCCGCAGCATGTTCGGAACTGAAGTCCACATCCAAAACGGTGCGGCCTTGGGGTGTAACATCGACTGCGCCGGAACCCTTGAGATCCGGTGGCGTGTGAAAACGGTATTGCTCCAAAGTATCGGCCACTTTCGGGGCAAACAGCCGAACCATCGGCGCGGCCCAGAACCGGCCCGTCACGGCTTCCACTTCTACCAATCTGTTAAGTGCATCGTAGCGGATCCTGCCGACTTTTGCCGTGGCTTGCTTTGGCCCCTCAAATGCATTTCGAAGCGCGTAATTTTCATAGTTAAAAACGACCGTTCCATCGTAAAAATCCAGTTCCTGATGATTGAGAGAAAATTTGCAATCCGCGTGATTCATCGGCACGCCCTTGTAGTTAAGATTCTCCACATTTCCGCTACCGGTATAGGACCACGAGGTTTTATCGGAGGCATCGAAGCCGCCCTCCAAAGTGACATTGACCGCAGCGCCTTTTCTTTCGGTGAAATCATTGAGCACGAACTCTAACGGCTGTCCCACAAAGAAAGGTTTGTAAACAGGAACCGGCAACGTGGTCGTCAGCACCAGTCGGACTTGCGGCCACTGAACGAGCGCCTTCCCATGGGCCTCGCCGTCGTGCCGGATCAGGCGCAAGTCTCTCAGAAACAATTCTTGATCGCGCCAGGAAAACGAGCTTTCCACCGCTTCAAAGGGCATTCCGCGCAGTTTTACCGCCTCGCATCGAACATGCCCGGTCAGCCGAATTTGAGGATTGTTCGCCTCGTCTAACTGAAATCCTCCTTCAGCTTCTAAGATCTGTCTGCCCCCGATCTCGACCTCGCGCACGGACGGCAACCCAATCCAAGCTTTGAGTAATTGCGGTACTTCAAGTGATGATGAAACATCGAAACGGCCCTCGCGTGAGTCGATGTTATAGTCAATATGTCCATCGAAAACTCCGCGGGAATCGGTGGCGTGCAGCGAAGAAACGGTTAGTAAATCGCCCGCCATGTCTGCCTCCGCACTCACTTCATCCAGAACGTGCCCGTTTTTCTCAACCCTGCCGGCGTGCAAGGCGAGCTTCGCGATAATCGACGAGCGTTGATTCGCATCGCCCTCGACCTGAATCTCGATAGTTGGCGGGTTCTTGTCATCGAAGCTCCACAATTTCAGCTCGTTAATAACCTTCGCCATGGCCGCCCGCCGTTTTCCCACGTTAGGATCATACGTCGGCTGTTTGCCTTCTTGTTGATAGCCGATCATTTGTGCATCGAGCTTGACTTGAATCCCAGCGATTTTTCCATGAGCATCGCGCACTTCAAGGCGGCGGTTTCCCGGCATGAAAACGGTGGCGTTTGCGTTAGTAATTTCCAGAGTCTCCGTATGGGGATTCTTTGGGTCCACGGGCAAGGTTAATTTTGCGTCCTTAAGGTCGATTTTGGTAAGATGAAATACCCCGCGTGCGAGTAAGGATTTGTCAAAATCTAAGATGATGCGCTCGAGCCCGGAAAGCTGATGAAGGTGTAATGGATCGGAAAACACATGCACATCAGTGGCAACCACGCCACGCAATGGAATGTAGCTTAAACCACCGATTTCGAGATAAGCACCCTGTTTGGCGATTTCCCGCTCGATGAATGCGCGCCAAGCCTGAGGCAGGCCTGTGCGGTTCGCCCACCACACCAATCCACCTGCTCCCAGAACCGCCGAAACGATGAGGAGAAATGCGAGTGAGCGGAGATTACGGGCGAGATGCAGTCGATACATGCGCGAAACTTGCCGAATTTAGGATGCCGAAAGCTGAAAAGCAACTCACGGCACCAAGCCCGCCTCGCGAAATGAAAAATAAGGCAGCCGTCCCTCGGCTGCCCTGCCGATGATCATGTGATCGAGCATCTCGATCTGCATGAACTTGGCGGCATCTACCAAATTCTTTGTGACTCGTTCATCCGCCCGACTCGGGCTAGGATCTCCAGAGGGGTGGTTGTGAACGAGTATGAAACCGTAGCCGCCGCGCGTGATCACGGGGCGAAAAATTTCCCTCGGGTGGGCGTTAGATTCGCTAACGGTCCCTATAGACACAATCTCCGTGCCGAGGTGCCGCAAGCGCGTGTCCAGTATGGCCACTACCACCTGCTCCTTTGCCAAATGCCCCATCTGCGGGCCGAAAAACTCATAGATCAACTGGGGTGTGTCGAGCGGCCGACTTTGTAATTGCTCACGCGCCACCCGCGCCCCGAGCTCGAAGGCCGCCGCAAGTTTCGAGGCCTTCGCCAGCCCCAGCCCTTTTTCCTTCGCTAACTGGGTGACTGTTAAACCTCCCAACGCTCCGATTGAGCCATATTTGTGGAGCAGATTTCTCCCAATCTGAATCGCACTCAGCCCCTTCATCCCGGTGGAAATAAACAGCGCCATCAGCTCGTCATTGGCGAGTGCCCCAGGCCCTAACAGCGCCAGTTTTTCGCGTGGCCGCTGGTCGTATGGCATGTCCTGAATGCGTGAGCTGGGCATGGCTCGATCCCCATCTGTTAACGTGGCCTCGTTTTCATTAGTAAACATTTGAACACCCTAACCTCTTGAGTGGGCTTGGCAAGCATTTCAAACATTTCAAACAAATCTCTCTGGAAAAAAATCACTGACTCCTTATGATTCTCTCATGGCTTGGGTGCTCTTTTACGATGGCGAATGTGCGTTTTGCTCGCGCTCCGTGCTTAATGTCATCCGATTTGATCATCGTGCTGAAATTTTTTTCGCCCCGCTGCAGGGCGAATTTTCCAAGGAAAGAGGCTTCACAAAATACGCTGCGGCAGATGAAGGCACGATGGTTCTCCTGCGCGAGTCGGACGGCAGGATCTTCACCCACAGCGATGGCTTGATCGAAATTGCCCGGATTTTCGGCGGCTGGTGGGGGCTTTTAACTCTCGCTCGTTTCATCCCCAAGCCGCTGCGCGACGCTGTCTATCGGATCATCGCCCGCAACCGCTACCGGATCATGGGGAAGGCCGATCATTGTGCACTGCCAGATGCCGAAATGTTAAAGAGGCTGCGGGAATAACTCTACTTTATTATTTGAGTAAGATCTTCGTCAGGCCACAATGTCGGGCGGACCTTGGCCGCGTTGGGGAAGCATTCGTTCCAAAATGAAGGTGATGTCGCAGCTGGTGATTTGATTCGGGCCTTCTTCGTTGGTTGGCGCGGGGCTGTGCATACGCTCTTGTAGGAGGAATAACATGGCCAGCATAACGAGTGACATGTGGTGGTGCCAGGCCCGCCACCCGCGCGTTTGGTAGTCGCTCATGCCGACTTCGCTTTTGGCGTCGCGGAAGTTGCGCTCGACGACGTTGCGGCCCAGCCCGTCACCGACGAGGA
>JAYVNE010000125.1:0-36417 GCA_043758615.1 Akkermansiaceae bacterium
ATCCGACCAACGGCCATATCCTGGATGATTCGGAAGCCGCCAAACTGTGGACTTGCGAATACGAGCCAAGTTGGGAAGCTACTGTCTGTCCCGCCAAAAAAACCGCTAACAGAAATATGAAAGCTAACATTAGACAACCGCGTATCGGCGCACTCGCGCTCGCCATACTTCTCGGGGTTTTCACCTCGGCCTTTGCACAGAAGGAAGAAACTAACATACTAACTGATGTCCAAAAAGCCGAAGGCTGGACCCTGCTCTGGGACGGGAAAACCAACGAGGGCTGGCGCAGTCCTAAGTCCGACAGTTTTCCCACCACAGGCTGGCTCATGAGCGATGGCGTTCTTAGTATTATGGAAAACAAGGGGGGAGAGGCTGCCGGCGGTGGTGATATCATCACTCGCAAGCGTTATTCGGATTTCGAACTCAAGGTGGATTTCAAGATCACTACGGGCGCGAATAGCGGTGTTAAGATCTTTGTCCAACCGAACATTGCGCCTATCAGCAAGGCGGGAGAACCGGCCGCGGTCGGATCTGCCATCGGCATGGAATTCCAAATCCTCGATGACAAGGTTCATCCCGATGCAAAGCTTGGCCACAATGGAGACCGGACCATTGGCTCGCTTTACGATCTCATTCCAGCGCCATTGGATAAGAATGTGAAGCCCATCGGCGAGTGGAATGAGGCCCACATCCTTTCGCAGGGTAAGCACGTCACTTTCTGGCTCAACGGGGTGAAAACCGTGGAGTTTGATCGTGGCTCGGAGGATTTCCGTGCCCGTGTGGCTGCGAGCAAATACCATAACATTCCCGGATTTGGGGAGTGGGCGGACGGACACATCATGCTTCAGGAGCACGGTAATCAGGTATTCTATCGGAATGTGATACTCCGCGAGTTTGGCAAGAAGTGAATCCCGAGGAATCATAGAACAGTCTATAGGCATATCGGAGGCAGCAGGTAGCCGCTGGGGAGGCATTGACTTGCTAGATCAAAATCACCCTCTGAAGGTTTCGGGACGCGAAATTGCGGCTGCCATGCGCATTTAATGCTTGCCTCACAGTCTGTTAGGTTTGGGGAAATTATGCCTAACACGCTTCCCTGTAAATCCATTGTCGGTGTCGAATTTTTCAAACCTCTGCGCAGGTTTCTCGATCTCTCCCGGGCCCGTCGGAATTGCCCCGCCCTCGCGGACGAGCTTTGGCTCGAAGTCGGCGGCTTGCTCTACTCAGTGAAATTCTCGCGCAAGTCCAAGTCCACATGCGCCCCACTCTGCTAGATCCCTTCGCCGTTTTCAAGAGTCTGGACGGCTTCGATCTATATGCCGGCGACGGTCATTTCATCGCTGCCGCCAGCCATGACAAAGCCGCGCCGCGCAAAAAGCCGGAAAAGCTAGGCAATGCCAAAGCCCCCGGCAGAACCTCCGCCCTCAAACGCCAAGACATCGTTACCTTGGGGACTCCGCCAAATTGAAATCGATCAAGCTGCGTGCGGAGCACCATGGACTGCTACAGCCTGCTGTCGCTTTTGGCAATGCAGCCCTGCTGCTAGCCCGACTGTGTTTTCAGGTGGAGCAACCGATGAACCTTGACCTGTGCCGCTTGCAGCAGGCTGCCGCAGTCCATGGACTTCGTCGGAAATCAGACCCGAACGCATATTTATTTTTGGCTGAGTCCCTTGCGTCAGAGTGCCGCCAAAGGCCGCCAAGTTCTCTATATTTGGGACCGTGCCGGAATCGACTTCCGGCAATGGTTCAAGTGGAAGAAAAACGGCATCTATTTCCTGAGTCGCGAAAAGGAAAACATGAAACTCGTAATCGTCGGCATCCACCCGTTTGACCGGGCCAATCCCATCAACCAAGGAGTGATTTCCGATGAAATGGTCACCACCAACGTCGGTGTGACCGTGCGGCGGGTCACCTATCAAGATCCGGCGACCGGGATCATTTACGCATATCTAACAAACCCGCTTGCTCTGCTTGGCCCACAGGCGGAATCCTTCCGGCAACGCTTTGGCCATTACCCAGCCAGCATTCATGCCGACAAAATCTATCAGACCCGAGCCAACCGAGCCTGGTGTAAAGAACGCGACATCCGGTTAAGTGGCAAACCGTTAGGTCGTCCCCGTGCGATGACAAAAGAAGAGAAAAAGCGGCAACGGCAGGACAAAAAAGATCGCAATCCCCATCGAAGGCAAGTTTGGCAACCTCAAACGCAAAGGAACCCTGCAACGAGTGATGGCCAAACTAGCGATCACCAGCAGAACCGTGGTCACCATCGGCCTGATCGCATTGAATCTCGACCAATGGTTGAGGTTTTTGCTTCCCTGATTCAGGAAATCCTCATCCGGCTGATCACCTCGACTCGAACGCCAGTCTCCACCACCTCCACCCGAGGCCTCTGGCCAGTTTTCCACGGTTCCCGCCCTGCTCCTCCTCTAGATCCGTCCCGTGGAACTTGTTTTTGGTCCGTGCGCGCGGGTTGCGGTTCGTGCGGGTTAATTTGTGCCAGTGCAGCTCGGGTATCCTCCTGTGCCTGCCGGATTTACAACAGGGCTTTATGCAAGTTTCTTGCAAGTTAACCCGAGGTGCAATAAGCTCGGCGCGTGCGCGGTTCGCCCATCATTCGATTTTTCCTCCTCACGTTCGCCCTCGCGGCGACGGGGGCCGGATTGATGCGTCTGACCGCAGCGAGAGTTGAGGTGAAAATACCGGAACTCCCGGCGATTTCGCATGCAGTCGCGACACAATCTGTTCCCTTTCGACTGCTCCTCTCCGCGCCTGCGGAAAGGGTCACGCTTCATACGGGCGGAGCAAGCCCTCCACTCCAGTTGGACAAGTTGCCATTTACCGGTGAGCTTGAAATGGATCCGCAGAACCCACATCTTTCCCTGTTAGTCCGCTGGAAAAATCCACTAACAACGGGTGAGCATCGCTTCGCCAAACTCACCCTTGAAGCTCACGGACAGGAAACTTTTATCCACGTTTTCGACGCTGCTGGAGACATCGACGAGTTTCTTGAACTCCCCCTCCCTTCCGCAAAATGAGTGAGACACACCATGACTGCTGCGCCCATCACGCGCACCATCACGAGCTGGTGATCGAGAATCTATCCGTCTGTTATCGCCGTGTGCTCGCTTTGGAAGATGTTTCACTCGCGACGTCCTGTGGCAATCGCGTGGCCCTCATCGGCCCTAACGGAGCTGGAAAAAGCACCCTGCTCAAGGCCGTTGCCGGGCTCGTCCCCCGCTCGTCTGGCACCATCCTCTGGCGGGGCACGGCGGTCAAAAAATGGTCGCGCGAGTTTGCCTATCTGCCCCAGCGCGAGGAGGTGGATTGGTCCTTTCCCATCACTGTGCGCGGCTTAGTGGAAATGGGGCGTTATCCGCAAACCGGCTGGTGGAGAAGGTTTTCCGAGAAGGACACCGAGGCCGTGGATCGTGCGATTGAATCTTTAAATCTCAATGATTTACAGGATCGCCAGATCCGCGAGCTTTCCGGCGGGCAACAACAACGGGCATTCCTTGCCCGTGCTCTGGCGCAGGAAGCGCATGTGCTTTTGCTCGATGAACCTTTCACCGGACTGGATCGCAATGCCTCGCAGCTTCTCGGAGATTTGCTAGAAAAACTTGCTCGCGAAGGCAGACTGGTCATCGCCTCTCATCATGATCTGAACACCGTGCCGCGACTGTTCGATGAAGCACTGGTCCTCGCCACGCGTCCCCTCGCCTTCGGTCCGGTGGCCGAAATTCTGACACCTGAGCTGATTGAAAAAACCTTCTATGAGCCAGTGCCCGCCCATGCCTAACATGGATTTTGAACTACTCACCAATCCATTCTATCAGCGCGCACTTGCTACGGCGGGCTTCATCGGTTTTGCGAACGGATTTTTCAGCGGCTTCGTCGTTCTGCGGCGGAATGCCCTCTCCGTTTCCGCGCTTTCGCATACGATGCTACCGGGCATCGCACTCGGAATTTTCCTAACGGGTGCACTCAGTCAGTGGAATGCATTTTTCGGAGCCATGTTTGCAGCGCTGCTGGTAGGACTTGGTTCAGTGGTCGTCGCGCGGGGGAATCGCGTGGAGCAAGGAACCGCGCTGGCGGTGCTTTATACCGCTGCTTTTGCTGCAGGAATTGCGCTGCTACCAAAACTCGACACCCGGCAAGAACTCGAGCACTGGCTGTTCGGCGATATCATCGCGGTGGGGAATGCCGATATCTGGATCGCCTTCGGCATCGGGGCTCTCACCCTGCTGATCACCAACCTGCTGATGCGTCCGATCCTGCTCACCCTTTTCGAGCCAAACGTGGCCGCAGCGCAGGGCGTGCCGGTGCGTTTCATTCAGTATTTGATTTTTGCGCTGCTTGTTCTGGCGCTGGTTTCATCGCTCCAGGCCGTCGGTTGCGTGCTCTCGGTCGGATTACTCGTCACCCCGGCCGCCACCGTTTCTCTACTCACCGATCGCACTTCCGCATTGTTCTGGGGCGGAGGATTGATCGGATGTTTTGGGTCGATGGGAGCGGTATTACTTTCAGGAAAACTCGGCATCGCACCCGGCCCTGCCATCGTTATCGTGCTTGGGCTACTCTTCATCGCCGCCTATCTCTTCAGCCCAAAATATGGGCTTCTCGCACCGAAAGGTCGTTAGATCTCGAACTATCAACATTTTGTGCAAAGCCGGGCATTACTTCGCTTCCTCTAACTGAACAATGCTTCGGATTGAGCCCGGCTGGAACCGCAGTCCGCCCATCATAAATTCAGGTGGCCCGTTCCGCTTCTTTTTAGAATCGGAAACCACTCTCAGCAATCCCACCAAGGGCTTCTCGTGATCTCCTAACACCAACTCCACCCGACGGCTCAAAATCACTCCCCAGCGCCTTTTGAAGGACAGCCGAGCTGCGTCCAGTTCCTCGCGCCACTTCCGGTAACCGTCTTCCGGACCGTTTGCGTCGAAATTAAAATTCCCTTGATCAAAGCTCATGACGTCGGAGATTCAGGCGAATTCATCGCGGAACCCAGAAAAATGGAATCGGACTTTATTTAAAAAAACAAACAAACCAAGCAAGACACTTTAAGTGATTTTTAAAATTCCTTTACAATCAAGGGGGGATTGGGTAATTGGCTGTTACTGCTGTCCCGCATGAAAACATACACCCACCTGAAAGTAATCACGGTTGCGTGCGCCGGAGCCTTGGCTTCCTGCGCCACCCCACCACAAGTCCACAAGATGCCGGTTTCGGCATCGCTTCGTCCTGACTCCTCGCTCTCCGGGCGAATTTTTCAGGAAGTTAATTCCTACCGCCGCAGTCACGGTGTGTCGGATGTCCAACGCCATCCCGGCCTTGACCGCCTTGCTCAAGAGCACAGCGAGTATTTACGCCAACATCACGGCGAGTTCCAACTCTACGGAAAAAACGTAAGCCACTTCGGTTTCGAAGGGCGCGCTTTGATGGCACGCGAAGCCTATCAAATGGAAAACGTCAGTGAAAACGTGGCCGCCGCCAATCATCCGGGGACGCATAGCGCCTCCATCATCGTCAAGTTATGGGCCGAATCCAAGGACCACGAATACAACATGCGCGGCAGTTGGACCCAGAGCGGCATCGGCGTAGTCGTCGATAGCGATGGCACGGTCTATGCGACTCAGCTCTTCGCCACGGTCAACAATTCTCAAATGACCACCCGCGAACGATTCAACCACTTTTAACGATGGATTCATGCCCGATTTGACCTTCGAAACCGCTTGTCACGCCCGTGGTCTATTAAGGATTGCAGGCGTTGACGAGGCGGGGCGAGGGCCACTCGCGGGCCCCGTCGCTGCGGCGGCGGTGATTCTCCCACGCGGTTTCATTTGCTCGGGGCTGGATGATTCCAAAAAAATCCCCGCCAAACGCCGAGAAATTCTTTTTGAAAAAATCACCACGGACCCAGAGGTGATTTGGGCCGTCGCCACGGCCGATCACGAGGAAATCGACCGCATCAATATTCTCCGCGCCACCCACCTCGCCATGCGCCGCGCGGTGGAAGCCCTGAGGCAGTCGCCCGATTTCTGTTTGATTGACGGACTCCCCGTTAGGGACTTTCCGTTTCCCCATCAGGGGATTGTTAAAGGCGACGGGCTTTCTCTATCCATTGCAGCGGCAAGCATCATCGCTAAGGTCACCCGTGACCGCATCATGCAAGAGATTGATCGGGATTTTCCTGAATTCGGCTTTGCCAAACATCAAGGATATGGCACCAAAACACATCTTGAAGCGCTACGGATTCACGGCCCTTGTTGCCACCATCGTCGGTCGTTTCAGCCGGTCGCTCAACTCGCCCTGCCGTTTGATAGGGCCTGATGGAGAATTTCGCGATCGAATCTGGTTAGGAAATTATGGTGAACAGGTGGCCGCGGATTGGCTGCGTGCAAAAGGCTGCAAAGTTCTCGCGAAAAACTTCACCGGCCCCAAACGCGGAGAAGTCGATATCGTCGCGAGAGATGGCAAGTTGCTGCTTTTTGTGGAAGTAAAAACCCGCCGAAAGGAAAGCAAGATCCGCCCGCTAGATGCGGTGAACCGGGAAAAGCAAAGCCTGATCGAGCGCGGGGCAAACGCCTGGCTCAAACAATTGGGTAGCCGCGATCTTCCTTGGCGCTTCGATGTCATCGAGGTCTATGTAGAAAACGGTGTCAAACCTGAGGTGAATCACGTCAAAGATGCATTTTAGTGACAGGATCCGGCTTGCGAGTTCTTGTTCGCCCAGCCATCTTCTCACAACGTCTCATGGAGCATTACACAGAATCAATGACCTGGCTGGCGAGGCGAGACGGCAGCGCCGTGATCGGGCACGGGCCATTTCAGGAATCCAGCAAGTCTCCGACCTGCGGCGTCGCCTTTTACGTGCAGGATTTCGCGTTGAAAGAGAATTCCCCATGGAAGATTCCCGCGCGCATCGAGCGGATGACAGCCAGCGAGCTTGCCAAGCGATTTGCCGATGCGAACCCGCTCAATTGTGAATGGAAGCCGCTGGATGCCGCGCCATTTTCCGTGATTTTCCAAGAAGTGATGGCGTGCATTCACAGTGGAGTTTTTGAAAAAACCGTTCCTGTGGTGACTGAAAATGGCACAGTCCGCAGCAGTCCCGCGAAGTCGATCTGTGCAGCGATGACCCGCCAAAGCTCGCCGCTATACTCCTATGGGTGGGTCAATCATGATTCAGGCTTTGCGGGAGCGACGCCGGAATTGCTGTTTTCTCTCAATGGCAAACGCCTCGAAACCATGGCGCTAGCCGGCACCGCCCGCTCCGAAGACCGCGAGGTTTTTGCAGTCGATGAAAAAGAAATCCGTGAACACGAATATGTGGCGCAGACACTGGTTTCGAAACTCCTCGGCCTTGGTCACGTGGAGCGACTCGGCCGTGAAATCCTTGATCTGGGGCCGATCGTGCACTTTTTAACCACGATCAGGCTGGATTTAGATGCCACCATGCCCGCAGAAGATCTACTTCGGAGGCTGCACCCAACTCCGGCCCTTGGCCCGCTGCCACGCACGGATGAAACACTGAGTAAATTACTCGAATGGCGACAACGCCTCGCCTGCCCTTTACAGTTTGGCGCCCCATTCGCACTTTGGGACGAAGGGCGTTTCGACGCCATTGTCGCCATTCGCGGGATTTGGTGGGATGGCGAAGAATTAAAACTTCCTACAGGCTGTGGAATCATTGAAGCCAGTCGATTGGTCAATGAATGGCGGGAACTCCGGCTGAAACGCGAGGCCGTCAAGCGCTTCCTAGTTCAGCTTTAGCGCCAAAAGTGATCGGATCGCTGGTGGTCAAGACACTAACGATTAGGCACATACGGTAAACAAACCCGTTTGCATCCGTTTTTAATTAAAAAAGGTTGATATTTTTAAAAAAACGATCAGTGTGCGAAGCGTATCGCCTCACCCGAATATGATCGCAAGTTGTCATGCCCGCCGTCTTTCCAGCGCCTCACTGTCGCTCGTAGCGTGCCTGTCTGCCAATTGTGTCGAAGCGGCAGCACCTGCTCAGATTGGCGATCCGATCGGTCGAATCGCGCGTATTTTTGACTCACAACTCGTTAAGGCTGAAGATCAAGTGTCTTGGCTCGATACTCGTCTTCAAACGCTCAGCCAGCATCGCGAACACGCCATGAAGGTGGGTTTGGGTTACCGGGGATGCCGCAGTAAGCCAGAGGGGCCGGATCCATCGGTGACCTTAGATTTGGGCAGTTCTTATCCCATCAGCACCATTTTCCTCGTGCCTGCTCAACGGGAGTTTTTAGAAGATCCAGGTATTTTTCCAAAACGTTTCACGATTGAACTGTCAAATCGAGATGATTTTGCACAGAGAACTATACTTTTCACTTCAGGATCGACCCCATTCTCATCCTCGGACGGCAATCCCGTTCCGTTCAAGACTCGTGATTCCGCCCGCTATGTGCGATTGACCGTTCAAGAAGGTCATAACAAGGGAATGAACGACCTTTTTGGGCTTTCTGAGATCGTAGTTATTTCAAATGACCAGCCCGTCTCGTTTGGTGCCGCTGTCTCCAGCGTCGGCGATTTAAATGCGACAGGAATCTGGTATCCAGCCGCACTCACTGATGGTCGCACCCCACTCGGGATTTGGCAAAACATGGTCGCACCGAACGGCCATCTAGGAGACGCGGTGGATGTCGCAGGCAATGACGATTCTGTCTCTTGGTCGATCAATTTAAAGCAAAATGCCGCGTTGGATCGGGTTGTCTTATTTCCCTATCAGCTCAGTCAGTCTTTTGAATCGTCCGTTTTCCCAGAATCGATCACGGTTCATATCCAAGGATCTAACGATCTTCAGGAAGAACTCGTCTATGAGTGGAGCAATCCCCTTCCCGGTGCGAGCAGCATGACGCCATTGGTCATTCCGCTCGGTGGAAAATCCGCCAAAAGCATTCGTCTCTCCGGGACGCATCCCTATCTGCTAGGAGATCGGAAAGTGCAAGCGCTCTCGGAAATCGAGGTTTGGTCAAAGGGCGTGAACCTCGCAGAGGAACTCCCAGTGACCCGTAATCAGGGCGTCAACACCACTGTGGTCACTTCTCTCACCGATGGATTCGCCTCCGACATGCAAATCATTAAAGTTTCTGCTTGGTTAGACCAACTCGCCGAGCGGGGCCGGACCGAACGGGAATTATCCGCGCTGAAACCTTTGCACAGTCGCTTGGCTTCAGAAAGCGAGCTCAACGCGGCTTGGGGATCTGCAGTGATTCTGGGGCTTACCTTCTTGATTCCCGTCTTCATTGTCGAGCGCCGGAGGCTGATGTCGAGGGATCAGATAGACCAACTGCGGAAGCGCATCGCATCGGACCTGCACGATGATATCGGCAGTAATTTGGGTAGTATATCGCTCATCGCCCGGACCGCCCGCAAAGACCTCGTCCGGCTTCACGGCCCTGAAGAAGTCGCGGAAGACCTTGGCGAAGTGGAGGCCATCGCCCGTGAAAGTTCGCTCGCGATGCGGGATATTGTATGGCTGCTAGAGCGGCGTCAGGACTCGATTGGCGACCTCGTTGAGCGCATGCGTGAAACGGCGGGGCGCCTGCTGCGCGAAATCAATTTCACGCTTGATTGTGAATCTAATAAAACTGCTGCCAAGCTATCACTCGATGCGAAACGGCATTTGTTTTTATTCTACAAAGAAGCCATTCACAACGTGCTGAAGCATTCCCACGCAGATCGTGTTTCCATCCGGCTGTGGGATGAGGATGACAAGCTGGCACTCGAAATTCTCGATAATGGAATCGGACTCCCTCTCGACGAGACACAAAGAAACACAGCTCCCGTGCGCAAGCTAGAGGACCGTGCCCGCGTGCTGGAAGGGCTGTTGCAAATCGCATCATCCAAAGAGACCGGCACACAAATCCGCCTGCTCGTGAAACGCTCTCTTCTCAACGCTCACCCCACCCTATCATGACCGCCGTAGCAACCTCTACTACCTGCATTTGGATTCTCGAAGATCACGAAGTCTTCGCCAAACAAATCCGCCGCCTCATCAGCGGTGAGGATGATATGAGCTGCCCCCATCATTTTTCAAGTGCTGCGGAGCTGTTTGATAAACTCAAATTTACTAACGAGCGCCCTGAGCTGTTATTGCTCGATTTGGGCTTACCCCGCCGTGACGGCTTAGAGGTTCTCGCTGACCTTCGAGCGGTTCTTCCTGATGTGAAAGTCCTTATTCTAACTGCCTCAGACGACCGCGAGAAAGTCTATCGGGCCATTTGCAATGGTGCTTGCGGTTATCTTTTGAAAACGGCGGATCCAGATGAAATTCTATCAGGAATACGTGATGTGATCCAGGGCGCGTCCGCGCTCAGCGCGCCAATTGCAAACATGATCTTACAGGGCTTCTCGCGCCACGGCCCGGTCTGCCAGATTGAGCCACTGACCCACCGCGAGGAAGAGGTTTTAGGTTTTCTGGTGAAGGGCCTCATCAAAAAGGAAATTGCCGATGAGCTCTCGATTTCTCAACACACCGTGGACATGCACCTGCGTGCTGTCTATCGGAAGCTGGAAGTGCGCTCGCAAACGGAAGCGGTTTCCAAGGCCCTGCGCCAAGGGCTCGTATAACAATTCCCGTGGATTATTGAATGTTGTCTCATTTGATCGATGTTTGAAAAAGAAAACCCCCGCCTCGGTCAACGAGACGGGGGTTTTTAACAAATGGGTCTATCGCAGAAGAATCAGACTTCTTCCTTCGTGTCACCGGCATCCACCGAGATCACCAGTGTGGCGATCACATCAGGATGAAGGCGGACGGAAATCTCGGACTTGCCGGACTTCTTGATCGGCTTTTCAAGCTCGATGGCGTGGCGATCAATGACGATACCTGCTGCTTCGAGCTCCTTGTGAATGTCCATGTTTGTCACGGAACCGAAGGCTTTGCCACCTTGGCCGGTGGAGAGGGTGAACTTCGGTTTGATTTTGGAAATCTTGACGGCGAGTTCTTGGAAGCCGACGAGTTCTTCAGCTTCGCGGGCGGCGCGGCTCGTCTTGAGAGCTGCGACGTGGCGAAGATTCGACTTGCTGGCTTCAAACGCCTTGCCTTGAGGAATCAAAAAGTTGCGGGCATAGCCGGCACGGACTTTGACGACATCAGCTTCGGCTCCGAGGCCTTCGATTTTTTCTTTGAGAATAACTTGTGCGTTGGCCATGGGAATCAGAGGTAAAAGTTCGTTTGGGGGCGGCGATTTAGGCTTCGATCAAAAACGAGTCAAGAAGAATGCAGGGTTATTCCGCAGATAGGGTAAAAAATCATCATGGGTGAAGGAATTCCCGCTCGAAACCAACTGGAGATTGCCGCCAACCTGCGATGAAGCATATTTCGGCCATGCAGGGATTTTCACATTGGCGTGACCGGGCGGAGATGTTGACCCCACCGTTTCCATGGGATCGACCGCGCTGGCGGGATGCTGGAGGACCACCCGTGGTGCTGCTGCACGGACTGTGGCGAGGCTGGCGGGCGATGGAGCCGCTGGCACGCGCCTTAAAACAAGCCGGATTTTCTACCCTGAGCATTCCCTATCCGTCCGCTAGATTGCCAGTGGATCTTCTCGTGAAGCACGTCCGGCGGGAGGTGGAGAAAATTCCGGGGGATGCACCCGTGCATTTCATCACTCATTCGTTAGGCGGGATTTTACTCAGGGCACTGTTAGCAGGCGAGGTGCCGTGGCAGACAGGCAGAATTGTGATGCTCGCTCCGCCGAATGCCGGCAGCGAGATCATTGATTGGGCAGCGCGAAACGCCTTGCTCAGACGAGTCATCGGCCCTGCGGGTGCCGCCTTGGGCAGCGGCGGGCTTCCCAGCCAACTGCCCTCATTACCGAGCGACGTGGAAGCCGCAGTGATCATGGGTAATCGCAGTTCCTTGCCCATTTTCAGAAAGCTACTCAGCCAAGAAAATGATGGAATTGTCTCTGCGGAAAAAGGCCTGATCGATGGATTGCGCGGTTTCAGCATCATCGAGGCCGATCACACGTTTATTCAGATGCACCCGGAAACGATTCGGCTGAGTTTGCACTTCCTGAAGACCGGTGAGTGGCAGAGTTAGTTTTGCAACTGGCTGATCGTCTTTTTCTGAAACTGCTCGTCCCGCAGTTTTCGGAGGTATTCGAGATAGCGCTGCTGAGCGAGTAAATCCGGGTCATTCGCGGCGGGCAATTCCTGACCATATTTTTTCCACGGCCCATACGGAACCTGACCCGCCTCGACGAAACGCCAATGGACTTTTTGACCTGACTTCAGGCCCAAGTAATCCCGGATAGAGGGTGAGAGATCAATCCCGGCCGCGCCGTTTTGAGTCGTTTTTGGCGGCTTGTTACCAAAAACAAATTCCCAATCATCCGTCTCCCACGGCCCACAATCTTCCCACTGGCCATAGCAACTCCGATTGCCATAGTAAATTTGCAGCCACCGACCTTTGCAGACGGTTTTCCCGGGCTCCGGCCGCATCCTAGCGAACCATGGAATGACTCGCGCTGCCTCGGGTTTGTGGATACTCAAACCGATCACATCGTTATACGGAAGGGCAATGTAAAATGGATTGAGTTTAGGCACAAATGCTTTGGGCCGAAACTCTCCCGTCGTATGATTCGCGATTCGATTCGACGGCTCAGGGTCATCATACCCTCCGAAATTGGAAGACCACTGCTGATCCCATGAGGACTTGGAATTCGGGGTCGGGTTGCGATCCGTTGGTAGCTCACCGATCCAGAAAATCGTGCAGGTCACGCGCGTTTTCCACGGGTAAAGAATCCTCGCCGTTTGGGTTAGCGGTGATACAGCCGCGACAGGTCGGCTTCCTGTCGGCACCACCACCCGCGGCACCTTCACGCTCGTTGTAGCCCCCTGCCCAAAAGCATCGACCATTCCCGCGACCAACGCCGGAATGACAAAACCTAAAATGGAAAAATTAAAGGAAAATCGAAACATACGATGAATCCAGAAGAGAAGGCTTTGGGTGAACCGTTCCAAAGGAATGGAATAAATTAGCGCCCACGGCAAGCCAAAGGTCAGGAACCCGGACTGCTTCTACTCGCTTCTAAAAAGCTAGACGATCCTCCTCGCGACCCAAACGGGTGATTCGATGTCGGTGGAGAATTTCCGATTCAATAGAGTTGTAGGAACCCGCCAATTGCATCTCTGTGAGAAATAAGATTGGAAATTCGTCCCATCGCTATCATACTAATCGGGCTTTTGCGATTACATCGCTCGGTTCTGGTAGAAAACGCTAATCACTCAACCTTGATCCCCATTCGTCGTTAACACTCGAAGAGAACCTCCAAGCCAAATTATGGTTTCCAATCATCTTTTAGACCATCCATCTTCGCGAATCCCGCTCAACTTTTAATGCATAGGCTAGGCTCTCAATCGACCGTTCACCGCTTTAGACTTGCCGCATTATTGCTGTGTTCACGCTGTATTCTCGCACCTGCCTGTGTTTCCCTGCTAATTTACTCGATGTATATCGGCGACCCAAAACTGGCGCTGATCGGAGTTGGATTGGGGGTTCTGACTCTTTTGCTTGTCATGCTTCAATGGCTGATTTCCGCGCGCGCCCGGTGCCCGCTTTGTCTCACCCCGGTTCTCGCTAACAAGCAGTGCGCCAAGCATCGAAACGCCCGGAAATTCCTCGGCAGCTACCGCCTCCGGGTTGCGATAGGAGTGCTTTTCAAGGGCTCATTCTTATGCCCGTATTGCAACGAGCCCACATCCGTCGAGGCCCGACCCAAACGCCCGCGCTATTCGCGGCATTGACAGATCTGCCTAATGCGTCGAGCCTCCGCCCGATGAATTTCATATCGAAATCCTTGCGAGCCATCATCCCGTCAGCGGCCGGGCTGGCTCTTGCAATCACCGCCACCGCCCACGCCGAAACAGCAACACCTACCATGTCCGAAACACCATCCGACGTCCAAGCTGCACCCGCAGATGCGGAAAAAACACCTTCCGGCCTCGCCTCCAAAGTCCTTCAAGCAGGCACAGGCAAGCACAAGCCCGTCGCCGCAGACACGGTGACGGTGCATTACTCCGGCTGGACCACGGACGGAAAACTTTTCGATAGCTCGGTGAAACGTGGCCAACCGACCAGTTTCCCCCTGAATGGCGTCATCAAGGGCTGGACTGAAGGCTTGCAACTCATGGTCGAGGGCGAAAAACGCCGCTTCTGGATTCCAGCAAACCTTGCCTACGGCGAAAACCCCGGCGGTGGCCGTCCCGGTGGATTGCTCGTTTTTGACGTCGAACTCCTGAAAATCAAAACCGCCCCGAAACCACCCGCCGTTCCGATGGATGTAGCTGCCGCGCCTGAAAGCGCCGAAAAAACCGCATCCGGCATCGCCTCCCGTGTGCTCACCCAAGGCAGCGGCACCGTTCACCCAAAGTCCACGGATCAAGTGAAAGTCCACTATTCCGGCTGGACCACGGACGGAAAACTCTTCGACAGCTCAGTGATGCGCGATGAGCCGATCGTCTTCCCCTTGAATGGCGTGATCCCCGGCTGGACCGAGGGCGTGCAACTCATGGTAGAGGGCGAAAAACGCCGCCTCTGGATTCCTGGGAAACTCGCTTACGGTGATAGCCCCCCTCCCGGCGCCCCCGCTGGCACCTTGGTTTTCGACGTGGAGCTTCTCCAAATCGTGAAATGATCCACCGCTGGGTCATGCCTCTCACCACGGTATCCGCACTCGCACTCGCGTCCTGTGCGAACACCGCAAGTCAGCCTGCCAAGCGGCCCACCCAGAAGCCGCCCGTCACCGAGGAACGGCAGACGCCCTCCCCGAACCTAACAACTGGCGCATCAACGGTCAAACCGGGGCGCGTCACCCGTGTGGCCTTGGGTGACTTTTTCCAACTCCAACAATCCAGGCGTGCGTTAATTTTCGACGTGCGTCCTAGTTTTTACTTCGTCCTCGGTCATGTCCCGGGATCGATCAATTGGCCACGCGCCAGGTTTGATTCTAGTGTTAGCACCTTCGAGCCGAAAATCCAAGCCGCCACCGCAGCCGGAACCCCCGTCTTTCTTTACTGCACTGACCTCGCCTGCCCGGATGCCCTCGCCGTCGCCGAAAAGCTCGCCGCTCGTGGCCATTCAGTCGCCATCCTCCAAGGTGGTTGGGAAGCGTGGAAAGCGGGCGAACTCCCGATCGAATAACTTTTTCCTAACTCAATTATGTCAGACACCTCATTCAGCAACGTCACCGTCGATGCCAAAGCCAACGTTTATTTCGATGGCCGCGTCGTATCCCACACCGTGCATTTTCCGGACCACACGAAAAAAACTCTCGGCCTGATCTATCCGGGGAAATTCCATTTCGGCACCGCCGCACCGGAGCGCATGGAAATCATCGCTGGCACTTGCCAAGTGGTTTTGGATGGCACGAAAGATGTTTTATCCTTCGAAGCAGGCACGGAATTCGATGTCGCTGGGAACAGCGGTTTTACCATCACCGTGGCCGATGGCATCTGCGAATACATTTGCTCGTTTCTAACCGCCTGATGCCGCACCTCGCGTTCAACCGGAAGCTCGCAGGAACCTTTCTAGCAGCAGCTTTTCTATGCTCCTGTAGCATTCGCTTACCCGATGTTCCGGCACCGCCCCATTCCCACGGAGAACAGAAAACCCATGTCTCCAGTCACGGACAAGATCCGGATTTGCTGGTCTGGCTCATCGCCGATGACTTTCATACGGGAATGGTATTCGACTACGCTTGGCTAACAGAATCTGGATTTATCCCACCGCCCGGCTTCGGCCACCCGAAATTCGTCACCCTCAGTTGGGGCGATAAAACGGCTTATGTGGAAAGAGGATTACACACTCCTTGGAAATTTTTTCGAGCGCTTTTTGCCCATACGCCGTCGGTCATGGAACTCATTCCAGCCAACTGGAGCGTGACCGAAGTCTGCCCGCACCAGCGCATCTGGCGGAAGCTCGTCCCCCGTGAACGTGGCCAAGACCTCGCTGCATTCTTGAACGACTGTAGCCGCATGGGACCTGATGGAAAACCGCAGGTCGTAGGCACCTCGAGCTGGGGTGGCGGAGTATTGCTAGAGTCACGCCATGTTTATTTCGCCCCTAGAATGTGCAATACATGGACCTCTCAGGCCATTGAATCACTCGGAGGAACAATCAATCCATGGCTGGCAATCACCGCGAACGGCATCATCCGCCAAGCCGAAAAACCTCCTAACGATTTCGAACAAATCTGGTGGGGAAACGGAGTAAAACCCTGATAAATATATCACTACTTAGAAAATCTAGTATTGATACCTATGCGAGTTCAAGCAGCCAGCGCAATCGGTGGTGACGCATTCACAAGCTGTAACATCGCAAGTTGTTAATCCGTGAGCAATGGTAACACTTAGATTCGCTAACAACCACGACCACCGGATGGGCTCGGACTGCGGCAAGGATCTGCTCCCGATGCTCCACGACCGGCAGTTTTTGAGGCTCATTCCAATTTCATGAAAACATACTCATGGGTTGTCGGCGTTGTTTCCCCGGCTTCCATGGACGGGAGACGCTTCCTTTGTCGAGTCCCATGGGGGATCAAATTGAACTTCCTCATTTGGGTTCACGAACGCCAAAATCACAAATTTGTCCGTTGCCATTTTCATGGGGGCAAAACATGTCCACGTCACCCAAACCCGCAGCTGACCCTTGACCCGAGGGGAATTCCCTGCCACATCGCTCCCGGTATGTGTTCTTCGATAGTCCTCCGAGTTAAACTTCGCGCCGCCTTGATGGGTTGGCACGAGTTGGCGTGCGGATTCTAGCGGAAGAAATTCCCCACTCCTCTCCGGAACGCGCCATCGGTGGCAGGTTTCGGGGATTCCAACAAGTGGGTCCCGCCTGCCTCCCGGACGTTCCGGTTTCCACGAAACCGAAATGCACTTGAAAAACGATGACTCCTTCGACCGCCGCAGCGTGATGCTCATGCTGGCTTCGGTGGTCCTGTTTGCGGCGAACACCCTGATTGTCCGCGCGGTGGCGATCCACACTCCGGCTGCGAACGGCTGGATCGCCATCGTTTTCCGTGGTGCGGTTGGCACGCTGGTGGTCTTCGCCATGTTTGGCTGGGGTCGCGGGTTAGTGCCGTCGCGCCTTTTTTCAAGCCGTCTCGTCACCACGCGGGGCATCGTCGGAGCGCTGGCCACGATCGCGTTTTACGTGACGATTGTGAAACTCGGTGCTGCTCGCGCGGTGATCCTGAACCTGACCTATCCGATTTTCGCGACCATCATTGCCGCGATCTGGCTGAAGGAAAAAATCAAGCGAGCAGCGATGGTTTGGATGTTCGTCGGATTTCTTGGGCTGGTCGTTTTTCTGAGCGATGACGGGCAGCTCCTGCGCCCCTCGGCCTACGATTTGTTGGCCCTCGCCGGTGCCTTGGGAGCGGGCTGGGTGGTGGTGATCATCCGCCGCCTGCGCCATGAGGAGCATCCGGCGACGATCTACGCGTCCCAATCGGTTTTCAGCCTTCTCATCGCAGCGCCGACCGCCGGGCACATTCTGGAGCTCCCTCACATCGCGTGGTGGGGACTCGCCGGAGGGGCGGTCATTGTGACTTTTGCCCAATTAATCATGACGCGCGCCTATCAATTCATGTCGGTTTCCCGTGGTTCCTCATTGCAAATGCTGCTACCACTCGTCACGGCAATCGGTGGATACTTCTTTTTCCGAGAGTCATTCCACCCGATGGAAATCGCCGGGGCTCTACTCACGCTTTTTGCCACTTGGCGGGTGGTGGTCGGCAACTAACAAAATCGGTGCTTTTCGCTTTGTGATCCAGTGAATGGCTGCATAGGCTCCCTGCATGCAGTGCCCTTACTGCCGAACCTCTCTGCAAGCCGCCGCCTCCGAGTGTCCGGCATGCAGAATCACGTTTCCACGGACCAGCGCGCTGGTCGGAGCACTGCCCCGGCTGGCTCCTGTGGTGGCGGACACGACGCGTTCTCTCAGTGCCGCCGAACAAGGGAAACTCAAAGCCCGTATTGAGAAAATGCAGAGGCGTTTTCCCCAACTCGCCATGCAGGTGGTGATGCACCAGTTTCCCCAAGAGCATCCCTTTTCGATGCATGTCTTCTGGCTCTTCAACGCCGGGAGCTTCGCTGGCGATGGGCGCCGAGGGAAGGACAACCACGCATTGTTAGTCGCACTCGATCCAACCCGTGGTGAAGCGGCGATCATGCCAGGATATGGACTCGAAGCCTTCATCAAGACGGAAGCACTCGATCACCTGCTAGAGCTCGCCAGTCCCGCATGGGAGCACCAGCGTTGGGCCGATGGACTGTCCAGCCTGCTAGACGGGCTGGATCAGTTGATAGAATCTGCCGCGATTCCAACAGAAGTCGCGTCAGGTGCTTGGGATGGTGAAAACTAACAAATAAATGGGCCACGGCCTGAGAATTTTCAGCATCCGCATTTTGAAATGTGAACGCTGGCGACGCAGGCGAACGTGTGATCTATTTCCCCCAACTCATGACCGACGAACTCATCAAACTTCTCCGCCACCGTGTCTCCATCATTGCCGACCACGCTTGGCGAGATCGCGACTCGGAAGGACATCTTGAGGCGCTGAAGGACGTTTCAGAAAAGCTTTCCGCATGGACCAGGGCGCATCGCAGCGAGGTGGACCCACAGCTCCGGCATTATTTGGCAAATTCCAGTTTTCAAAAAGCGCTCGCCCACTTGGGAGACGCGACCGCAAAAGATGAGTCATTCTGAAAATTCTTTCCAAGAAATCCGCGCTTCGCTACGTATCGCCCCCACATGAAAAAATTCCTCTATTTGCTCAGCATCCTAGTGGTCGGTGCTTTAGGCTACAAATATGAGCCGAATCTGCGGTTTCGGATGCTCGGTGCGCAGCCGGAGCCTGAGATCCGTCACGAAACGGTCGTGATTGAAGTGCCCGCCCCACCCGCGCGGGAAACGGCTACGAAAATTGACTTGGCCAACTTGCCTGCGGGCCAACTGCCTGAAAAAGTTCTGCTTTCGGCCGAAGCGAAAGTCGCAGATTCCGCGTCCGGAGTCGTCATGACGATCTCCGCGGGCAACCGGGTGAAACTTGTGAGAATCGAAGGCGATAACCTCATCATCAGCCCGGGAGAAGGTCCGTTTGTGGGGAAAGTCGCCATTTCCGACACGGATCTGCTGTCGCAACTCGCAGCCAAGTCGCCTTCCCCCGTGGCCCCGGTTGCAGAAGCGCCAGCGGCAGCTCCTCCGATCCAAGAATCGGTCACTCCGGTCACCGGGGACTCCCAGGAACCTACTCCTCAATCGGCTCCAACTCCATTTCCTGAGCCTACCCCAACGCCTGAGGCCGCACCGATGCCAGAACCTACCCCCGCGAGCCCCTCCGCAGCCACACCCGCCTCACAGGCAGGCAGCACCGATGTGGTAAGTGCCATGCAGGAAAGCGTGAAGGCCGCGCAAATCAAAGAATTCACCTTCGCCCAAGTGCTAGAGTGGAAGGCCGGACCCGATGAAGCGGTGGATGGTGAAAACTATCAAACAGGCCTCGCCTCGTACAAGGCGGAAACGATTTTCGGCGTGAAGACGATCCAAGCGAAGGCCCTCCTCAAAGGTGGCAAAGTGCAACGCTGGATCTGGCCCAAGAGCGGCATGGAGATCAAGTAAATGGCGACGGATTGAGAAAATCCCAGCCGCTTTGCAATTTCCTATCGCAAACCCTTGCCAGCGCCAGAGTGGTGGGTTACCTCCGCGTTCTTATGACAGCCTATCGTGTGTTGGTTTCTGACCCCATTTCTGAAAAAGGCGTGGACGCCCTTCGCTCCGCCCCCGGAATTTCCGTTGATGTAAACACCGGTCTCAAGCCGGATGAACTTCTTAAAATCATTGGTGACTATCATGGCCTCGTCATCCGCTCGGAAACTAAGGTAACTCCCGAAGTTTTCGCTGCTGCAAAGAACCTCAAAGCCATCGGCCGCGCCGGAGTCGGAGTGGATAACATCGACCGCGCAGCAGCCACCGACCACGGCGTGGTGGTGATGAACACCCCCAGCGGCAACACCATTTCCACCGCCGAGCATGCCTTCGCTTTAATGCTCTCGCTAGCCCGTAATATCGGCCAAGCGCATTGCTCCATGATCGCGGGAAAATGGGACCGCAAAACCCTCCAAGGCGTGGAAATGTTTGGCAAGCGCCTCGCCATCGTTGGCATGGGCCGCATCGGCACCGAGTTTGCGAAGCGGGCACAGGCCTTCGGCATGATCGTCGTCGCGTTCGATCCCTTTCTCACCGCCGCCCGTGCGCAATCACTCAAAGTGGAACTCGCGGAAACTGCCGATGAAGCACTCAAGGGTGCCGACGTCGTCACCCTGCACATTCCTCTAACACCGGAAACCAAACACCTGCTTAATTCCGAGCGCATCGCCCTCTTAAATCCCGGTGCACTCATCATCAACTGCGCCCGCGGCGGCCTCGTGGACGAAGCCGCAGCTAAGGCATCGATGGATGCCGGGCACCTCGGCGGAATCGCGCTCGACGTTTACGAAGTGGAGCCTCCACCTGCGGATTTTCCGTTGTTTTCCGCGAAAAAATGCGTTTTCACCCCGCACCTCGGAGCCTCCACTGCGGAAGCCCAGGAAAACGTCGGGATTGAGGTGGCTCATCAAGTCAAAAATTTCCTACTAACCGGTGAAATCGTCAACGCCGTGAACATGCCGAACCTTGATAGCCGCACGTTAGAAAGCGTGGGGCCTTATCTTGATCTAGCAGATTCCCTCGGCAAGTTGCTATCGAAAATCGCTCCTTCCCAGTGCGATGGGATCCGCGTTTCTTATCTCGGCCCAGTGTCCGAGCTAGATACTGAACTCATCACCCGCAAGGTGCTCACCGGCTATCTATCAGCCGCGCACCATGAGGCTCAAGTGAACCTCATCAACGCGCCCGCCATTGCGAAAGCCCATGGTATTCAAGTCAGCGAGTCCACCGTCGCACTGGCAACTAACTGCACTGAGCTGATCGAAGTTTCCGCGATCAAGGGCAATGAAATTTGCACCGTCGCAGGAACGTTTTTTGGCAAGTCTGCACGCATCGTCCACATCGCCGGTCACTACGTAGAGACCAGCCCGAAAGGAAAGTTTCTGTTCGTGGAAAATGACGACCGCCCTGGCATCGTCGGCACCATCGGCACCTCCCTTGGCAGTGCTTCCGTGAACATCGCGAACATGGCCCTCAGCCGCACCAGCGACCGCAAACGCGCAGTCACCGTGATCGAAGTGGACACAGAACCCACGGCCGAACTCCTCTCGAAACTCCGTGCCACAGCGGGCATCATCCGCGTGCTGAGCTTCGAGCTTTAAAAAATCAACGAATCACGAAAAATCCGTTGCCAACCCGAATAGAGAATACTTAGAGTTCCCGCAGCATGAAAAAACTCCTCGTCATAGCTACCGCATTTGTCGCCCTTAGCGGCTTGGTCGTGGCCGATATCCAAGCACCTCCAGGCTCCACTTACACCACTTCACGCAAGTTAGGTCGTGCGATCAGTAACATCCTTTATGGTTTCATGGAAATCCCCGAACAAATCGTTCGCAAGGATGAGCAATACGGTCGCAAGGCAGGTTGGACCTATGGTGCAGTCGATGGCACCAGCCGTGCAATGCGTCGTTTAGGCTACGGTTTCTATGAACTGTTCACCTTTACTTGCCCGACCTATCGCGGCACTTTCAAGCAACCTTACGAGCGCTGTGGTGAGGACAATCGCATCCAAATGAACGTGCATGACGGTCTATCCGAGTTTCCGCCTGAATTGGGCTTCGACGGCGGATGGGACCACTCGCGCGATCAGAAGTATTAATTTTCTGGTTATTGGTATTTGTTTTATCCCGGCAGTCAGAACTGTTCGGCATGCTCAATGCTTCGTTGGGGAAAATAAGTGGACGCCTCTGTTTTTTTGGAATGACTGCTTCGGGGGGAAGTGATAGCAAGGCAGGCTTGGAGCGGGCTTGAAATCCGGGCACGATAAGCCCCGCCTTCCATTTGTCGCCCAATTTCACCATGCCCTGCCAGGTGACGCCTGCCGCCCCATCAGCTTCTGTTAGCGGCATTTCCTCGAGCAACAGGCGCTCGGGGCCGCCAGGACGGGCCTCCGCCAGGACGGGCCTCCGGCTTGGACTTTGGCGAGACGCCTGCGGAAATCGTCTAGCAGATTCTAACAGGAGAGCTTTTTCTCATCGATGAGAGGTTTGGAATCCGCCACGGGCCGATGAAATCACGGACAATCTAACAGCGCGGGCGTTTGTTTGAAAAATTCCAGACTTTCTCCGCATCAGCACCTAGCATGCCGAACAGTTCTGCCTGCCGCCCTATCTCAGGGACTCGGGCTTGCGGCCACGCAGGTAGTCTCCGGCGGACATGCGGCGGCTGCCGTCGGGTTGCACATTTTCGAGGCGGAGCGAATCTTTTCCGCAGCCGATGATGAGGTGACCATCGATGTTAGCGACTTCCCCGGGAGCGAGAATATGATGAATGAGCTCGGTCGGCGGGAAGATTTTCAAGCGCTTTTCATTTCCCCCTTCGAGTGCCATGGTGAAGGTGCCGGGCCAAGGATCGTAGGCGCGGATGCGACGGGCGATTTGCTCTGCGGGCTGCGTCCAATCGAGGCGACCGTCGTCGCGCTCAAGTTTCGAGATATAACTGGAGAGGGAATCATCTTGCGGAATGCGGGCGCTACTGCCATCTGATAGTTTCGCAATCGCCTCGGACATCGTCGCGGGTGCGAGAAGGGCGAGGCGGTCGTGGAGCGTGCCGCCGGTTTCGTGCGGGGCGATGGGGATCGTTTTGATGAGGATCACATCCCCTGCATCTAACTGCCGAACAACGTGCATGGCAGTGATGCCAGTCTCCGCATCACCCGCATCAATGGCGGCTTGGATGCAGGCAGCTCCGCGGTATTTCGGGAGGATAGAGGCATGGAGATTGATGATCGCCTTACTGGCAAGGGTTAGAATGTTTTTTCGTAGGATCTGACCGTAAGCCATGACGACGAGTAGCTCGGGATCGAAAGCGGCGAGTTCGGCGATGATGTCTCCTATTTTCTCCGGCTGGAAGACGGGAATACCCGCAGCGAGCGCCTCAATCTTGATGGCAGGAGGTGTGAGAACTTGATGGCGGCCCACGGGTTTATCAGGCTGGGTGACCAGTGCAAGTGGACGCGGACCATGCTCTAGCAAATGCCGGAAAGATGGCAGGGCGATGTCCCCAGTAGCGATAAAAATCAGGCGCATTGATAGATCGATCAAACGATGGTTTTTGACATCTCCATAAAGATCGGGAGTGCGGTGATGCACTGGATGATATCCGAGATTACTTTGACGGGCGGCTGGGTGGCATCGATGGTGGTGATCCTATCCCCTGGATAGAATTCAAGGATCGGCTTGGTTTCTGCCTCGTAGGTGGCAATGCGTTGGTCGATCACAATGTCACTGGCATCGTCGATGCGATTGTCCTTGAGGGCACGTTTGCGCATGCGACGGGCGAGCTCGTCGCGATCTGGACAAGATAGATGAAAGACCTGATGGACTTCAATATAGGGTTCGAGAATCTCAGCTTGGCGGACGTTTCGAGGAATTCCATCAAGGACGAGAAAGTCGATGTCCGGCTTGTAGGTGTAGGTGCTGCCAAGGTTGTCGAGCTGGGCTTTCCAGAGATCGATGGTGAGTTCATCGGGCACAAGTTCGCCCCTGCTAGAATAGTGGACAAATCTCTGCCCGAGCGCGGTGCGTGTATCAAGCGAGCGAAACACATCGCCACAAGCACAATGAAAAAATCGTGGGATGTGCCCGAGGATTTTTCCCTGCGTTCCTTTTCCTGCACCCGGTGCACCGAGGATGAGGAAAGCGGGCCTTCTTGGGGAGTCTGATTTGGATATCATGAAAGAACAAAGAGGCTAAGTGGCTTGAAAAAATCCGCAAGTATGGAACGACCTCAGCCATAGGCGCACCTGTTCAGTGAGTCGCAGCGAGATAGACTAGAAAAGGAACCAAGAGGGCGGCATCAGCCATGACCCGAAGAGCGTCCATCGAGAAGCGGGAGCGCTCGCGATTGAGGATATGCAAAAGCGCTGTCCCAGTTAGGATCGCGTAAAAGAATGGGCGGGTCGCCATTTCATGATCGAGCACGGCAAAAAACAGCGCGGCCGCCCCGAGCAAGACGAGTGGAAGAGTGAGCGCCAGTTCATCCGATGCCTTTGTTTCCAAATCGGTCGAGCGGCTTGCGTGCTGCCACAAGTCGATGGCGGAAATATTGAGAATGCACAACACTCCAAAACAGATAAACTCACGCGAACCTAACATTTGATAGATTCCGAGTTCCGGTAGATACACATGCGCCATCATGGCTGTGCCGTAGGCAAACGATGCGCCAGCCAGCACATTTTTCGCGTGAGGCACTTCATTCTCGTCTTGGCTGGAAAGGAGGGACAGCCCGAAAAAGCCCGCCACCATCAGCCCGCCGATAAAGACGTAGTGATAGATGGCAAACGACATATAGACGATCACGATCACGAGAGCGACCGTGGCGGCAAGCGCGGCACCGATGAGGAATCGTTTCTGATGCTTGCGATGAAAGGCATGGCGGGCCTCTAACTTAACTGAACTTCCATCGTGGACCGAGGCATCCAACAAGCGATCCGCCACATAGATCACCCAAACGACCAGCGCGAGTGAAACGTAGGCTTCCCACGGGTGATAGTCCACACGCCAAGTTTTGGCGAAAATATACAGCCAAGCCACTGCAACAAGCGGAGCATCCAAGCTCAACAAGTTAGGAATGAGCCACAATGGCTTTCTTGGGTCGGGAGGCACGACGCGCGGACCATCCCCGAGTCAGGTAGCGATGGCAAGCGTATTGCGGCTCATGGATTTATGCCATAATGGCCCGCTCGACATCAGCAACTGCGGCCTCACCCACCAGATGCCGGACGAGAGCGAGACCGAAATCCAAAGCGGTGCCAGCCCCGCGCGAGGTAATGAGATTTCCATCGACCACCACGCGCTCGTCGGTAACTCCGGGCAGCTCATCGTGGACGGAGTCATGCGAGGTGAAACGTCGGCCATCCAGCAAACCCGCATCTTTCAACACAAGCGGCGCGGCACAGATGGCAGCGATGATTTTCCCCGCTGCGTTGAAATCCCGTGCAAGGAGGACAGGTCGGCCATCGCTGCGCAGTTCGGCGACTCCAGGGCCGCCGGGAATGAGTAACAAATCGAATGAATCGGGATCCACCTCGGAGAGCAAAACATCCGCCTCTATGCGGATTCCGCAGCGCCCCGTGACGGGGCCTTCTCTAAGTGATGCGATGGTGACCTCCGCTCCAGCCCGGCGTAGAAGATCGATAGGAGTGACGGCTTCGATCTCCTCAAAACCATCAACTAACATACATAGAACAAATTTTTTCATCATGCCAGTATTCTAACGTAATCCTACAGCGCTGCGAATGCGGGCCATTACAATCCCCGCTTCTTCGCGTGCACGCAAAGCGCCAGCGGCAAGCACTTCATCGACGTAACCTCGGTCCGCGATGATTTCTTCCCGGCGAGCCCGCATCGGGGCGAAGTAATCCCAGTAGGCTTCGGCCAAGCGTGTTTTGAAATCACCATAACCAAAGCCGCCACTCTCGTGATCGGCGATCATGGTGGCGTAGTCGCCCTCGCTGGCGAATAGCTTGTAGAGCGAAAGAATCGTAGAGCCCTCGATGGGCTTCGGGGCCTCGACCGGCGTGGAATCCGAGATGATTTTCATGATGAGCTTTTTCAACGACTTTTCCTCACCGAAGATCGGCAGCGTGTTGTTATAACTCTTGCTCATTTTTTGGCCATCCAAACCCGCGACGACGGCGGTGTCCTCGCGGATAATCGGATTAGGAATGACAACGGTGCCATCGCCGTAGGTTTCGTTCAGTTTCACCGCGAGATCGCGAGTGACTTCGAGATGCTGTTTCTGATCTTTGCCAACAGGGACTTTGTTAGAATCATATAACAGAATATCCGCTGCCATCAAAACCGGATAGGCAAACAGCGCGTGGTTCGGAGAAATTCCGTTAGCGACCTTGTCTTTGTAGGAATGACACTTCGAGAGCAATCCCATCGGACAAACGGTGGAGAGAATCCAAGCCAATTCGTTCACCTCGGGCACGGCACTCTGGCGGAAGAACACGGCGCGTTTCGGATCGAGCCCGCACGCGAGGAAATCAATGGCGAGCTCGCGCACATTTTCACCTAGCGCCTTGGGATCTTGCGAGGAGGTCATCGCGTGATAATCTGCGATGAAATAGAATGCCTCCCCTTCATCTTGGAGGCGCACGGCGGGTTCCATCGCGCCGAAAAAATTTCCAACGTGGAGTTTTCCGCTGGGTTGAAGACCGGTGAGGATGCGCATGGCGCGGAGTCTGGATTCCCAGAGCGGATGCGGTCAAGCGGCGATGAGTTTCCTCAAAGTTCCGAAAAAAGAGCGTCCACCATTTCCATGCATTTCACGCCCGGCATCACGCTCAGTTCCATCTGGTTCATCACGTAGGCGAAGGAAATTCCCGTTTCAGGATCACCCAAACCATGACTTCCACCCGCGCCTGGATGACCAAATGCAGAAATGGACGGACCGTAAAGTTGACGGATTTTTTCGCAGTTTTCATCCAAGGGGTCTTGTTGCGCGCCGCATGTGAACTTCGTGGGGCGCAGCAGAACACGGTCCTCCGCAGTGGATTGTGGGACGACGAGCGCCTGCCGGACATTGGCGGACAAGGGACTCTCGATGGAGCCGATCACCGCTTGATAGAATTTCGCCAGCGCGGAAGCCGTGCCCACACCGCCCAAAGCCGGAAGCCCGGCGGACCATGCTGCGGGCTCGTTCATCTCGTGAATTGCATGCAGTCCGCGAGGCGAAGAAAACGCACGCCGGGTCAATGTGCCGGAAGTCGCGAGTTGCTTGTAGAATCCATCCGCCAGTTCCGATTTACCTGCCTTGCCTGGATAGAGTTTTGCGACTCGGGGCCACTCGGCTTCGGGTAGGCCTATCCAGAAATCCAAGGCGAGCGGCCCTGCGATTTTTTCCCGCCAAAACTGACCGAGGGTCTTCCCAGTTAGACGCCTCACCGGTTCATCGGTGAGTGCTCCATAAGTCCGGGGATGATAACCGTGACCATCGTTCAAAGCCCATCCGGGGATCTGTCCTTCGATGGCGGCAAGCACCTCAGCGTGTTCGAAAATCTCGGCGGGGTGATCTAACACCGCAAGTCCGCATTGATGGGAAAGCAGGTGAGAAAATTTCGCCTCCGCCACGGGAAATTTCGGCCACACTTCACGGACCAACGTCTCTTCTGATAGACTGCGGCTTTCCAAAGCGATCAGCAAGGTCGCCGCGGAGGGCACCTTCGTCGCAGAATAGACGGGCACCAGTGTTCGCTCGGTCCAAGGCCGCAGCTTTTCCTTCTCGCACCACCCGTGGCCGTAAGAAATTAATTCCGCACCATTCCACCAGATGCTGATCGACGCGCCGATTTCGCCCCGCTCGCGGAAATTCCGCTCGAAAACATCGACCACTTTACCTAACACCGAGGGACTCACCGCCATGCGACGGTGTGGCCGATGCCAGCACATTCGGCAACAGCGAAGTGCTTTCGATGATCAACTTCCGCTCTGGGTCCAGCGGTGTGGACGACCATTCCTCAACTAAACGGAAGGCCACCGCTAGAAGTGTAGGACCGAGGAAAACCCCCACCAAACCGAATGCGATCGCCCCACCGATCACTCCGCAGAAAATCAACACGAACGGCATCTTGCTGCCATGGCTGATCAGATACGGCCGCAGGAAGTTATCGACACTACTGATTGCCAAAAGGCCCCACAGCACCATGAAAATCCCCCACCCCGTGCCCTCTTGCGCGAATAGCCACAGAGACGCCGGGATCCAGATCAGCGGTGGACCAAAGGGAATCACCGCAAAGAAAAATGTTAGCACCGAGAGCAGCACCACTCCGGGCACACCCGCGATATAGAAACCGAACCCAGCCACCAAGGCCTGCGCGATGGCGGTCCCGAGAATTCCGTAAATCACTCCTTTTACCGTACCACCCGCCACTTTGATGAGGTGCTTCCCCCGACTGCCCGCCAGACGATCCGCTGCCACTGCCAGTCGCTCGGAAAGCAGCGGTGCATCCCGCAGCAGAAAAAACGCCAGAAACGCGCTGACCAGAATCTGGGTCACCCCTTGCCCCACCGCTTTCGCCGCTCCTAGCAGCCACGCCTGCGCCCATGATAGAAATTGTCCTAACAAAACCACCACGCGTGTCGAGACCAGTTTTTTATCCTCCGCGTTCGCCTTTTCATCCGCCAAATCTTGGCCCAGTGCCGGTGCGTCCTTCACTACCAATTCGCTGCCATTTTCCACCACGATTTTCGGCCGCGGCGGCACGGCTTTCACCTCCTTGTCCAGTTGATCCATCAAGCGATTCCGGTCCTCGGCGATTCCTGCCCAATACGTTTTCAGTTCAGGTCCCACCAGTGGCATTTGGGCCACCCATGCCGGGGCCTGATCTGGCGCAGCCTTCACCCACTTGCGCGTGGCCCCCGCCAAATCCTTGCCATCTTGCGCAACACTAAAGCCCACTAAAAAAATCGGCCCCGCCAAGACAATCGTCAGCGTGAGCGTCACAAAACACGCCGCCAGCGTCCGCGATCCCCGGAACCACCGCGTAAACATCCGCTGCAACGGATGCAACGAATACGCGAGAATGATCGCCCACATCAGCGCCGTCATGAACGGCTTCAGCACGTAAAAACAACCAATCAGCAGCAACAACAACGCAATGCCCCCAAGAAAAGGCTCGATCCTGAATCGCTTGCGGTCTGTATCCATTTCCATACGGCACCGCCACCCTAGCGGCTGATTTGCAAAATCGCCAGCTTGATTGAAGGGAATTGTGGGGAGAAAAGTTGGCGACGCGCCTTTTCCCATTCCGCTAAAATGACTCAGGAGCGCGTTCATTCTGAACGCGAGGTGTGGAGGACATCCTGGACGCCATCTTTTTCCCGGCCAACAGTATGTCGGCCATACACAGTCGTTAGAATATCGACATTCCCTTTTTTGCCCACGGCATTTGGGGGGGGAAAGCGGGAAGAACAGGCAGGAATGCCTGTGTCACTTCAGCCAGCCGCAGGCTTGCTTGGCGAAGTAGGTGAGGATCATATCAGCTCCCGCGCGTTTGATGGCGGTGAGGGATTCGAGCACGATGGCCTTTTCATCTAACCAACCACCGGCAGCGGCGCTCTTGAGCATGAGATACTCGCCACTCACCTGATAGGCGGCGACGGGGAGCGTGGTGGTTTCGCGGACTTTGGCAATGATGTCCAGATAGAGGCCGGCAGGTTTCACCATCAACATATCTGCGCCCTCGGCCTCATCTAGCAGGGTTTCACGGAGGGCTTCGCGAGCGTTCGCTGGGTCCATTTGATAGGTTTTCTTGTCACCATCCTTCGGCGCAGAATCAAGCGCGCCACGGAAGGGTCCGTAAAAAGCGGAGGCATATTTCGCGGTATAACTGAGGATCGAAACATCGGTAAAATGCTCTTCATCGAGCGCCTCGCGGATCGCGGCGACGCGGCCATCCATCATATCGGACGGAGCAACGATGTCCGCTCCGGCGCGGGCGTGGCAGAGGACTTGCTGACAGAGCACCTCGACGGTTTCGTCGTTGAGAATGCGAAGTTCACCGCAGGAGTCGCGCTGGACGATACCGTCGTGGCCATCGGAGTTATACGGATCGAGCGCGACATCGGTAATGACGCAAAGTGTCGGGTGGGCTGACTTGAGAGCACGGATGGCGCGAGGGACGAGACCCGCGTCGTTAGAAGATTCCTCGGCGAGTGGGGTTTTAAAAGCCTCTTCGATTTTCGGAAAAAGCACGACTGCCGGAATTCCCAGCGCATGGGCTTCCCCTGCTTCTCGCACGAGACTTTCCAAGGACCAACGAGTGACGCCCGGCATGGATTTGATCGGCGTATCCACCTCATCTTCATGGAAAAACAGCGGCAAGATGAAATCCGCCGGTGAGAGAGTGGTTTCGCGAACCATCGAGCGGATGGCGGGCGTGCGGCGGTTACGGCGGGGACGGTTCATGGAGGGAGGATGAACATCGAACATCGAACTTCAAACATTGAACGTCGAAGTGAAGGAAATGAATGAACGAAAGCCGGGATGAATCCCGCGGTCCATACCGGAATAACTCTTGGAACCGTTGTCTTTATTTCAATGTTCGATGTTGGGCGTTCGATGTTCGATGTTCGAAATCGCAATTGCGATCGCATTGGCGGCGGCGTATTCGCGAGCGTGGGTGAGACTGATTTGGATTTCGGTGATGCCGTTTTGTTGGGTAAATTCGGCGGCGGCACCTTGTAGCACGAGTTTCGGAGCGCCCGACGGATCGCGGGTGATTTCAAGATCGAGCCATCCCGCCTGGCTGCCGATGCCGGTTCCGAGCGCTTTAGAAACGGCCTCCTTGGCGGCGAAGCGGGCGGCGTAGTGGAGCTCCGGCTTTTTCTGGGTGGCACAGTAGTCGCGCTCGGCAGGAGTGAAAAGTTTCGTTAGAAACGGCTCACCATGGCGCTCGATGGCGGAAGCGATGCGCGCCACTTCCACCACGTCGATACCGATGCCGAAAATCCTCATGCTCCGGCGGTGTAAGCGGCCATCAGATCCTTCATTTCCCGCACTGCAGCCGTTAGACCGATGCGAGTGGAGCGGGCGATGATGCTGTGACCGATATTTAACTCTGCGAGATGCGGGATGGTGAGAATTTGAGAAATGTTAGTATAGTTGATACCGTGGCCTGCGTTGACTTGCAGACTGAGATGGCCTTCCTTCGCTGCGGCAGTTAGGCGGTCCAGTTCGACCTGCACCTGATCACCTGTGGCATTGGAAAAGGCACCGGTATGGAGCTCGATCATATCGGCGCAGGCTTCTCCAGCGGCTTCGACTTGTTTGAGATCGGGATCGATGAACACGCTGACGCGGATACCCGCATCCTGAAGGCGGGCGATGACCATGCGGGTTTTATCAAAACTGGCGAGCACGTTGAGGCCGCCTTCCGTGGTGATTTCCATCCGATTTTCCGGCACAAGGCAGACAAATTCCGGCTTCAGTTTCAGCGCCAAGCCGACCATTTCCTCAGTCACTCCCATCTCAAGGTTGAGGGGTACTTTCACCTCGGCCCGAATGCGATAGGCATCGGCATCTTGCATGTGACGGCGGTCTCCACGGACATGAATTGTTAGGGAATCCGCACCACCGGCGAGCGCATCGTGACCGGCCAATACTGGGCACGGCTCGGCGTTTGGCGAGGTGGGCGCGTTCGCATAGCGTGCCTGCCGCAGGGTGGCGATGTGATCGATATTAACTCCAAGAAGTAAGGGCATGCCTGGAAATAGCGCCGTCCCACACCCGGTGCAAGACTCAGTTATACGCGTAATCACGGCGGAGAGAGCAGCAGGAAAGGCCACATGGGGATATTCCTGAGAATCCAAAAACCGATCACCACCCAAACAATCGCCCACGCTCCCCGCGCACCCACGTTGAAACGAAACGGCAGCGGCTTTCCCCGCACCCATCCGAGAAGTTGAATTCCTAACCGTATGCACGCCAGCGGTAATAGAATCATGCCCACGGGATTCATCCGAAACGCCTCGCCAATCCTGCCGTGCAGCGTCGCGTAGGCCGCTCTCGTCATGCCGCAGCCCGGACAATTCAAGCCAGTGAACTTGTGAAACGTGCAGCTCGGCAACCATGTCGAAGCAGATGGTCCCTGCTGATAGAGAGCGAATGCCGGGCCTGCCAGAACCAGCATTCCCAGAGCCAGCCAGCCAGCGCGATCCACGTGAAAGCAACGATTCAACGACTGGACTTTGCCTGAGGGAGTGCCTGTCCCGTATTCGTCCTGACTTACTAGGCCGCGTCGGTTACATTTTTTGGAATATCCCCACACGGCCATATCGCCAAGGAGCCTCTGCGTTCGCGTGCCCTCTTGCAATCTGCAAAATCTGCGTGAAACCGCTCGATGGGATCGTGACAAAAACAGTTGCCTAGCCTCCTCACCCCGATACTTTGGCCGTGATTATGATCGTAGCACCGAAAATTCGAGGATTCATCTGCACCACCGCTCATCCTGAAGGTTGCGCCAAACATGTGGCCGAACAAATTGCCGTGGTGAAAAGCCGCGGGTTGATAGAAAATGGCCCCAAGAAGGTTCTCGTGATCGGCTCATCGACCGGCTACGGATTATCCTCCCGCATCGCCGCCGCTTTTGGATCGAATGCTGCCACGATCGGCGTCTTCTTCGAAAAACCCGGCGAGTCCGCCAAATGTGGCACCGCCGGATGGTATAATACTGCGGCGTTTGAAAAGGAAGCGACCGCCGCCGGCCTCTACGCCCGCTCGTTCAATGGCGATGCATTTTCCGACGAGATTAAAAAGCAAACCATCGCCGCCATCAAAGCGGATCTTGGGAAAGTCGATTGCGTCATTTACAGCCTTGCCTCCCCTCGCCGCACCGATCCCAAAACCGGCGAGGTTTACAAATCCGTGCTCAAACCCGTGGGCGAAAGCTATACGAATAAGAATCTCAATACCACCACCGGTGAGGTCACCTCGATCACGATCGAGCCTGCCGAGGGAGATGATGTCGCGCAAACGATCGCCGTCATGGGCGGCCAAGATTGGGAGCTATGGATGGATGCTCTGCTAGAAGCTGGCGTTCTAGCAGAAGGGGTGCAAACCGTCGCTTATTCCTACATTGGGCCTTCCGTTACTTGGCCGATTTATAAAAATGGAACCATCGGCAAGGCCAAGGAAGACCTTGAATCCGTCCAGAAGGCGCTCGATGGCAAGCTCGCCGCGCTTAAGGGCAAAGCTTGGGTTTCCGTGAACAAGGCGCTTGTCACCCAAGCCAGTTCCGCCATCCCCGTCGTGCCGCTTTACATTTCACTCCTCTACAAAGTGATGAAGGCCGATGGCACCCACGAGGACACCATCCAGCAAATGGACCGCCTCTTCCGCGACCGCTTGTATAACGGAAATCCACAACCCGACGAAGCCGGACGCATTCGCGTGGACGATTGGGAAATGGAGGAAAAAGTCCAAGCCCTTGTCGGTGAGCGTTGGGAAAAGGTGAATACCGGAAATTTCGGTGAGCTCGGTGATCTTGCAGGCTATCAGTCCAGCTTCTTGCGCCTGTTCGGTTTCGGTTTAAGCGGCGTGGATTATGAGGTGGACTCCGATACCTCCATCGGAGTGCCCTCCATTTCGGCGGAATGAACGCGGCATGACCGAGTCCGGACTCACTTGAAAAAGCAGCACCAGGAATTTCTGGCCACCTTACCCAGCTTCGCTTGGTTGGCTCTATTCGTGTTCGTGCCGACGCTGTTAGTTCTCGCGATCGCCTTCCGCACTACGGATGTGTCCGGCGGCATCGGCAGCGGTTGGACGCTCGATCAATTCGGCGTTTTTGGAGAAAAAAGCGTCCACATCCTGCTTTGGCGCACCCTTTGGATCAGCACTTTAACGACCGCGATCTGCATCCTTCTGGCGCTGCCCGTGGCTTGGTTTCTATCACGAGTCAGTCAGGTCTGGCGACCACGGTTGTTACTGCTTATCATCGTCCCCTTCTGGACGAATTTTCTCATCCGCGTTTTTGCTTGGAATCAGATCCTCCACTCCGAGGGCGGACTCGCCAGATTTCTTCGCACCATCCACCTGCTAGGTGAAAATGAATCGCTGCTCTTCAATTCCGGCGCAGTCGTGCTCGTCAGCGTTTACACCTATCTGCCCTTCGCCATTCTCCCCCTTTACGCCGCTGCGGAGAAATTCGACTTTACCCTGTTAGACGCCGCGCGCGATCTCGGAGCAACTGCCTTTCGCGCGTTTTGGTCAATTTTCCTGCCGAGTATCCGCAAGGGAATCATCACCGCACTGTTCATCGTTTTCATTCCCATGTTAGGCTCCTACGTCGTCCCGGATCTCGTCGGCGGTGCGGACGGCCAGATGATCGGAAACAAGATCGCCCAGCGTAATTTCGCCGATCGCAATCTCCCCGCCGCTTCGGCAATGGCGGCAGTGCTCACACTCATCGTGCTCGTGCCGATGCTTTTCCGCCGCAAGGAAGCAGGCTAAATCTTGAGGTCCAGCCGAAGATTGCGCTGGATTTCCGCGGCCTGCACCGCAGGGACACCCGCCACTTCCGCGTAGGTGTGCCAATTACTCACCGCTTCATTCACCTGCTTGAGAACCGCCTTCGCCTTCGCCGGTTTCACGTTAGCTGCCTCCGCGGCCCCTAACAGATCATCGGTGGTGAATTTCTCACGTTTTCCTGCGAAGCTCATCTGATGCCGCGAAGTCCACGCTCCATCAGGATTGTAGGCGTAGATGATATCAAAGGCGGGTGCCAAATGCCAGCCGCCCCGGCGATCCATCATGAAGCCGATGTTCTTCGTATGGTCGTCCTGATTGCGGGAGAGGATATTGAACAGCGCTCTCCGATAGAGTTCCGTGAGATCTGGTTGCTGCAATCCCAAGCGGCGGGCAACCTGAAACGCCTGCTCGTAGGAATAGCCTCCTGCATGGTTGAAATCGAAGTGGGCAATGGCGCACAGGCTTTGTACATGGAATTTTCCGCCATCCGCATTGCGATCAAAGCGGCGAGTCATAAAATGGGCGCGTCCGCTTTCTTCTAACAGATGACAATCGCTCATCGTGATCCCTCCAGCACGGGCCATTAGGTGATAGGCATATTCGATGCGACCGTAGCCGAGCGGATCGGCCAGTTCCTTGTCGCGGTTCGCAGAGACACCGTCGAATTTGAGCAGCCACGATTCGAAACCGGGATCAGGACGTAGCTGGCCGGAGCGGATTTCATGGGTTTGCGGATTCCACGCGATGACGGCTTTCGCCCGCGCCCCACCGGCGGAGGTGCCCACGCGTAGGATCGTCGCGAGTGCTTCAGAGGACTGAGAAAAATTTGCGGGAAGCGATTCGCGGGAAGCGAGCGCGTCGTTGGCCAACTGGACCAATGCGTCGAGATTCAGTTTTTCCGGGGCGGAATCCACGAGCAATGTGGGTTCGAATTCCAACCCACCCATCGCCCGACGGCCAAGGTAACAAAGCCTCTCGACTGGATCAAACGACTCTGGCCGACGCCCCTGTTGGGCGAGCCATTGATCGATGAGCAAGTTGCCGAACTTATCCGGCAGCGAATCTGCCAGCAGCCCCGGCAGTCCTTTGAAGGTCTCGCGTGGCAGGTTCGGAAACGAAAATCGCCCCGCTCCGAGGGGCAGCATCAGCGGAGAAACCTCGATTCCGCTGCCTAGGAAATCCGGAGCATATTCGAACACCCCGATTTCACGTTCCGGGTCCCAAGTCACCGCGCCGATGGCCGTTTCATAAAGCCGGATAATGGCCGATGTCATTTTTCATCCCCCCATTTCCAAGGTGTGGCGGGCGGCGTCCGGCGCGGCTTCGATGCGTATTTGCGCGGGGTTTCCTGCACGCTCGAAGTCATCGCGATCGGGCTGATGCCAGGATCCGGGAGAAAATCCTCTAAAGCATCCAAGGCATTGAGCGCTCTCAGCAGCGCAATAAGGGTCCCCAGCGTGGAGCCCTCGCCGTTTTCAATCGCGGTGATGGTTCTACGTGACAATCCGCTACGACTGGCGATGTCGTCTTGCGTCAAATTAAGATCAATCCTGCGGTCTTTCAGGCGATTTCCTAATTCCTGCTCGATCTGGATATTAGACATTAACGGGCTCATAATGCGCAATTTTTCGCTCAAACACACCTAAAACAGGCATATCTGCGCAGATTTCTACTCACGCTTCAAGTCTTATTTTAAAAACGAGCAATTTTTCGCTCAAATATACCAAAATAAAGCTATTTTGCGCAGATTTCTACTCACTTATTCGCCTGAACCATCGCGTCCTCCCCTATTGAACCCTCGGGAGAAAGCTGCCTCACCCAACGGATGCCCTTCATCCAAATCCATAAAATCAACCATCGTGCTCACCCTATGAAATCCTATTCTCCAAGAGAGCAGTCAGCTCCGTGCCGGAGTTGTAGACGTCCATCGACAACGTGATTCCCGGCACTCCTGGCGCTAAAATCTAGGCAGGCAACCGTTATTATCGCCGCCACGACATCCACATCAACGACTTCTATTTCTGGGAAATGAGCGGCGGCGGTGGCGGCATCGAGGATATCTCGTTAGCTCTACTTTGTTATTTAAGTAAGATCTTCGTCAGGCCACAATATCGGGCGGGTGGTTCGGGTTTTACGTCGTCGCCGGGTCTGGTCTTTTTGGCGTTTGGTAATTCGTAACTCAAGCAT
>JAYVNE010000126.1:0-36400 GCA_043758615.1 Akkermansiaceae bacterium
CTCGGAACGATTAGGAGGCCCGTGGTAGGGTCATGTCTGGGATTCCAACAACTTGGGAGTCAAACGCAAGTATAATCTTTTCAAGATAACAAAGTAGAGATAATAGATGAATTCGATCAGGCGCTACAAGGCCTCCAAAACGGAGCCATGAAACCGAATTCAAAGCTGCTAGAACAATTAAAAGACCTCGACCTGAAAGACATGGCCAAGCTCAACCCCGAGCAATTAGAACAACTCCGCGAGAGTTTGAAAAAAAACCAGAGTGCGATGAAGGACGGCAAGGATCAAGGCGAGGGCGAAGATTGGTCCGAGGAACTACTGGCCGGCGATGATGATAAAAGTGGGAATGGAAACGGACAAGGCGGCGTCGATCGTGGCCCAGGCCATGTTCCTGGAGTCCTCGGAGCCGAGAAGGACGCCGTAAAAACTGGCCAGCTCACCGGCCTCCAAGCGAAGGATCTCTCGCACGCCACACCGGGCGATCTGTTGGAACTCCAAGACGGCGAGCACGACGTGGACCACTCAACATCAGGCATTTCCGCAGGTGGCAGCACGGAAGCGAACGGCAAGGGAGGCGAACGGGTCTGGAGGGATTCGCTCGATCCCGCAGAGCAGCGAACTCTCAAGCGTTTTTTTGAATAAGCTGACTTCTAATCGCCAGATTTTTTTGTCGTGCCTCCGGGGCGTGCCCTGCTTGAATTCTCCCCGCCCATACGATGCCAGAAAATTCTTCAGAAGATACGTTGCTACTGGTCGATCCCGATTTGGACTTTTTGGATTGGGCCACCAAACACCTTTCCGCCAAAGGCCTCCGGGTTCTTCGCTGCGACAATGCGGCGAATGCCATCAAGGTTATTGAAAAAACTGCGGTGAGCGTCGTCGTTGCGGCAATCGATATGGAACCTTTCGACGGCATGGAATTACTGGGAAGGATCATGCAGCAGAGTCCACAGACGCTGGTGGTGCTCACCGCAGGTTTTCCGACCACCGGCCAAATCATCGAAGCGACCCAACGCGGTGCTCATGACGTGCTGCGCAAAGAATCACTGGCTTTTGAACTTCGTCCCGTTGTGGAGTCCGCACTTCAGACGCAGGAAGACCGACGCAGTGCTGACCACCCATCCGCAGAGCTGCCGAAGCATGATGGCCGGGTAAAAATGATCGGTATTTCGCGGGCGTTGCAGGAGGTTTTCAAACTGGTCGGCCGCGTTGCCCGCTCAGATGCCCCTGTTCTCATCGCTGGCGAAAGTGGCACCGGTAAAGAACTCGTTGCGAAAGCTGTGCACGAATACAGCCCGCGCAGGCAGAAAGAAATGATCACCATCAACTGCGGTGCCATCCCTGAAAATCTGTTGGAGAGCGAGCTCTTCGGCCATGAGAAGGGGTCCTTTACCGGAGCAATCGCACGCCGCGCCGGACGCTTCGAGCAGGCAGATGGCGGCACGCTTTTCCTTGATGAGATCGGCGACATGCCGCTTTCCATCCAGGTGAAACTCCTGCGAGTTCTCCAAGACGGTTCGTTTTCCCGTGTTGGAGCAAATGAAACACTCACAACCGATGTGCGGATCGTTGCCGCGACCCACAAGAATCTAACAGAAGAAGTCGCCGCTGGTAGATTCCGGGAGGATTTATACTACCGTTTAAACGTTGTGGAAATCAAGATTCCAGCTCTCCGCGAACGACTGGAAGACATTCCGCTGTTAGCAGAATATTTTCTCCAACGGATCACGAAGAAAAACGGCATGGCCCGTATCAAAATTTCCGCCGAAGCGATCCTCACACTCCAAACCCACCATTGGCCGGGTAACGTTCGCGAGCTCGAAAATACGATCGCCCGGGCCTGCGCGCTCGCTTCTTCTAACATTCTATTACCTGCGGATATCCCTCTCGCATCCGCGCCGCGTAAACCGACGATCGCTTTCACCAGTGCGCTAGACCAGTTGATCAACGCCTCGCCTGCGGACAAAAGTTTGCTCGATTGGATCAATCGGGAGATTTCAAAACGCATCCTCGAACGAGCTGATGGAGATCTCAAGGAAGCCTCTAATACTTTGAATCTACCCATCGCCCATCTTCGCGAATTACTCTCACAGAAAGACTGATATGCTCCATACCGTCGATCACCCGCTCATCGCCGAGGAACTCACCCGCCTCCGCGATCCAGAGTGCCCATCGCCGGAATTTCGCCAACGGGTCCGGCGCATTGCCTCATTAATGGTCACTGCCGTCACCGCGGATATGGCAATTACAATCGTGCCTTGTAATACGCCATTAGAGATTACCTCAGGGGTGAAAATTTCCCGTGGAATTATTCTGGTCCCCGTTTTACGCGCAGGTCTTGGATTTCTGGATGGTTTTCTCGATCTCATGCCGCAAGCTTCCGTAGCCCACATCGGGCTGGCGCGGAATGAAAAAACGCTGGTCCCTGAACCCTACTACCTCAAACACCCGCCTGCTCTCGGCGAGAGTGAAATCATCATTCTCGATCCAATGCTAGCGACTGGAGGGTCCGCCATCGAGGCGGTCCGTTGCTTGCGCGCAGTGGGCGCGCGCTCGATCCGATTTGCCTGCTTGGTCGCTGCACCTGAGGGTGTCACCTCGCTGGAGGACGCCTATCCGGATGTGCCGATTTACACGGCATCGCTGGATCGCTGTCTGAACGACCGCGGCTACATTCTGCCTGGGCTAGGTGATGCGGGTGACCGACTCTTCGGCACCTGCGGCTGATCCCGTGGTTTTACTGGCAATCGCTGAGCCATGATTCTAAGTTTTTTGCATCCGATGAAGTTGTGGCCGTTTATTTCGCTCATCCTTTTTGCACCGCAGTTCGCTCTGTTCGGGCAGAGCGTGACCGTGCTTGAGGAAAAGGGTGATGAAGCGCTGGCCAATGGACTTTGGGAGGTTGCGGAATCGCGCTTTCGAGAATGCCTAGCAGCCCCCTCACTGAGCCCAGATGAAAAGAGCCAGGTCGCACTGCGCCTCGCGGAATCGTTAATTCGCGCAAACAAGACAGCTGAGGCACTCGAGTTGCTCAACCTATCGTTTGTTGCAAAAAATCCCGAAAGCCTTTTCTGGAAAGCCCAAGCCGTCTCAGCAAGCGGTCGGTTCGCCGAGGCTGTTGGGATTTTCTCCCAGTTCCTTGCCGCTCCCATGGCAACCCACCGCGCCGAAGCAGGCTTTTCCAAAGCTAGCCTCGAAATTTCGTTAGGGAAAGCTGATAGCGCCTTGGACACTCTATCCGCATTCATTGGTGATCCGAACCTGCGGACTTCCACCACCGCAAAACTGCTGGCCATGGAAATTCTGCTCGATCAGAATCGCCCCGCTGAGGCGCGGAAAATGATGCAGGAAAAAGATACAGTTTCCGTTAGCGAACGATCCCTCGCTAACTACTTGGAGGCACGTCTGCTTTTCAGTGAAGGCCGTTTCTCAGAGGCGGGAAACGCTTTTCAATTGTTAGTCAGCCAGCCTCAAGGGCAGTCACTCCTCCGCTTCCACGCTGCGGCTATCGGTCTAGCTGATGCACTTGCAGCTCAGTCCAATCAGGAAGACGCTGCTAAATTCCTTCTCACTTTCATTCAGGAACATCCGGATTCCCCCGCCTTGGACGCCATGTTCAAGCGCCTCCAACAGTGGCTTCCCAAAACGCCTAACGCTACCGACCCGATTCTTGAACAGCTCGCACAATGGATCACTCCAGCCGAATTGCCCGCGCGGGCCACGCTGGGTGATACCGATTCAGCAGTCGCGCCAGCCTGGCCAAGGTCATCGGCTGGAAACAAAACCGACATCCTAACATTTTCAATTTTCACTCGGGCCATCGGTGTGTATCGGATAGGCACACCCGAATCCAAGGCCGAGGCATTACGTTTGTTGACGCGACTTCGATTAGAGAACCCCGATCATATTCTCGCTAACCGTGCGCTCTTTCAGATGGCTCGTTGGCAGCTTGATGAAGGAGCGATCGACTCCGCCTTCGCATTGCTAGAAACTCTCAAAAGCACCGAAAAATCGCCAGTAATCCGTGGTGAGGCGGCGTTCCTCGAGGCACGAAACGCCTATAAGCAAGGTGATGTAAAACAATCGATCCGGCTTTTCGATGAAGCAGCCCTCGTACTGCCTGATCCATTTTCGAGATCCGCTCGATTGAATGCCGGCATCGCACGCCTCCGCACTACCGAGCTCAAGGGGGTCACTCTCATTCAACAAATCAGCGGCCCGCAAGACAACGAACTCGAAGCGAATCTAACACTAGAACGTGCCCTCTCTAACCCATCGCCGTCGGAAGCTCGAAAGGCCATTGAAGACTTTATCACCCTACACCCCGGTCACCCGCGGGTGGCCGAAGCACGTCTCGCAGCGGCTGAAGCTGCGCTAACCGGCCCAACAATCGATCTATCATTTGCCCGTGCCGAGCTGGACACTTTCAACGGCAAACTGGAGACCACCGGAACTTTTTCGCCTGCGCGTTTAGCTCTCGCACGACTCCGAATCGCGGACCTTTCCGAGGACTCCGTTACCGCCATTGCCATCGCTCGTTCGATTATGGAAACCTATCCGGCTGATCCAATGGCCGCTGATGCTGCTCTGACGTTAGGTCGCAACCTTTTTGAAACCAACGACTACAATCCCGCCCGACTTGTTCTCGAAAAACTCGCTGCCTCAGACTCCGATCCGCAAAGAGCGCAGGCGGCATGGCTACTAGCAGCTCGCTCGGCGGCACTTGTCGGTACACTTTCATCGAAGGAAGAGGCGCTTGTACTATTCGACAAAGCCATCGCCCTTGAAGGTCCGCTTGTATCAATCGCTCGGCTCGAAAAGGCCGACCATTTGATCAAAAACATGTATCGGTTCGCAGAAGCATCCGCCTTCCTCCGCAAGTGGTTTGACTCGCTGCCAAAAACCGATGCGCTGCGTCTGCCTGCGGGACTACTGTTAGGCCAGTCACTTTATGCACAGGGCAGCACCAGCCCAAACACCCTCATTCAGGCACTAGAAATCTACGATCAGCTCCTACCCCACGCAGAAAAACGTCCGGCGCTCATCTATCGCCTGCAATATCTCCGTGGCCTCGCACTGGAACAACTCCCGGATGAGAAAAACCCACTCAAAAAACGCGGCAGTCAGGCATTCATCGCTTATTACTCCGTACTCGAAACCACTACGGCTCCCACCGAATGGGAGTTCTTCGAACTTTGCGGGTTTAAGGCATTGAGTCTGCTAGAGAAAGCCGAACGCTGGCCGGCGGCCATCGCCTGCGCCAAAAAAATCGCCTCGTTCAAAGGTCCGCGTGCAGAAGAAGCCGCCACCCGTGCCAACCAGCTCCAACTCAAAAACATGATTTGGGAAGACTGATCAAATTGACACTCGAATTTAAAACACTGCAAAACTGAAACCGAAATGCTAACACTTCTCGTCACTGGAAAATCTGGCCGCATGGGCCAGGCAGTCCTCAAAGCCGCCGCTGAACAAGTTGCGGTGCAAGTCACCACCACTCACGACGCTGGGGAAGATCTGGATGCGGCGATTTCAACAGTCGCCTGCGTGATCGATTTCACCATTCATTCTTTCACAGTTCCGTTAGTTGAAGCTGCGTTGAAATATGGCACCAGCCTCGTCATCGGCACCACCGGCCACACCGATGCCGAACGCGCCGTGATCTATCAAGCGGCCAAGACGATTCCCATCGTCTATGCCTCCAATTATTCCGTTGGCGTTAACACACTGTTCTGGCTCACTCGACAAGCCGCACGCGTGCTCACCCAGGACCGCTTCGACATCGAGGTGATTGAAATGCATCACAAACACAAGATCGATGCCCCATCTGGCACTGCCCGCACCTTATTGGAAATTCTCAATGAGGAAACTGGCACTTCCTATCAGGATGACATCGCCCATGGCCGCTTTGGAAATATAGGACCGCGTAAACTCCGTGAAATCGGCATGCATACGCTGCGGGGCGGCGATGTCGTGGGCGACCACACGGTGCTTTTCGCAGCCGACGGAGAACGCTTCGAGCTTACCCACAAAGCATCTTCCCGAATGACCTTCGCCTCCGGTGCGGTCCGTGCTGCGCTCTGGCTGAAAGACCAACCCGTGGGGCTCTACGACATGCAGGACGTACTCGGACTTAAATAAAAAATATCCCGACCCTAGACCAGCGACTTTTGATAGGGAACTCCATCACATATTTTTCCAACCGCTTTGATCTAAATTATTTCGCCATGCGCCTTCTTTTTATTCTCACGCCCTTCATCTTTCTAGCAGCCTGCCAGCCACGCAAGGTGGAAACCCCTCCCCCTGCGGCAGCTGCGTCACCGAATGAGGCTGTGCTGGGAAAGCTCGCGGTCGATATCAAAACATCGGTCGTTAGAATCAACGCGACCCAACAGTCCTGGAACGCCGGCCAACCATGGGAAAAGAATCCCCCCAGCCAGCGGCGGGCGCTGGCCGCGATCGTGGGACCACAACAAGTGCTCACGACATCCGAGATGGTTGCTGATTCCACTTACTTGGAATTAGAATCCACTGACGGCACCCGGTTCGCGCAAGCCAAGGTTATCGCAGTGGATTATGAAGCGAATCTTGCGCTGCTGGGGCCGGTATCGGAAAAGGAAGGCTCTGCGTTGTTTGACAAAACCACTCCGCTGGTAATCACCGCTCCGCCAAAAATCGGACAGACACTGGAAATCATGCAGGTGGAGGAAAATAATGTAACTCTGCTAACACCCGGTACGCTTCAAAGCATCGATGTGGCCTCTAATTTCCTTCCAGGCCACAGCTTTCTTACTTATCTAATCAAAGCCTCCATGCAAAGTGCGGCTAGCAGTTATTCGTTGCCTGTGCTCCAGAATGGTAAACTCGCAGGGGTTCTTATCAGTTACAATTCAAAGGATCAGATATGCGGTGTGGCCTCTACGGACATTGTCACCCGTTTTCTCAAAGAAGCCGCAGGTGGTAACTACAAGGGATTCCCAAGTCTCGGCATTTCCATCGCAAAAACCGAAGATGTCTCGTTTCGCCAATGGCTCAAACTCACGGATGCACAAGGCGGACTCTATATTCACAGTGTCCGCAAGGGCGGCGCGGCGGAACTGGCTGGTGTTAGAAAGGGTGACGTTTTGCTCGCCATCGACGGTCACTCCATCGACCGCCGCGGCTACTATCAGCATTTAAATTACGGTAGCCTATTCTGGGGCCACCTGATTCGTGGCGATAAATTCACCGGCGATACCATCACTCTCTCGCTACTGCGAGATGGTCGGCCGCTTGAAGTGAAGGCCACGCTCAACCGCGAGGAGGCGGGCACCCGCCTTGTTCCTAACTACAGCTTTGACAAGGCTCCGAACTTTCTTGTTAAGGGTGGCCTCGTCTTCCAGGAACTCTCCCGCCCGCTGCTCGAATCCTTTGGCGAGGAATGGGCCAGCCGCGCCCCCCTCAATTTCCTCGATGCCCTGGAAAACCCGGAAAAGTATGAAGGAAAAGTCGATCGCATCATCTTCCTCAGTGCCTCGATCCCCACCCCGGCCACCGTCGGTTATGAAAGTCTCCGCAATCTAATCGTCCGCAAGGTGAACGGCAAGGAGATCAAAAACATGAAAAGCCTGATCGATGCATTCAAGGGCAATTTGAACGAGCTCCACTCTATCGAATTCGCGGAGGAGGACTTCACCGTTTACCTTGACGAAGCCACTTCTAACATGGTCGATCAACAACTTCTTAAGCGCGGCATCACCCGCCTTTCACGCGCTGAGTGACGAGCCCCGGCCCAACAATCCTACGAGCGAATCAGCCATTCGGCAGGCTCTCGGCGGCTTCTGCTAGACTCTCGGCGAGGGATTTGATGTATTCGCCGGACTCCGTTTCAACAAGCGGGCGGGCAAGCATTTCCTCGTAGATAGCGATGTAACGACGGGCCACTTCCTTGTGGCTGAATTGTTGTTCACTCTCAATCATCACGCGCCGAATCTCTCGCGCGCGAATCTCATGCGGCAACGAATAGAAATTCATCGCCTGATCGATCGCCCAACGGAAAGCGGCGGAGTTGTAGTGATCGAAACGGAAACCATTTCCGGTCGATGTCTCCACATCCAGCGGGGTGATCGTATCGTAAAGCCCGCCGGTGGAATGCACGATGGGCAGCGATCCGTAAAGCGGAGAGGTCATCTGAGGCAGGCCGCAAGGCTCGAAGAGCGATGGCATGAGCATGAAATCCGAGGCGGCGTAGGCGAGGCGAGAGAGGCGCTCGTCGAAATCAACGATGGCCACGCGCTCGCTCAGGTCAAAGGCACTGACGATTCTATCAATCCATGGCTGATGCGGTCCGTTAGCCACGATGACGATTTGAAGGCTCCGATCCCAGTAGTCGGAGACAAGCTGATGGAGAATCTCTGTGAGAAGCTGCGGACCTTTTTGTACGGGATCAAGCCGCGATGGCCAGAAAAAGATCGGTGCGTCCGGGTTCTGTTGGAGCTGGAGTTCGCGTTGCAGGGCGAGCTTGTTCGCTTTTTTACCTGCTGCGAAATCGTCCACACTGAAGGTTTGGAAAAGCGCGTCATCGGTTTCCGGGTTATACGAAACGTCTGGCGCGTTGAGAATCCCGGCGGAGCAACCTGCGAAGTATTTTGCGCGCAGCTCGGCCCGCACGGAGTCCGGCACCACCGCGTGCCAGCCTTCGACGATTTCCCAAAGGAAACGCGGGCTAACCGTATTGATGTAATGGGCGGCGAAAATTCCAGACGTTAGGAGATCCACTGGCACATGCGAACGGGCGTGATCGTAGCTGGCCGGGTGCCCGGTGAAAAACAGGTTCATCCAGAACTCCGCAGCGTCGATGCCCGCTTCCTCAACCTGCGCCAACGAGACTTGGCGGGTGTGGATATTATGGACCGTAAACAGGCTCTTAATTCCGCGGCGGCGCGCCATGGAGGGAATCAGGGCGGTCATCCAGTCGTTGCAATGGATGAGATCCGGGCGCACCATCGGCACGATGTGATTGATGACCTCGCGTTGGAAGACGAGGGCGATGCGCATCGACTCGTCGTTCTGGTTGCTATAAACCTGCTCTCGGTAATAAAAAATCCGGTCCTCAGCCAAGTGGATGTGAGCTTCAGGCAGCACTTCATGGTATTTCCTCAGTTCCTTTTCGTGGAGGCTGAAAATATCGCCTTGGAACATGCGGCGGTAGTTTGGCATTGCCACGTGAACATCCGCACCAAGCTCGAACAATGCAGAGACCAAAGAGGCGGAAACATCCGCAAGTCCACCTGCTTTCGCCGACATCCGCTGCGCCATATTTCCCATGCCGGACGGCAAATAGGTAATTTCAGGGGTGACGATGAGGATTCTGGGCTTTGCGGGCTTGGAGGGGGCGGACATCGGAATAAGGTGGTGGTGAGTTGAGCCAACTCGGCGGTATGTTGGAGAGAAATTCAGACCATCGCCATCTCAATCTGCTCGTTTTTAAGGATTATTTTGAGGTTCCGCTCAGAAGTGGCTCATTTCCGCAGAATAGGCTAGCAGGCTCGTCAGGAGTGGGAGTGAGCGATGTTGGCATATCATTCCGGTTTCGTATCGAGCATGAATTAAGGGGACTTCCTTACCCTCACCGACGAAAAATTGGTTTCCGGGCAGGATACAGCTTGGACGTAAGGCAAAGATTGTTCATGGTCCGCCCGCCATGCGCTTTTCCGGCACTTACACCGCTCTCATCACTCCGTTTCGTGACGGAAAAATCGACGTTCCCGCCTTTCAATCTCTTATCGAAAGGCAGATCGCCGCTGGGATTGATGGGATTGTCCCAGTCGGGACTACGGGCGAGTCCCCTACCCTCGACACCGACGAACACATCGAAGTCATCCGCCTGGCGGTGGAATTTGCTGCTGGCCGCTGCCAGGTCGTGGCCGGAACTGGGGCGAATGCCACTGCCGAGGCCATCGAGCTCACCTTGGCCGCCGAAAAGCTCGGGGCCACCGGCTCACTGCAAGTTTGCCCGTATTATAACAAGCCCTCACAGGAAGGCCTCTACCTCCATTACAAGGCCATCGCGGATGCCACGAAACTGCCGATCATGCTCTACAGCGTGCCGGGGCGTGCGAGCATCGAGATCGCACCGGAAACTGCGGCGCGGCTTGCTGCGAATTGTCCTAACATTACCGCGATCAAGGAAGCCGGCGGCTCGGTCGATCGCATCAATCAACTCGTCCAAGCCTTGCCTGCTGACTTCGGCATTCTTTGCGGCGACGATTCACTCATGCTGCCCTTCGTTTCCTGCGGTGCAAGCGGGTTGGTTTCCGTAGCCTCGAATCTCATTCCCGAGGTGATTGTTAGTTTGGTGAAAGCCTGCCTGAGCGGAAATTTCCCCGAAGCGCTGGCCCTCCAAAAGCAATACTACCCGCTGATGCGAGGTCTGATGTCGCTCGATGTGAATCCCGTGCCGATCAAAACCGCCGTGGCGCTGCAAGGCCATTGCACCCCAGAGCTGCGCCTTCCACTTGCGCCGATGAGCCTCGAAACCACGGTGCAACTCACCGCGCTTCTGCAAACCTACAAGCTTCTGTAACTCTATCACTCCATGTCATACCCCAAACTTTTCAGCCCCGGTCCGATCGATGTTTCCAAGGAAACCTTCGCCGCCATGTCGCAAACCATGATCGGCCACCGCGGCTCTGACTTCGAGACGCTCTATGCTTCACTCCAGCCCGGTCTTCAGGAAATTTTCGGCACGGCCCGCCCAGTTTTCATCTCCACTTCGTCCGCTTGGGGGGTGATGGAAGGCGCGCTGCGTAACCTCGCGAAGAAAAAAGTGCTCTGCCTCTGCTGCGGAGCGTTCTCCGACAAATGGTTAGACGTCGCCAAGAAATGCGGCTTCGAGGCCGAGGCCGTGCAAGTCGAGTGGGGCCAAGCAATCGACCCGGAAGCCGTGCGCGCTAAACTTGCGGAAGGCGGCTTCGACACTGTTACTTTCATCCATTCAGAAACTTCCACGGGCGTGCTCAACGACCTCGTTGGCATTTCAAAAGTCGTCAAATCGTTCCCGGATACGATGCTCATCGTCGATACTGTTTCCTCGCTCTCCACCGTGCCGATGGACATGGATACGAACGACATCGACGTCATGCTCGCGGGTGTGCAAAAAGCGCTTGCACTGCCACCGGGCATCGCCCTTTTCGCCGTTTCAGAAGCCGCCATGGCACGCGCCAAAGGTAATTCTAACCGGGGTTACTATTTCGACTTCATCGAATTCGCAAAAAATGCTGCTGCGAATAACACGCCCTGCACACCAGCGATTTCCCTGCTGTTCGGTCTTCAGTTCATCCTCGCTGGCATCGCTAAAGAAGGCTTCGCCGCCCGCATGGAGCGCCACGCGAAAACGAATGCCATGATCGCTGCGTGGGGGGCTAAACACGGATTCGAGCTCTTCGCACCAGAAGGCCGTCGATCGTTCGCGCTCACTTGTTTCGCCACACCGGACGGCTTCGATCTATCAGGGTTTATCAAGAACCTCAAAAACAAGCATAACTTCCTAATCAACGGCGGCTACGGAAAAATCAAAGGATCCACCTTCCGCATCTCCAACATGGGCAACGAAACCGAAGCCTCCATGCAGGAACTCATCGATGCCATGGATGATGTGCTAGGCTAACAGATTTTTGGTTTCAAACTTTTGATCCCAAGGCCCCGATTCACTTCGGCAAACCACTGGCAATGGTCTTCCATTGTTGTTTGAATGCGTTACTGGACTGGGAAAGGGCGGCTGCTACTGATAGAGCGTGCTCGTGATTTCCGGTAAGCCAATCAAAGGCGATGGCGCCTTGATGGCGGCGAAGGCGGTCTGCTTCGCTCGTGACGTTTTTAATCAAGAGCCGGTGCATTGTGATCAGTGCTTCTGGCGAAAAATCGCGCCATGATTGGGAATGGTGGATACCGCTTGAATCGGTGGTGACGATTCCTCGATCCGCTTCGACCGCGATCTTCCGCATCGTCTCACCTGACTTCATCACGAGATCTAGCGCGACTGCTCCCTTACCCAGATCCTGTTCAATATCAGAAAGAAAAAACCCGGCGGAATCGGCCAACGCGAGCAGCGAGACCCGGCTTGCGCCTTGAGGATCGTTGGGAAGACTTTTTAGATAATTTGCAGCTGCAAGAAAATCGCACTCGCCCGCAAACTTTGATAGATTTTCCATGACGGTGCCCAGATCCGTCGGCGGCGCTTCAGAAACCGGCGTCTTTCCCCCCTCCACCTTCGCATTACTCAGTAATTTCGCGGTGCGGGTGAGATCAAGCTGCCAAGCGCGCACGTTGTAGTGGGCCCGGCCATGGGTTTTCAGAGAGCTGAGAATTTCTTCGAGGTCTTTGACGGCAGCTTCGCATCCCGCTGGATCTGGAGGGAACTTCTCAAATACGGGGCCTGATAGAAGCTTGTGATCCGCAAGATAGTCCTTCGCTAATTCTTGATAGACCGCGACCCATTGATCGCGCCCGGATAGGCTGGCACCGGCGACTGCGGAGAAGTAAACAGCCGCCTCGTCCATTACCCCCTGCTCCCAATCTTTCAGGCCCGCAAGCATCCATCCCATGACATGCGATGCGTCCGGGCTTGCGGAGTCGATAGATTTACTAGGCAAAGGAGGGAGCTTGCCAAGCTCACCCAGTATCTGGACTAGATATTTCCCCACATGGGACGATCCGTCAGGAAGCGAGTTGAGATGAGCCGTGCAAGCCTGTGCGTGTCGGAGCGCGTCCTTAGAATTTCCGTTAAGATACGCACCGACCACGCCCTCGATTCCGGCCCAGCTGCGGGTGGGCTCCTGAACTGCGGGGTTTTCGAGGAGTTGGAGAAATTGCTGGGTCGCTTTTTCAAATTCGTGCGAAACGATCGCCTCATGAGCCTCGCGATAAGTTTTCAGGATGTCGATGGACGATGGCTGCTCAGGAACGACTGCGATGGGTTCCACAAGCTCCGGCGCTTTCACGACTTTCGCAGGCTCCTTGCGGGTGGCCCACCACGCTCCACCGCCTATGCAAACTAACAAAATCAATCCGACCGAAGAAAAAATAAGCAGCTCGGTCCGTTTTTTCTGCGCCCTACGAAGTGACGTTTTCTGAGAGATTTCTGCGGCGGTGGGGGCACCGGTTTTGAGCCGTTTCGCCGCGGATTCTAACTGGTTTATCATTTCCTCGTAGGAGCCGAATCGATCCTTCGGATCATAAGCCATCGCACGCTCAATGATCATACACGTTTCCGAGGAAATCGTGGGTTCCGCTACGCTGAGAGGGACCACCTTCTTTTTTGCCTCGCGGAGAACATCGGTGGCCATCGTTTCTTCGCCGCAGGAGGGATGACCTGATAGAGCATGATAGACGGTCGCGCCGAAGGCATAGATATCGGAGCGGAAATCCTCCGGGTCGCCTTCGATCGTTTCCGGCGGGACGTAATACGGCGTGGCCCATAGCTCGGTGGCTTGCGCTTTGCCACCTTGGGTGACGAGAGCCAGCCCGAAGTCAACAAGCTTCGCGTTGCCTTCCGCATCCAACAGAATATTTCCGGGTTTCACGTCGCGGTGAATTAAACCCGCGGCATGGGCGGCTTTGAGTCCTTGGGCGACTTGGATGGCGAGCGGCAACATTTCCGCTTCGGGAATTTTTCCACGCTCGCGGATCTGATGTTCGAAATGCCCGCCGGGCACGAGTTCCATGGCGATGTAAAGCCTGCCGAATGCTTGGCCCGTTCGTAGCACCCGCACCACATGCGGATGGCTGAAGGAAGCGGTGATTCGCGCTTCCTCTTCGAAAGCAGTGATCCGCCGCTCATCTGCCGAGTATTCCTCACTGAGAATTTTAAGTGCAACTTCACGGTCAAGCGTATGATCCTGCGCCACGAAAACCATGCTCATGCCACCTACCGCATGGCGGCGGGTCAGCGTGTAGGGGCCGAACTCCCGTTTCACCCGGGTGTGCTTGCCGCAGCCCGGGCAGGTAACGTTAGAAAAAGGAGCAACCAAGGTCACGTCCATTGGGCTTCCACATGCGTGGCAATAGGCGATATTCTCTTTGCGTTCCGGCATGGACATATCGTACCTAGACCACTACGACGTGCAAACTTGAAACTTGCAGCGCATTTTCTCACGGAGAGAATCCACCTGTGGAGATTCACGTCGAAGATAGTCCGGGCGAGCGCATCGATGCCTTTCTCGCCGCCCGCTTGGCAGAGCTTTCACGCTCCCGCATCCAGACGTTAATCCGCGAGCAGTTCATTCAAATCAACGGCCACCCCGCCAAGCCTCGCGATGCGGTGAAACTTGGCGATAAAATCACCATCGTCCTTCCCGAAGCGGTGCCGCTCGACAACGTGGCGCAGGACATTGCTCTCGAGATCCTGTTCGAAGATGACGACCTGCTCGTTTTAAATAAGGCCAGCGGTATGGTCGTGCACCCCGCGCCGGGAAATCCCGATGGCACGCTGGTCAATGCGCTGCTCCATCATTGCAAAGGAAAGCTCTCCGGCATCGGTGGAGTAGAGCGCCCGGGAATCGTCCATCGCTTGGACAAGGACACTTCCGGCTGCCTCGTCGTCGCAAAATCCGACATCGCCCACCAATCGCTCGTCACCCAGTTTGCCGAACGCAGCACGATGGAGAAAATCTATCTAGCAGTCACGCAAGGCATACCGAAACCGGCCAAGGACACCATCTTCACTCACATCGGACGGCACCCCGTGAACCGTCAGAAAATGGCCGTCGTCAATCCGCCTGGTGGGAAAACCGCCATCACTGATTACGAAATCCTCGCCACCGATGCCGCAAGTATCACCGCGCTCATCGTTTGCCATCTCCACACCGGTCGCACCCATCAGATCCGCGTCCACCTCCATCACAAGGGTGCTCCGCTCGTCGGCGATCCGATCTACGGTAAACCTAGTAAAACCTCGGAGCAAACGGGACGCCTCATGCTTCACGCTTGGCGGCTTTCCTTCATCCACCCGGTCACGGGTAAGCGCCATCGGTTTGAGGCCACCATTCCCCATGAGTTCAAACCTTGGACCGAGCTCTCGCCTTTACCCCCAGTCACGCCATGAACAAAGACCTTCGCAACGATCTCGTCGCCGCCGTGGACCAGCAAATCCTCTCGCCTGACACACCTTACGTTGGAGAGACCTACCATCGCTTGCTCGAACTTGGCTTGGACGAATCCTCGGCAAAACTTCAAATCGTTTACTGTCTCTGCGAGGAAATGGAGGAGATTCTCAAGAGATCGCGGAACTTTGATGAAAATGCCTACCGCAAGGCGCTGGATACCCTGCCCATTGAGCTGGACATCGAAGACGCCTGAACCCGACCCACCCGGCTCGGAAACACCGTGAAATATTTAAAATTAAATTGACAAACTTGTGGCGTTTGAAACTTTTCCCGCTGGATTTGGGAATTGCTTACGAGTTTCCCGCGACACCCATCCAGTAGTTTTAAAAAACCGAATCAGTTGAAAATGAAGAACCTCATCGCCATCTTCGCACTCGGGACAGCATTCTATCCGGCAGCGGCAACGGCAAATGAACCTAACATCACACACGACAAGGGTTCGGTCCATACCGACCCTCAAGCAGGTGTCACCGAAAGTTCAAAATTCTTCCAGCCCCACACGACCGTAAGCTCTTCCCCCAGCGAGAAGCTTTTCAGCAACCAACCTACTGTCGTTCCCGAAACGACGAGTATTGCTCTTGGACTTCTCGGCCTGCTACTCATCCTCCGCCGCAGGAAATAATTGAATTCCCTCTTCTCGCTTTCGGTTCCACGGGTCCGTTCGCTTTGAAAAATTGAGCGAATTTAAAAATTTCTTAACCCATCGGCAGGCTTTCGACATTTTAAAGTGCTGGGCAATCGCAAGCAACGCCACTGCGGCTTTATTTCCGACTTTAAACCGTAAATCAAATTCATGAAATTGAGATACTTAGCCCGACTTTCGCTATATTGGCCACAGGTCATTCATTTGGCGCAGCCGGGATCAATAATTCGTTCGTGGTCACGACTACAACTGGCAGCGCACCACTGAATTTCTATGATATCGGAGCGGCGACGTGGGAAAGACGTGATTCTCAACGGTCGCGGCGCTTGGCACGATGATTCATGGACGGGTGGAGGTGGAGGGGGAAGCAGTTGGGGCGGCGCTTTGTAATTTTGGGCGATACTGCAATTTCAGCGCTCGTGGGGCCGGGATATTGGGAAATGATCGCAAATACGATGTCAGACCACTTAAAGAATGGTGAGCGCCTAGCAGCGCTCATCGCTGGTATACGCCTGCTAGGTGAAACCATGTCCACACACTGGCCATCGGAGGAAACGAATCCGAATGAGTTATCTAACGAAATCACCCAAGAGTGAGCCGGAAGGTTTTCAAAAATGCCAGATCACTTGAATGGTTAGGCAGGAAACCACCCAGCAGATGCACGAGCGAGATGCGGCAGAAAACAGGAAGGATTCTTGCGCGAAGACGTTGAAATCGACAGATTCCGCCATGCAACGCCCGCGAATCTCGACCAATCTGGCGATCTCGGCAGATGGGAAAATTTCTCCCGTGGCGAGAATCCCATCCGGCTGGACGTCCAAGCAGGACCACGCCCGTTTGCTCGAACTGCGCGAAAATGCGGATGCATTGCTAGTCGGCAAAGGTACGCTGGAAAGCGACCGGATGACGATGCGGGTGCCTGGAAAAACGATCCAGCCGCTGCGCTGTGTGGTATCGCGGAGTGGGGGTTTCGATCCTGAGCAGCCGCTGTTTCACACACCTGGCGGCGACATTCATTTGTTGATCGCGGGTGAAAAAATGCGGGAATTACCGGAATTCGCCGGACCCAATGTGACAATCCACACCAAGAGTCTAGCCGATTTTTTTGAATGTCTCGCTTTGAAATACGCCGTAAAAAATCTTCACTGCGAAGGCGGCGGGCAATTGATCCGGGCGCTGGCCGAGCTGGATGTGATCGATGAATTTCACCTCACGCTGGCCGGACACACGTTGTTTGGCGGGCGGGATGCGACGACACCGACTGGTGTGCCAGCGGAGTTTCTGCCAGCCACGCGGCTTTACAAAGTGAGCCACTTCGAAGCGCGGCCAGATCTGGGAGAGTGCTTCGTGAGCTACATCCGCTCCTACTAGAAACCCTGCTCAATGAGCGGGCACTTCGGCTTTTTCGGCTTTTTCGGCATGCTCACCATGCTCCGCAGCGTGGGCTGCGTGGTGCTCGTGAAGCTGCTTGGTGCCATCAGGACCTTCGAATTCATGGCGTTCGCACGAAACAGCGAAAACGGAGGCAGCCACAAGGAGGATGGGGAAAAATTTCATCGCGCCGCTTCAATAGCCACTCGCCGCCGAAACGCAACCCCCAAGGCGAACTTTCAATTCTGACGAGTTACATTGATGGCTCATGTTTAGAATTGCAGGCCCCAATGTTGCTAGATACTCCTTGGCGTCTATGGAAAAACTCCCCTCCCTCGCTGCTCTTTTGCCCGACGCGCTCGAACCTTATTCATTCTGGCTTTGGATCGGCATTGCGCTTGTCGTGTTCATCGCCTTTTTCCGGCAAATCCTCCAACTGCTAGGCGTCGTGATCGTGCCCGAAGATAAAATCGGCTTGGTCACGAAAAAATTCGCACTCTTCGGTGAGTTCAAGCAACTGCCCAGCGGCCGCATCATCGCCCTGAATGGGGAGGCCGGCTTCCAAGCGCAAACGCTCGCACCCGGCTTGTATTTCTGGAAATGGATCTGGCAGTATGAAATCACGCTTCAGGCGCTGACCGTCATCCCCGATGGTCTCATTGGCCTGCTCATGTCAAAGGACGGTGGAGAACTGCCCCCCGGCGGAATCCTCGCCCGGCGCGTCGATTGCGAAATGTTCCAAGACGCGGAAATATTCCTTCGCTCGGGTGGTCAAAAAGGCCGCCAAGCTGCTTACCTCACTCCCGGAACCTATCGGATCAATATGTTTCTGTTTGAGGTCACGCTCGCGCACATGACCCAAATCAAGGAAAACATGGTCGGCATCGTCACCACACTCGACGGGGCCGCACTTCCTGAGGGCCAGATCGCCGGACGCGTCACCGATGGCCACAGCAATTTCCAAAATGCCGATGCTTTCCTCGCCGCGGGTGGCAGTCGTGGATTGCAACCGCAAGTCATTCTAGCAGGCTCGTATTTCCTCAACACCTGGTTCGTCCACGTGGAGGAAATCCCGATGACAGAAATTTCTATCGGATCGGTTGGCGTGGTCATCAGCTACTACGGCGATGAAGGCGTGGACGTGAGCGGGCTCGACTTTAAACACGGCAACATCGTGGCAAAGGGCCACAAAGGCGTGTGGGCAGAACCACTTGGCCCCGGAAAATATCCGCTCAACACTTATATCCTGCGCATTGAACACGTGCCGACCACCAACCTTGTTCTGAACTGGGCGAACGCCCGCAGTGAGGCCCACCAACTCGACAAACATCTCTCCACCATCACCGTGCGCAGTAAGGACGGCTTCCCATTCAACCTCGATGTCTCACAGATCATCCACATTCCGATGACCGAAGCCAGCAAAGTGATCGCCCGTTTCGGCAACATGAATAACCTCGTTTCTCAGGTGTTAGAGCCGACGATTGGTAACTACTTCCGGAACAGCGCGCAAGACAGTGACGTGATCGCCTTCCTCTCTACCCGGAAGGAACGTCAGGCATCTGCCCGCACCCACATCAACGACGTGCTCGATCAATACAACGTCAACGGAGTGGACACTCTCATCGGCGATATCGCCCCGCCCGATTCGCTGATGAAAACCCTCACCGACCGCAAACTCGCCGAGGAACAAAAAGTCACCTACGACACGCAGCGCATGGCCCAGGAAACTCGCCAGAACTTGGAAAAACAAACCGCCATCGCGGATATCCAAAAGCAGATCGTGCAAGCCGACCAAGGCGTGCAAATCGCCGAGCGAGTCGCTGATGCCGCCGTGAAAAAGGCCGGAGGTGATGCCACCAGCGTCAAACTCAACGCCGCTGCCGAAGCCGAACGCACAAAAATGTTAGCCGAAGCCGAGGCCCAACGCATCACCCGCACCGGCGATGCGGAAGCAGGTAAGATTCTCGCCATCGGTAAGGCAAACGCCGAGGCCTATCACCTCCAAGTCACCGCGATGGGCGGAGACAATTTCACTCGCACCAAGATCGCCGAAATCATCGGCAAAGACAAGGTCAAGGTCATGCCGGACATCCTCATCACTGGCGGAGGAGACAGCACGAACAGCGCTCTCTCCGGTCTGCTAGGAATGAAACTGATGGAAGAACTCGGTGGAGGAAAAGCTACCGCATCCACACCTGCGCCAGCCAGTGCTCCAGCTTTGCCAATATCACCTGACAAAAAATCGTGACGAACTAACTACATTACAGGCTAGGTGATCACAATGTTTTGAATTACTTAAGTTTATTCCAATCGATCACACTCTAAATAAAAAGTAACTTCATTTTTGAGACGTCATTTTATTAATGGCCTGTTCGATAGCTTGGTTGCGCTTTTCATGATTAGCGAAATCCGGCGATGGATCAATTCTGGCACCCTTGAACAACGAATTAGTGACTGCGGCAATAGCCTGATCTTGTGCCGCAGCTCCATCCGTGCCGCCAGCCAGTGCCGTATCGAAAGTTTTCAAGCTCTCATATAACGCCGTTGCTACTTCCTTAGTAGGAAAATCTGACAAGCTTTCAGCAACCGCCTTAATCACAGAGTCATTCGGATATTTTAATAAAAGAATCAACGCATTGACTGCGCCTTGTTCTTTCAATTGGGCGATGGATTTCTTTGTTTTTTCCAAGTCATCTTTTGCCAGTTCTGTTGCAATTGCCTTCATTGCTTCAATAGGCAGTTTATCTTTATTCTCCGTATTTTCCCATTCGATCTGCCACTTCTCTTTAACCAAGTTCTGTTTAATCTCCTTAAATTCTTTCCACCAAGCAGTCACAGCAAATGCCTCTTGTTCTGAGCCACCACCGGGATAATTTTTGACATAATATAAACAGGCTAATCTCAGAACGTCACCAGCAATGTCATAATCCACAGTAGAATGATTATTTAATCGCTCTATAAACCTACCTAAAAATTCGCAACCTTTGTCATCCCCTGATGCCATTAACATGATGAGAATATCTTTTCGATATGATGAGTATTTGGGATCATCATACAAAGAAATAAGGTTCGCAACCGTCCACGGCTTTGGAAGTTCCTTAACATGTTCTAAAGATGCCTTCAAAGAAGGATTAGTGTTATCAATAGGAATTTTTCCCATCGCTGGGCCAGAGTAATTTCGTATTTGATCAAATATGTTTTCTTCGGAAAAGACCGAAGCATTTAATAAAATTGAAATAAGAATTGTTTTTTTCATGATTTAAAAAGCTACATTATTTAGAAATATACCTGACCCATCATCCACCCAAGCTCCAGAAACTTTTTTGAGTTTTAGATCGACCCTCCACGGATACCAATCAGAGCAGCGGTACCAGGTATTTCCGAGCAGGATTCGCGTAAATTCTTGAAATTGAATATTATGTTCCAACTTATCTCCATCTGATCCTTGGTAATTGTACCATGTTCTAGAAACATTATCATAGCCAGTTATCAAGCCTGAGTGAGAATATAGATTGTTTGTCTCTTCCGCTCCCACAGTTGCGTCGTCATTCCCCAGAATATCTGAACTCGGATACTGAAAATTTAAATTATCAACACACTGAACAACTATACTCGACGGTGCCGTGAATTTTCCTTTGATTTGTCTTGATTGATCCCATTTCGTATTCGCTCCGTTAGCTAGCGATTGTCCGCATGAATTCATGCCGGGAGGAGCGGTAATAGCATTAGGTAAGCCGCCTTCTAAATTTGGATGATCACTATCTGTTACGATGGTTACTGGAGCTATGCTATGAACGAAATCAATGCGTCCGCTCAAATCAATTCCACCACCGCCAACAATAGGAGAGATCGGATTATGAGTCGAAGTAATATCCGCCCAAATTACCCAGACCACGCCTTCCCACATTACAATCCCATCAAGCGATAGGACCACCGGATATTTGCCTGCGATTGCGCTGGAGAGCTTGGCGGTCAGCTTACTACTAGGGTCAGTGCCGTAAGCAGGTGATGTGATAGTTCCACCGGAACAAGTCCAAGTAACTTTATTTTTTGCGCTATCTGGAATTGAGTAGTTAAAGCTCGCCTGAAGTCTTACATCACCAGTGTCCTTGACACAAACGATATGCTCTTTTCCCAAGACATTGTTTGCATATTGATTACTGGGAATTTTATGGCTGTTCGGATCAGTGTAAGCGACCGTGACATGCTCTACATAAAGAATCTCGTAACGCCCGTCCTTGGCGGGGTCAATTGTGTATGGATTTATTTCAAATTCAGGAGTTTCCGCGCCAGTCCCACTCCACGACTTTGCGGTGAATGTGGGGTCTTGCGACTCATCTTGAAGCGTGTTCGGGTCATTTTCAGGACTGAACATCTCAACCCATTTTAAACTCGCCTGAATAGCTCCTCCAAAGACGAGCTTATATTTCATTTTTCGGAGTGAATAGTGAGATTCATCAATTGCTTTATCAGCCTCCGCATATCCATAATTATAGAAATCAGGAGGATATGCCGGAAGCTTGCCGTTGGTATTTGCCAACATCATGGCCGTCGTGTTTTCATCGGAAAGCGTGGCGGCCGCAGTGACTGTGCCAGGCTCGTCGTAGGTTTCGTTTGGCGGATCGTCATAGTTGTAGATGGTGACGCTATCGTTCTTGGTGGTAGGGGACGTGACCGTGTTGCCATAGGAGCCTCCTACTCCGGTGGATTCAGACGTGTAACTACCGATTAGCGGATCATATATTCTGGTACGGGTCCCTGGACCAACACCGTATGGACCACTTTCAGGGTTCCCACCTGACATATTTGTCCAAGACTCAACCTGCTTGAGATATTTTTTGGGGGGAGTGGTAACCTGAAAGCTATCGAAGCCATATTTATACAATGTGGTGTAACTGACCCTTGATTTAAAGGTAATTTCGAATTTATCAGGAACCTCGTCACCGTCAGTGTCAGGATTGGTAGGAGAGGTTCCACCCATGAGTTCATTGGAATCCGATATACCATCTCCATCGGTATCCGCGTTATTCGGGTCGGTCCCTGCAGATTGTTCTTGAAGAAGGTCAAGATCGTCTCCGTCGGTGTCAGTACTGGTCACAGTAGTGAGGTGCGGGTTGAAACCGTATGTGATTTCGAATTTGTCGTTAAGCCCGTCCCCGTCAGTGTCCCAAAGTAGTGGATTCGTTCCGTAATTACCAATTTCAACGCCATCACTTAAACCATCCCAATCCGTATCACCAAATTCAGGATTTGTATGATATATGAAAAGTTCATCATAATCTGTAAGACCATCTTGATCACTGTCCGTTGATGTAGGCGAAGTGTTATATAAATTGACTTCGTCACCGTCATTGATGCCATCGCCATCGGTGTCTGCGTTGTGAGGATTCGTGCCATACCAGTATTCAAAAAGATTGCTGAAGCCATCGCCATCAGGATCGCCATTTGATCCATTTACAGGATTAATGGAACCGTCATCATTGGGATTCAAGCCATAAGTAATTTCCCAACTATCATCCAACCCATCCCCATCCGAATCCCAACGCATCGGGTCTGTCGAATGGGTCAAAACCTCGCTCAAATTCGACAATCCGTCACCGTCATAATCCGCATCTTTGGCTTCTTGTAAGGTGCTGACGTTATTGCCTTCTGACATAAACAGGCGAATGAAATACTTATCACTACTTGAACTCATCCCATGACTTTTGATGCCAGGTCCGAATTCTATGAAAGGCGCATACCTCCAATGTACTAAGTCCAACGACCATTGGAAAAAGTAAGTCCGATCCGCCGCGCCATCCCAATCTGCATTCCATGTGCCCATGGAGCCGGGAGTGAAGGAAATCTGCGATTGAACCAGCGGGTCTGCCTTTAAATGGACTGGGAGAACTGCCATTAGGAGCATGGCCTTTGTGAAGCAATTCATCGTGCACCCTCCACAGTAGCGTTGTTCTTCTCATTTACTTCAACGGGCTTATTGCGTGTCCAAAATTGTATCATCACATCCTCGGGAACTGTTGGATTCTTCAGTAAGTAAGCTCTGCGTTCCGCATCCGCCTTAGTTCTTGCTTGATAGGCTTTTTCCATTCGCGAGCCTTCAACCCGATAGAGGTCATGCATACTTTGCACGATTCCCATGGAAGACACATTCGAACTGTCGCCATCGATCACGACGAAGGCTGGCCCTCCAATTGCGAGATCTGGCAAATCAGGAATTTTCGGCATTTTCGCTGCGATCCCGGCATTGGCATGCTGGTCCAAATGTTTATTTCTGGGGACAGTATTCGCGTTGCCAATTCCCATTATAAAACCATATTTCCGGATTGTTCCGTCCGTTTGCTTTACCTGATAGGTAGCAAATCCAGAAAAATGATTAAAATCCACATTCGACCAAGCAGACATTTCGTTTTTCACCTCACCATTCGGAAACCAGTTGAGCAATGTCCGGGAATGATCGTAAACCGTGGCACTCACGAAAACGAACTCCATACTGCGGTATTTTCCCCGAAACTCTTCGATCCTGGCCCTTACGGCCGGATCATCCACCGAAAGTGTCGGAAGGGGCGGCGGAGGTTCTGGCAAATTGGGATTCCCACCAATTGCACTGTCACATTGATTCTGCCTTTCACGGGTGGCAGCCCCGACATTTCGGGAACATCGACGACATCCATTTGACTGACCATCGATTGTTTTACCTGAAAATTAGGGAGCTCGGGTTTCACTGCTGGCTCAGATGGCGTACCATCCGCAATCCTTCCTATGATTTCGGTTACTTCCGAGACCTCAGCCTCTGCATAAAGTTGTCCTATCAGAATCGATAGGGTAATGCGTGTCATGAATTTTATTCGGAGCATGGCGATGGGTAGCTTAGAGAAAATGTCAGTCGTTTGACGAGCCATCACAGTTTCTGGAAAACAAAGGGCGCGGACTTGACCGCGCCCCATCAACAGGCACCTGCAAGCGCCTTTCAGAAAGACGCGACAAGCCGCGCCGATTGGCACGACAGCTCTGTCTTTCTGAATGGCCTTAGAAACTTGCAGGTTTTGTTGATGGCCCAGTTGCTTTTGTTGGTCGCAAAAACAGTTGATTTTTATTTAGTGAACTTACATGGATGGTGATTGGAACTATTCCAAATACGTATTTGTTACTAACGAAAGCATCCCCCCTTGGCGAGAACTTTTTAGGCTTTTTAAAAAACGGCTACTCGAGCCAGCCCACCACTGCTCTAGCAGCGCGTTCGTGTGCGCCATTACCACCGAGTTTCTCCACCGTTTGCGCGAGACGCACCTGGAGTGCCTGCCGTTTTTCAGAAGATTCCAAAAAGCTTTTCATGGATCTAGCAACTGCTTCTGGAGTTGCGCCACTCTGGATCAATTCCTGCACCACTTCTTCATCTGCTAGAATATTGACCAACCCGGCGTATTTGATTTTCACCAGAATTTTCGCCATAAAATACGATAGCCCTGCCATCCGATAGACGAGACAATAGGGCAGGCCGTAATACGCTGCTTCCAGAGTCGCTGTGCCGCTCGCGATCACCGCGCAGCATGCCCGCTGCATCAGCGAGTGGCTGCCACCGTCCGTGACCGTGATCAAATCCCCTGCCCCGGCATCGACCGTTAGATTGCGTATTTGCGATGCAAGTTTCGCCGATGCGGCCGGGACCTCAAACTTGAGATCCGCTCGCCCAGATTTCAGGATTTTTGCCGCTTCCACCATCATGGGAAACAGCCTCGCGATTTCCCTTTCGCGGCTTCCCGGAAAAAGTCCCACTAACGTTTCAACACACACCACCGCCGGAATTCGCTGGGCCTCCAGCTCATCCACCAGCGGATTACCCACAAAAGTCGCTTTTAACCCGGCATTTTGGAAAATCGGCGGCTCAAAGGGAAACAAACACAGCACTTCATCGAGAAGCTCCACCATTTTTGGGATCCGCCCCTTGTTCCACGCCCACACTTTCGGGCTGATGTAGTAGAGAATCCGCGTGTTAGGACAGGCTTCTTTCACCGCCTTCGCAAAGCGCAAATTGAATCCCGGATAGTCGATCAATAGCAAAACATCCGGCTGAAATGCCTTCAGCGCCGCCAGCATTTCGCCAAACCGCTCTTTAAACCAACCGTAGTGCTTTAAAACCTCCCACACTCCCATCACCGCCGCGTCTTCCACCCAGTCGGTGACGCCAGCCCCGGCGACAGTCGCCATCGCTGGGCCGCCCGCACCGTGGATTTCCACATCTGGCACCATTTCCACCATGGATCGCAACAATCCCGCGCCGTGGGCATCGCCACTTAACTCGCCCGCCACCACATACACCCGTTTCGCCATGCGGCGCGAGGCTAGGGAACACGCCCCGCTCTGGCCATTAAAAACCCTTTCCCGGTCGCCTCCTGACGAAAATCGACAAACTTCCGGAGTTCCGCATTGATTTCGACGCCGCCGCCGCTTTGATCGTGCTTCCGCAGCACTGCGCCTCTCTCTCACCATGTCCGCTGATCTCAAAACTGCTCCCGTGCCTCTCGCTGAAATTTCCCAAGGCCCAAATGCCTTTGAGGAGTTTCTCGACCGCAACCAAAAAAATCTGGTGGTCCTCGCAGTCGCTCTCGCGCTGGGTGCCGCTGGATTTGTGATCTACCGCGGTATCGAAAAAAGCGGGCAGCAAACCGCCGGTAACGCCCTCAATAAAGCAGAGGATCTCAGCTCGCTTCAATCGGTGGTGGATCAATACGGAAAAACGGCCGCCGGTGGCAGCGCGATGGTCCTGCTCGCTAACAAACAATGGTCGGAAGGTCAGCAGGATGCCGCGATCGCTACCCTGCAAAAATTCATTGCAGCGAATCCTGAGCACCCTGCCCTTCCCACCGCCCAAGCAAGTTTGGGCGCCAAGCTGATGACTCAGGGAAAATCCGCAGAAGCCGCGAAAATTTTCCAACAACTGGCTGATAACAGTTCCGCCAAGTTCATCGCTCCTTTTGCCCTGATCTCCCTCGGTGACATCGCCAAAGCCGGCGGCGACATCGCCAAAGCAGAAGCCTCCTATAACAAGGTGAAATCGGATTTCGCAGACAGCAGCTTTTCCGAAACCGCCACGCGTCGTCTTGCCATTCTGAAGGCCAAGCCGCCCATTGAGATCGACGCGCCACCCGCATCACCTGCGCCATCCACCTCGGAGGCTGACTCTATCAAAGCCATCAAATCGGCACTCCCTCCCGGAGTATCGGTCACGCAAACGCCTCCCAGCCCCACTGAACCCGCCCCCGAACCTGTAAAAAAGGATGCGGAGCCCGCCCCGAAGCAGTAAGATCCATTTGACATCGCTCCAACTCACACCACTCTAATCTACCGTGTTTAAAAAAGTAATCGGCCAAGACAATAGCGACTCCCATCGGACCGCACCTTCACATCCGGAATCCCGCCACCCGGAGCCCATCGCCGCATCTGCGCCAGCACCATCGTATGGTTCGCAGCAGCCTGCGCCAGCAGTCGCCCGCACTTCCCCCGCTGCCACCCGCAACGTCCTATCCTCCGATGTCGAAATCAAAGGCACCGTCAAATTCACCAATGACCTCGTCGTCGATGGCAAAATTGAAGGGGAAATCACTTCTGATGGAAACCTCACTGTGGGCGAAAATGCCCGGATCAAGGCGGAAATCAAGACCGCTACGGTTGTCGTTTATGGTAAGGTTTACGGCAATCTTACCGCCACTGATCGAGTCGAACTCAAATCGAGCGCCGAAGTGGTTGGAGATATTAAAGCCAAAACCCTCTCCATCGAAGCAGGTGCAATATTCGTCGGAAAATCCACCGTCGGCACACCCGCCACGGTGGCAGCTGCGGCAAGCGTGCAACCCGCTACAAAAATCGCAACCCCCGCCGCTCCGGAAACTCCCAAACAAGGCACCCTTGCTGGCACCGTGTCCTAACCGCTCAGGAACTATTTCCCTGAGCACTACACTGTCCTATCATGGCCGATGAGCCCCTGCGTCATCGCATCGAAGTGACGTGCCCGGAATGCGGGCACCTCCAAAGCGAGCCCGCACTCGTCATCTCGACCCAGTGCCGCTCTTGCCGTGCGAACTTTCAAGTCCGTGCTGGCCAGGGCGTGGTGAGAGACCGCCCCGTCACCCGGCTGGCAAAACCGCGCAAAGACTCGGATCCCGAGCCGGAATCCGCGCCCGCAAAAGTGAAACTCCCGCCCATGCTGCGGCGTGGCCCAGTCGAGCAAGCGCCGCAGTCATTCCTGATGCGCTTGTTTAATCCCACCAAGCCCCCTCGCGACATCCGCTGTTTTGTATGCAGCCATTCCTACACCACCGTCGCCGAAGCACAATCCAGCCAATGCCCCAAGTGCAGCGGTTATATCAGCTTGATCGACTACGAGATCACCGATAGCTGGAACCGCCGCATCCAAACCTGTGGCGATGTCGTCATCCAAAAATCGGGAAAGGTCACAGGCGTGACTCTACAATGCCATAACCTAACCGTTCTCGGCGAGCTAGCAGGGTCCGTCGAGTGCAGCGGCGACCTCATCATCCGCAGTCACGGCAAAATCGTGGGCAAGGTCACCTGTAAAAACCTCCGGGTAGAAAAGGGTGCCCGTGTCGAGTTCCTTAATCCTGTTAGCGCCACTACCGCCCTCATTGATGGCAATGTCCGCGGCCAAATCTTCTGCACTGGATCGATCACCCTCGAAAAACGCGCCCAACTTCAAGGCCTGGTTCGCGCCTCATCCCTCATCGTGAAGCCCGGAGCCAAGCACATCGGCACCATCGAAATGGTGACGCAAGCCTAGTTCTTTAGTCTTTCGTTAGAATATTCTCTCTAAAATGTTAGCATCCCTCGATCTCAAAGCAGAAATCGTGGCCCTGAAAAAAGCCAGAAATGCCGTCATCCTCGCCCACAACTATCAGATCGGCGCGATCCAAGACGTGGCCGACTACGTGGGAGATTCGTTAGGACTCGCCTATCATGCCAAGGCTACCGAGGCTGATGTCATTGTCTTCTGTGGTGTCCACTTCATGGCGGAGACGGCGAAGATCGTGAACCCCGGAAAAATTGTCGTGCTCCCGGATGCCGATGCCGGTTGCTCGCTGGAACAATCCTGCCCCGCGCCCGACCTCGAAGCATTCCTCAAGGCGAATGTGGAGAAAAATTACTACGTTATCGCCTACATCAACTGTTCCGGCGGGGTGAAAGCCCTCTGCGACGTCATCGTCACTTCCGGCAATGCCGTAAAAATCGTCAACCAAGCCCCAGCGGATCGCCCGATCCTTTTCGTGCCTGACGAAAACCTCGGTGCCTGGGTCATGGAACAAACCGGCCGCAAGATGGATCTTTGGAAAGGCAATTGCTATGTCCACGTCGAATTCACCCGGGATTCGATCAACCGCATCAAAGCCGAATTTCCCAATGCCCTCGTCGTCGCTCACCCGGAGTGTACGCAAGCCGTCCGACTTCTAGCAGACGAAGTTTGCTCCACGGAAAAAATGATTTCCTACTGCAAGAACGCCCCAGTTAGAGATATCATCGTCGTCACCGAGAGCGGCATGCTTCACCGCTTGCGCAAGGAGTGTCCGGACAAGAACCTGATCGCCGGCCCTACCGACCGCTGCGCCTGCGCGGACTGCCGCTACATGAAAATGAACACTCTCGAAAAACTCCGCAATTGTTTGGATACCCTCCAGCCCCGGGTCGAGATGGAGGAGTCCCTCCGCAAGCGTGCCGAAGCCCCGCTGTTGCGAATGCTCGAACAGTCGAAATAAAGTAGCTCTCCATTGGCACGTCGCTCCCGCATGGACTGGAGCGAAGAGCCACGATTCCCAGAGCCTTGCATGCCCTCGCTAGAGAAAGCCGCCAAACTTACTTCCGACGATCGAAAATAATCTTGTCAAAGCTGTCCAGATCACTACGGTAGCGGGTGATAAAGTAAGTGTCGAAATATCTAAATTCCGCCGCATTCCTGCATTCTATAGAGCATTCTTTGTTTCAGTTTTACCCAAGCTCCCCTTTTCCCGCCATCCGGTCCAGCCCAACGGCTGCTTCAGGAGCCTCCCGCAAAAAGTAATTGATAGAAGTTAGATTTCATCCTCATGAACATCCCCTCCCGCCTCCTCGTCGCCGTTTTCTTGTTGTTCTCGGCCCGACCGCTAGTCGCCCAGGTTCCCTCGATTATCAACCAACAGGGCAAGGTTTCCGTCGGCACCACTCCTTTCACAGGCACCGGACAGTTTCGCTTCGCGCTGGTGAATGCCGCCGGTCCTATCAGTTACTGGAGCAATGACGGCACCAGTGTTGTGGGCAGTCAGCCCACTGCCGCGGTGTCACTGCCCGTGGTCAATGGCCTCTACCTCGCGCCACTAGGTGATGCCACGATCACGAATATGACTGCGGTTCCCGCCTCGGTTTTTAACAATCCGGACGTGCGCCTGCGCGTGTGGTTTAACGACGGCACGAACGGCTCGCAACTCCTCTCGCCCGATCAACGGGTCACCTCCGTGGGCTATGCGATGGCGGCGGCGGCCTTGAGCCCGGCCACCGCAGCGAGCGCGCCCGCCGCTGGCCCTGCTGGCTCGGTCTATTTCAATTCTGCCGAGAGCAGGCTGTATTTTTCAAATGGCAGCAGTTGGCTTCCCGTAGGCAGTTCCCCTGCTGTCTATCGCTGGGCGATTTGGAGCACGTATAACGAGGCTAGTGGGTGGGTCTTTGGCAACAGTGACCCCAATTTGTCAGGAGGGGTGAATCCATCCACTTGGTCCGATGGCAATGCAACAGCGTCCCAAATCTCATCTGACAAGAAAATCCAGGCCGCCTTATTCAACAAGAAGGCGGCCAGCTCGCCAAACTCCGTCGTCTGGTCGGAGACGTGGCTGGCGTATAGCTCGACCAACTCAAAATTTGCCGGTGCCTTGTTCCGATTGCGAAACACCACGGGAGCACCCATTAGCTGGACTCTGAATTATTATGCCACTGCTTACCTCGGTTGGGGGGAGAAAGCTAGCATCGCACTTAACGGTGCCGATGTCTGGTCCACTACGGGGGACAGCACCGTCGCGAACGCCTATTCGGTCACCCTCGCCATCCCGGCCAACCGTATTTCCACCGTGATCTGTGTGGCGGGGGCCTCGCCAGGTTATAACGTAAGTTCTATTTTTGTGCGCAGTACCTTGCTGGCTTTCCGAAATGGCTGTCTGACCTTGCCTGCCGGCCTGGAACTCGTCGATGATTTAGACACCGCGACAGGCGGTTATGAACAATAGGTCCGCATGAAAAGCCGACTTTTACTCCTTGCCTGGCTCGCCTGCAGCATACTGGCGTCGGCCCAAATCCGGGTATCGACGAACTATAGCATGACGGCCGAGACCGTGGATGGCGGTGGCGGTCCGGCTACTTCCTCCAGCTACGGCCACCTGAACAGCGTGGGTCTGATTGCGGGTAGATCGACCAGCGTTGCCCATAGTTTGGAATTAGGGTATCTAGCGATGACCAGCAGTCCGCTGTCAGGCCCAGACATTGCTGTGTTCGCCGGGGCCAGCACCTCACCTGCAGTGGAACGGCAGAGCAACATTGGCACCTTGACATTCCCGGACACGTTTGTGGGTGCGAATAGCGCCGCGCAGACGTTCACCATTCAAAACACGGGCACCGCAACACTGAACAACCTCGCGCTTTCAAAGGTCGGTGCAAACCCGGGCGTTTTCATCTTGGGTTCGCTGGGGGCGACCACACTTGCACCGAATGCCACGACCTCCTTCACCGCGACTTTCTCGCCCACAGCGGCGGGCGCGGGGTCAGCGGTGCTTCAGATTGCGAGCAACGACCCAGATGAAAATCCGTTTATCATCAACCTCGCAGGCAATGGACTCGCACCCACCGTCACGCTCGGCAACTTGAGCCAGACCTATGATGGCACGGTCAAAAGTGCCACGGCCACGACCAACCCGGCTGGCCTGAACGTAATTCTCACCTACAATGGCTCCTCGAATGCGCCCACCAACGCGGGCACCTACACGGTCGTAGGCACGATCAATGATGCCAATTATGCAGGCTCGGCGAGCGGCACGCTGGTGATTATCCCGGCCATGGGAACTGTAACGCTGGGCAACTTGAGCCGAACCTATGATGGCGCAGTTAAGAGCGCCACGGCCACAACCAGCCCAGCCGGTCTCAACGTCATATTTACCTATGACGGCTCCGCCACGGTCCCGACCAATGCGGGCAGCTACGCCGTCGTGGGCACGATCAACCATACCAACTATACGGGCACAGCGAGCGGAACACTGGTGATTGGCAAAGCCACGGTCACACTCGGCAACCTCATCCAGCCTTACGATGGCACGGCCAGAATTGTTTCGGCCACAACTGCCCAGCCGGGCCCGACCGTGAACCTAACTTACAACGGCGCCCCCACCGCGCCAACCAATGCCGGCAGTTACACGGTCATCGCCACCATCAACGATCCAAATTACGTAGGTATGGTCACGCAGACATTGGTCATTGTGCGCTTTCGCACCGCCAATCCCATGAGCGCCGCCCGCTACGGACACACCGCGACGGTGCTGCCGAATGGTAAGGTCCTGCTCGCAGCGGGGGCCGGAAGTGCGGGGAACACCGCGGAGCTTTTTGATCCTTCTACGGGCACTTGCACGCCCACTGGCACACTCGGCACCTTCCGTTACGGACCGACCGCAACCTTGCTGCCCAACGGGAAAGTGTTAGTCACCGGCGGCTACAATGGCGGACATTTGGCCACTGCCGAACTCTATGATCCAGCCACCGGCACTTGGGCGGCGACCGGCTCCATGGGCGCGAGCCGGTCGCAACACACGGCGACCTTGCTTCCAAACGGGAAAGTATTGATCGCAGGTGGCTATAATGGCGGCTATTTAGCCAGCGTAGAACTCTATGACCCTGCGACGGGCATGTGGGCGGCAACCGGCGCACTGAGCGTCGCAGGCCAACAACACACGGCAACCCTTTTGCCCAACGGCTTCGTATTGCTGGCTGGCGGCGTTGGTATCAGCGGACCCTTGGCAGGTGCCTCAATTTTCAATCCGGGCACCGGCACATGGACACCCACCGGAACACTAAATTTCGCCCGCCAGAAGCATACCGCGACTCTGCTGCCTAATGGAAAGGTGCTCGTCGCCGGTGGCCTCGGCACAAGTCTCCCCCTTGTCAGCACGGAGTTATATGATCCTGTCACCGGTAACTGGACTCTGGCTGCGGCTTTGCATTCGGCCCGACAAGATCACATGGCCGCTCTGTTGCCAAACGGGCAGCTGCTGGTCACCGGCGGCTATAATGGCGGCTATTTGCTCACCGCAGAATTATATGATCCCGCCAGCGGCCTATGGTCGGTCACAAGCCCACTGACGTTCGCCCGCCAGCAACACACCGCGACCTTGCTGCCTGATGGTAAAGTCCTGCTCGCGGGCGGCCTAGGAAGCAGCGGGGCGCTAAATTCCACGGAACTGTATGATACCTCGGGCGGAGTCTGGGCCTTGGCCGGCTCCCCTCTCGCCGCTCGCACGCAGCACACGGCGACCTTACTCCCCAACGGGAAAGTCCTCGTCGCAGGTGGCTACAACAGCGGCGGGAATCTCACCAGCGCGGAACTCTATGATCCCGCCAGCGGAAACTGGTCGGCTACCGGTGCGATGGTCGGTGCGCGCTATGGTCATGTGGCAACCTTGCTCCAAAGTGGAAAAGTCCTAATCGCAGGTGGCTACAATGCGGGTTATCTGGCAACCGCAGAGTTATATGATCCGGCCACCGGGGTTTGGACGACCACCGGGGTGATGGGCAAGAAGCGCCAAGAATTCACCGCGACCCTTCTTCCTAACGGGAAAGTCCTCGTCGCGGGCGGTTACAACGCCGGTTACCTCAACAACGCTGAAATTTTCAATCCCGCCACCGGGACTTGGACCGCGACGGCACTGCTCGTCACACCGCGCAGTCAGCACACCGCGACATTACTCCCGAGTGGACTCGTGCTGGTTACCGGCGGCTTGAACGCCGGCAGTGCGATCGCTAATGCCGAACTCTATGATTCATCGACGGGAACTTGGGCAACAACGGCACCACTAACCGAAGTCCGGCGCATGCACACTGCGACGCTGCTGCCGAATGGGCAACTGCTAGTCGCCGGAGGCTACGGCGCAATTGACTGGCTTTTCACCGCCTCCCTTTATAATCCGACGAGCGGGACATGGGTCGCCACCGGCGGACCTAGCGGTTCCCGTTTCCTGCATACCGCAACCCTAACACTCAACGGCCAAGTCTTGATTACCGGTGGGCGCAATGGTGGCGGGGATATTGCAGGCGCAGAAATTTACGATCCGGTGAGCGGGGTGTGGTCAACTACAGGCCTACTGGGCACCGCCCGTTCGCAACACACGGCGACCTTGCTGCCCAACGGTCAAATGCTTGCCGCCGGGGGCACAAACGGAGCAAACACCCTAGTCAGTGCAGAGCGATGCGCTTACGGCCTGGGCTTCAGCACCGCTTGGCGCCCCCAAGTGTCCGTTTTCACTTCACCCCTTTCAATAGGCAGCGGCCTAATCCTAACAGGTTCAGGTTTTCGTGGCATTTCCGGCGCGTCGGGGGGCAATTCACAAGATTCATCTAGCGATTATCCAGTCGTCCAATTGCGCAGCCTAGAAAGCGGGCAGACTAAATATCTACACACCCAAAATTGGTCGGTAAATTCCTATGCTTCCACCTCAGTGACCGGCATGCCGTCCGGGTGGACCATGGCGACGATGTTCGTCAACGGCATCCCCGGCAACGCGAGCATCTTAAACATCGGCCCTACCGCCACTGTGACCCTGAGCAGTTTAAGTCAGACCTACGATGGCACCCCGAAGAGCGTGACGGCGACTACTACGCCGAGCGGCCTTGGAGTGGGCTTCACCTACAATGGCTCTGCCACACCGCCAACCACCGCGGGTAGCTACGCGGTGGTCGCCACAGTCACAGATGCAACTTACTCGGGTAGCGCAACCGGCACTCTGGTCATCAGTAAAGCTGCTGCGACCGTGACGCTTAGCAACTTGAGTCAAGCATACAACGGCGCGGCGAAAAGCGCTACCGTGACTACGACACCGGGCGGCTTAACGGTGAGCCTGACTTACAATGGTTCCACCACGCTTCCGATTGGTATCGGCTATTACACCGTTGTAGGCACGGCCATCGATGCGAACTATGCTGGCAGCGCGACGAATACCTTTGTGATCTTTTCCGTGGGGCAGTCAGAAGGTATCTGGACGACCGTCGCGCCCATGACCACTCCTCGCTGGGGCTCGGCTTCGGGCGCGATCAATGGCGTGCTTTACATCGCAGGCGGTTACAACGGGAGCCATCAATTCACCGTTGATGCCTACAATCCGGCGACGAACACTTGGTCGGCCAAAACCAGCTTACCCGGATATCATACCAGCGCGGCCAGCGGAGTAATCAACGGCATTCTTTACTTGGCTGGGGGCACGAATAACAGCACCTTTATCAACACGGTCCGCGCTTTCGATCCAGTGGCCAACACCTGGACCGCAAAAACCTCAACCCTTTCGCTCCGGAGTCAAGCCGCTGGGGGCGTCCTCAACGGCCTACTCTATGTTGCTGGCGGCTATAACAGTGGAGGTTCCTTGGGCACCCTTGAGGCCTACGATCCGGCGGGCAACACCTGGAGCACCAAAGCCGCCATGCCGACCGCGCGCAGCGGACTCGCAATGGGCGTCGTGAACGGAATCCTCTATGCAGTGGGCGGAGTTAACGCGGCCAACTTGCCGATCAACACCGTCGAAGCCTACAATCCCGCGACTAACAGTTGGACCACAAAAGCCCCGATGCCCACCGCCCGCCTCGGGTTGGCAGTGGTGGCCCTTAACGATACGCTGTACGCGATCGGCGGTTCCAACAGCACCGCGACGACCATTTATTCCACGGTCGAGGCCTACGATCCCGAACACGATCTTTGGACGACGCTGGCCCCGTTGAACGTAGCAACGTCAACCCCAAATGCCGTTTCTATCAACAACCTCATCTATGTCTCCGGGGGCAACGCGGGCGCGGCGGGCGCAGTACCGACCACGGAATATTTCACCCTACCTGTGACCACCGGGGCGGCGAGCTCGATCACTCCCAGCACGACTTCGTTAAATGGTTCGGTCAATCCTGCGGGAAACACCGTGCCGATGCACTTCGAATACGGAGCGACGACCACTTACGGCACCAGCACCGCCATACAAAATGCCACCGGTTCTAGCAGCACCCCGGTCGCGACCCCCGTCACCGGGCTTGCCCCCGGAACAGTCTATCACTTTAGGTTAGTGGGGTCTTTTGGCGGTGCATGGGTTCGGGGCCAAGACCAGGTCTTCACCACGCCCCCCAGCTTCAGCTCATGGTCTCTTAGCAAATTCACCGGGGCCGAACTTACGAACCCCGCGATCAGCGGTCCGAAAGCAGTTTTCGGTCAGGATGGATTGCCGAACTTGGTGAAATACGCACTCGGCCTCGAGCCAAAGACGAACATCACGACGGGTCTGCCAGTGCTTGGTACGTTAGGCTCTGACTGGACCTACACTTACACCCGCCCTGACAACATCACCGACGTCAATTACACCGTGGTGGTTTCCACGAATCTTACGGCTTGGACAACTGCGGGCGTAACCCATGAGTTAGTATCCACTTCAGGCGGCTTCGCCACTTGGCGCGGCCGTTACCCGCAGGCGGCGGGGGCAAAAATTTTCTTCCTGCTTAAAGTAACGCTGCCCTGAAGGAGCCTTCGACTGGGACGGATTGAAGAAAAGGCTGCTCGGTTGTGGCAAAAGACATGCCGTTCCCGTCATCTTCGACCTTCGCCACAAGTGGACAGGCGGCCCATCACGTCTCTTTACCGAGGATTTAAATTTTTAACAGCTTCGCAGCAGTGGATTTCATCACTTCTAACTTAGTGCGATCTGGCGCGGCTCCTCGTGTTTTTTGAGCCATCGGTTCAGATGGTGACTAAAAACTCGCCGCCATTGTCGCTGGACACTCTTTCCATTCCTGGATTTCTTTTCGGTGTCCGCTTCAATGAGGCAACACACAAGACGGCCTGAAATCCAACGAACCCGTGACTTACGGCCGATTTTGGGACCAGATGGCCGGAAATGTGACCCTTAATAACTTCCAAAACTTTAATTTCTGGTTCATCTTACATCCAACGAAAGGCGACAGCGCACGAGAGTGAACTGAAAACTTTTCCAAC
>JAYVNE010000127.1:0-13897 GCA_043758615.1 Akkermansiaceae bacterium
GGACTCGGTGAGGGAATCATAGGTGGTGGTGCCGGTGCGGGCGTCCGTGGTGGTGAGCGGGCGCTGGAGCGGGGTGTAGGTGTAGGAAGACGTTTTCAGCCCCAAGTTTCCAGTGTTCAGGGAAGATTCGGAAACGAGGAGGCCGTGCTGATAGGTTTGAAGCATTTTCGTGCCGTCTGGATTGACCGCAGTGGTGGTAGCGATGCCGGAAGCGTTCGGACGGGTGGTGACAGTTAGAGTCAGGGGTCAGAGCTATCCAAATCACATTTATGTTAATCCATATACTCCGACCCCAGACCAATTGTTGAAATGCGTCACCTGACCCCGTTCAGATACTTGGGGAGTTGAATCAGTCAACTAACAATAGTGTGTATTCAAATCCAAGGACTGACCCCGTTTATGCTGCCGAGGGTATTCCCCGAGGGAACATCCGGGGAGGGAGGGACCCGCTTGCGGGAGGCACCCGGACCGAGATGCAGCATTACACCGCGCACGTCACATGTCACCGAAGGCTAGCAGCACGCGTGACAGCACGCAGCGGGATGTTTGGTGGGGCGGAGCGACGATCTTCGGGGAGGGAGTTAAACTCGTGGCCCGGAGGCTGATTCACTCCTTTAGAATCCGCCATGCCTTGCGGGATAAACATAACTTACAGTTCGTCTGGAAAACTGTTGTGCCGAACACAAAATACAACAACAAAAAGAAGTCCTGAAAGCGAAAGAGGTAAAATTACTTTTAATATCCAATCTGACGAAAAAGAAGATGGAGTGAGAAAAATAATTAGAGCATACAGCAAGGAAAGACTTAAAAAACTTAATAATATAGATAAAATGGCTTTTAGATAAAAATTATGTAATAAGTTTAATGCTGTGACTAAAACGAGTAACTTCATAAATAAGTTCCATGCTTCGTTCGACGAATCATTGAAAGCAACGACAAACAAATACACAGCAGATGCCCATGATAGCAGCATGATTATCAAGCTCACCAAGATTTTCATTTGGAAATTATTTGGAACAGCAAGGGGTCCAGTTGCAGTGAGCGTCTTGTGCATCTTTATGAGGCTTCTTCCCACCCCATTGAACTCCCTTGTGATAGGCACCAGCCATCGCTTCACACTTTCCACCACCATTTACGGCAGCACACTCGTTGAATAAGTCGGTCATGAATTTTTCATCACACTCTGCTTGTGTCTTCCCGCAGGTTGAATAGCAATCATCGTGTTTATTGCAGGCCCTTTCAAAGTTAGCTCCGCCAGGACCAGTACCCGGAAACGACCACATTGATCCCTTAGCTCCGCAACCATTGCCTCCATCCGGTTTTTTGCCTTGTGATTTATTTCTATATTCTGCGTCGCAGCCCTTTTTCCCGTGTCTACCTTGAGCATTTAGACCTGCTTGATTAGCTCGTGTTTCAGAACCCTCAGGGCACTTGGAACACAGGCCAAGTTTATCAAATAGATTTATTGGGCGATTTTCCACAAACCCATACAAATTGATTCCCCCATTTTCCTCAATTGGATCTCTCGATGGCCAGCGGCCGGTTAGGGGGTCGTAGTATCTGTAGCCGTAGTAGAACAAGCCGGTCTCAAAATCCGTCGATTTGGTACTAAAGCGATAAGCGAAGAGTCCCGCCATATCGGTGTTTACCACAGTGTTGCCGAATGGATCGTATTCGAAGTGAGCGGCGACAGTGCCGTTAGAGGCGAGATATTCACTCACATTTCCGTTGCCATCATAGGTGGGGTAGTAATTTGAGATTTGAGAATTTGAAATTTGAGATTCAGACAAGAGTCCGCCGACGCCACCAGCGCCTTGCAGGGTTCCTGAGAGATCCGTGCCCCACAGGCGGGTTTTGGAAAGGGTAGTGCCTACGTATTCGGCGATGCAGTTCCAAGCGTCGTAAACGGAGAGGGTGCTTGTTCCGCTGGTGGTTTTCGCGATGCGACGTGATTGGGCGTCGTAGAGGTAGGTGGTCGCAGTTGTTCCCACGGTGCTAGAAATCATCCGGTTCTCTCCGTCCCAGACAAGGGTGCTGTTAGCCGAGGGCGCGACAGGTAGCGGATAAGCGGTGGCGTTGCCGTCGTCGTCATACGCAGGCGAGACGCCTGTGCTCCCTTGCTGGATGGCGGAGTATTGGTTGAGTGCGTTGCTCGTGTAGTTGTCCGAGCTTGGGAGAGTGAGGCTGTCGGCGCTCTTCTTGCGGTTGCCGATGGTGTCATATTGATAGGCGCGGTCGCTTGTGTTGATGCTGCTATCTGCACTGGTGACTTGGCCGAGACTGTCGTAGCCCCAGACCCACGAGGGTATCGCAGGAAAGGCGTTCCCACTGGTGGCAACTCCGCTGCGTTGGCCGATGGCATTCACGCTGTAGTCATACTTTGAAATGACGTCGGTGCCAACCTTGTTTTGTTTGATATCGAGCACGTCGCGGTTGGTTTCCCATGTGTTGGTGACGGTGTGGGTGGGGCCGGTGACGGTTTGGATCAGGTTGGAATTGGGAACGTAGCCGTAGGTAAATTGGAGGTTTGAAATTTGAGGATTTGAAATTTGAGAGAGGCGGCCGTCGGTGGCGGAATAGCCGTAATTGGCCTGATTCTCGATGGTGGTGCCGTCCTTGAGCTGGAACCCGGTGTCGCGAGTGAGGGTATCCTTGCTGCGATCGAGCACACGGGCGAATTCGTAGGTGCCGTCATGGTCGAGATCGTATTGAATCGTTTCGGTGTCGATGGTTAGGTTGGTGGGATCGTAGGCGTAGGTGATTTTGCTTTGGCTCGCCTGGGTAACCGTCGCAGTTTCCCAGACAGACTGTGATAGTTCCCGAGCCACTGCAAGCCGCTGAGTAGCCACCGCAACATGCTCTGATAAGCCACTCTGGGAATAGACTCAAAGCGATCACGTAATGGACCATCAGTGCTTCTGGTAAATCTCTAAATCGCTTGTCCGACTTGTCGCAAGCAACGATGATGGTGTCGATTCTTTGCAGGGGAAAGCACAGGGCCAAGACTCCCACGCCAAAAAAAGATTTGGTGGGTGGGGGACAGACAGGAATTCCTGGGTCACTTTTGGCGGAGTTGTTTGGCGAGGGACTCGAAGACGAGGGTGGTTTTCAGGCCGCGGCCTTGTTCGGGATTGAGGGCGTGGGTGGTGAGCCAAGTGGAGAATTTTTTCTCGTCGGTGGCGGGGTCCTTGGAGGTGGATTTGTAGGAGAGTTCCAGGATCTCGCCGGTGGGGTATTTCCATTCTTCGGCGGTGAGGTTGGCGGAACCGGGGAGTTTCCAGCGACGGGCTTCGATTTTAGGGAAGCCGCGCACTGCTTCCCAAGGAATTTGGTCGAGGCGTTCTTTGAGAAAATCTCGTTGCGGGAGGGAGAGCATTTCTCGGATCGAGTGCTGTTCGATGGCGGCCCGGACGGAGGCCATGGAGGGGTTACAGTCGATGGAATAGGTGGGAACTTTTTCTCCGCTGCCGATGGCAACGTCGGTTTCCAGGGCGCCTGGGTATCTATCAGATTCTGGCGGCTGGGTGGTGGGGCGTTCCTTGACGGTGAAGGTCCAGGTCTCGCCTTTTTTGCGCAGGCGCAGGATGAGGTGTTGGTCCTTGAGCAGAGTGAGCGATGGAGTATCGAAAAAGTAGATTTCCATCGTGTCTTGCGGCGGAGTGGCATCGAGCGCGAGGGCGACTTTGATCGCGCTGGCGGCGGTGTCCGGGGCTAGGTAGTGGAGCTCGATTTTCTGCCCGGTGGCGAGTGACGCCGCCACGAGGGTGAGAGATGCTATGACCTTGAGCAGGCGTGTTCCGGTTGTATTCACAAAAAGTTAGGAGGGCGGCAGTTACAGGAGGATGTGTTTGAGAACTGTAAGGGCTCATCCACATTTGAGATCTGATAGTTCATTCAAAACAAACAGTTCGTGGGAAGGCAAGCGGGAGAATTGATCAAATTCGGAGGTGTGGTTAGGAGATGCTAACTTTCAAACATTCTGAGTGAAGAGACGCTGGGGGGGAGGTTGGAGAGGGAGTGGCGTGTCGATCTGTTGGTGACGAAATGTTTGCTTGCTAGATTCTGCGGGAGTTGTCAGAAGTTTCTTCTGTGAGATTTGTTCGGCCCGGGCAGAGTTGGTGCATCCTGTTTCCCTCGCGAGGGAGCCGGCTATGTCTCCAGCGCCTGGCGATGAGGTGCGGCTACCGGATTGGCGAGGTTTGCCGGGAGCTGGAATGCGGGGAGAGGTATCTGCACGAGGTTTTTGCAAGGGACATCGGCCTGACGCCGAAGGTCTGGATGCGGCGCGAGCGGATGGTGGTAGCGCAGAGGATGCTAACGGGCGGAAGAACCCCGGATGAGGTGGCGGAGAGCCTGGGATTCACGTCGAAATATAATTTCAGGCGGGAGTTTCTAAAATTTTATCAGGTGTCTCCGTTGCGGTTTCAGATGGAGAGGTGGGGGATCGAGAAGCAGAGAGTTGAGAGTTGAGAGTTGAAAGTTGAAAGTTGAAAGTTGAAAGTTGAAAGTTGAAAGTTGTGAGGGCCGAGAGGGGGAACTCCGTGCGGGGAGAATAGTGGCGAAATGAATTTCGCGCTCTAACGCGACTAGCGACTGACCATGCGCCTGAGCCTTCTCTATTCGGCGCGGTATCCTTGAGGTTCATCGACTTGCCTATTTCCTCCATCCGCTATCTTACGCAGGAGGAGCTGATCTAGCAGCCACACGAATGCAGTTTCCCAGGTAAACGGTGATGTGCCTTTGCGTTCGAAAATGCGCCAACGACCAGGCAAACAGCGGTCCGATGAAAATTCTCTTAGCTTTGCTCGCGGGGGCGGCGCTCGTTTCCTGCGCTACCGGGCCATTCTATCCGCAAGGTCCTCCAGACTTATCGAAGTCGGCTTTGTTTTTGGCACAAACAAAAACGGAAGGGTCCGTTTTCCGGCAGACCCTTTTTGTGTTGGGAGAGATTGACGGTATGAGCCGCGGCAGAACGGTCCGCTTTCCCAATGGTGAAAAGGGCATCGCCGTAACTCCGGGAGATCACCGGATATGCGTGGGGATACTCCATGGCGAGCCAGGGAAAGGGTTGGTCAGAGCTGAGGGAACGCTTCCGATGAAAGTCCAAGCTGTGCGATGTGATGGCCTTCGGCTGCCCAAATTTCCATGTTGTCGAGTTTGGGGAAATGAGCGAGGCGATCGTCGTAGGCACGCAATGAGGGGAGTTGTTGCGGTTGCAATTCGCAATGGATAGTCTCGGGCCAGCTCGGCTAACACCCCGCAGCCATTGGGTGAACCAATTGATTGTTAGTTTTAGTTTTCAAGCCCAACAAGCATTAGCAACTGCTCCATATCCGCCATTTTCAATTGCGATTTATAGGTTAGATGCCGCCTTGCCTCACTGGAAATTCGCCCTAAAGCAGCGTCCCACGCAGGATCACCCCGGCCACCGCGAAGTAGATGATCAGCCCCGTTACGTCCACCAGCGTGGCTACGAACGGAGCAGACGATGTCGCGGGGTCGACTCCGAGACGCTTCAGTAAAAATGGCAGCATCGACCCGGAGATTGTGCCCCACAGCACCACGCCGATGAGGGAAATTCCCACCGTGATCGCGACCAGCAACCAGTGAGGTCCATACATATCGGAAAATGCTGACCATGCCGCAATCCGCACGATGCCAATGGTGGCGAGAATCAGGCCCAAAATCAGCCCGGAAAAAATCTCACGCCGCATCACTTTCCACCAATCCCCCAAACCCACCTCGCCGATTGCCATTGCGCGGATAATCAGCGTGGCAGCCTGCGAGCCGCTGTTTCCGCCGCTAGAAATGATAAGTGGAATGAAAACTGCTAGAATAACCGCTTTGGAAATCTCGTCTTGGAAGTGGCCCATCGCGGTGGCTGTTAGCATTTCTCCGAGAAAAAGAACGACAAGCCAAGTGGCGCGCTTTTTCACCAGCCTCGCCAGAGAAATATCCATGTAGGGCTCATCAAGCTGCTCCATACCACCCAGTTTATGGATGTCTTCCGTGGCCTCTTCTTCGACCACATCGAGAATGTCATCGACTGTCACGATGCCAACTAATCCGCCGTGGCCATCGATGACTGGCAGCACCGTGCGGTCGTATTTTCGGAAAGCAGCAACTGCCGTTTCTTGGTCATCGGTGGCGGTTAGAGCGATAAAAACATTGTTCCTCAAATCCTTCACTTGGGTTTCTACCGGGCAGAGCAGGATTTCCCGGATGCGCACCTCATCTATCAGCTTGCCAGATGAAGCCACCACATAGAGCACGTTGAGCGTTTCGCGATCGCGGCCGTGGCTGCGAATGTGGTCGAGCACCTCGCGCGCTGTCCAATCGTCGCGCAACGTTAGATACTCAGAGGTCATCATCCGCCCGATACTATTCTCGGGGTAGTCCAGCAATCGCAGGGCCACCGCTCGTTCTTTCGGCGAAAGCGACTCCACCATGCGGGCGCAAACAGCAGTCGGCATTTCTTCGAGCAAGGCCGTCCGGTCGTCGGGCGACATTGCGTCCAGAATTCCGGCCGCTTGTTCATTGCCCATCGCATGAATCAGCTCCTCCTGAGCCTCGACGGGTAAATATTCAAAAACTTCCGTGGCCAGTTGCATCGGCAACAATCGGAAAAGCGCCGCCTGCTCTGCGGGCTCGAATTCATCGATCAATTCAGCTGAGTCCGCGGGGGTGAGACCCGCTAGCGCAGCGCGGATTCCCATGAAATTCCGGGTTTCGAGAAGCTCTGCCAAAACTTCGGATGTTAGTTGCTTGCTCATCGGCTTAGAGATTACGAGTAAAATCACCCCCCGCATGGCGTGCGTGGCTGGGATGAGCAAGAGCAATCCTTCATACGTAATCTAATCAAAATTGTGTTTTCCCGAAATCCACCCGGGTCGGCCCATTAAAGACGGATACGCGATGACGTGATATCCGAATGGCCGGAAATGGGATATCTCTTGTGGGTCGCGCAAGCATCCGTCCCCCCGAGGTCATGCGGTGACAAAACCAATACTCTCCCCCCGAGTTCAGGAGGCCGGCGCAAATCGAATTTCCCCCCCAGATTCGACTTACGCCGGTTTCTTCATTTTCCCCACAAGCGCCCCGTTTTGGGGTGAGTCAAATCGAGAAATCGCTACTTCGTGGTGAATACCCGCGAGGCGGAAAGGGCGAAGTTTTCCGGATCATACATCGATTCCACCTTGGCGGGAGGCGCGGTAGCTTTCCCGGCGATGGTGCAGCGTGCGAGGTAGCTAACAGTGTAGGTTCCTTTGCGCCAGACTTCATCGAGGAAAAACTCCGCGCGGTCCGTGCGCAACTCGGAGTGGCTGACACTCCAATCACTTTCGCTGGTGCGAATACCGGCGGCAGCGCTCTGGGAAGCGAAGTCGTTATTCACCGTTTCGAAAAGCGACGGAAGTGGGTCTTCAATGACTAGATAGCGGGTATGGTCCTTGGGCAAGGTGACACGCAGCGAGACTCGGATGAGGTCGCCAACTTTGGGTTCAGTTAGGATTTCGGCTATGCCGGCGGAGTCGATCCGTTGATAGATTCTGTCGATGGAAAGCCCATTTTTGGCGACGGGTTGCACCGGCATGAGCTTCGGTTTGGCGCTAACATTCACGCGGACGAAAGAACTCGGACGGGAAGTGAGATCGAGTTTGAGGTCCGGAGTAAGCTTGAACGAGCGCGCGGCCGTGGGTTGATCGGCGTTGAGAGAGATGGTTTCCGTGCCCTTGTCCGTTTCTAACTGGATTGCAAGAGGTTCGTCCTTCAGTTTTTGACTATCCGCATAAGACGCCATGGCCATCAGGCTCCAACCGTTCACCCAAGTGGTGCGCCAATGGCCATAGGGGTTGCGCTCGTGAAGCATTCTATCAAGAGCCTTGGTGGCTTGTTCTCCGGATGGCTCGGCGGCGATCCATGCGATGACATCATAGGCCTCGTCAGCGGTCCACGGCATCCATTCGTCGTTCTTAAGTGTGAAAGGCACCTTAGAGGTTAGAATGGATTTCGCGATAGTTTGATTTTTCTCGTTTCCCTCTTCTATCAGACAGATGGCAGTAGCTAGCAGGGCGCGGGCGCGGGGTGATAGATTTTCAAGGTGTTTCAGCAGGACGTTATTGTAGGCCGTTTGGGGTTCGCCTGCTAGGGCCAGCACGAGCAGCGTGCGCGCATGGCGTTCGAGGGCTGATGGGGATTTCTCCGCTGCCAGACCATGCAGGCTTTCGATGAGGTTTCCTTTGAGCGACTTGATCGCACTTTCCGGAACATTCGCACCCTTTTCCGCCGCCATCATCAGGACCATCCCTGCATAGGAGGTGGTCCAGGGGACGGATTCGGTGCCGCCCGGCCAGTAGGAAAAGGAACCGTCGGGAAGTTGCATCGAGAGCAGTCGATCCGCGCCGGCCTGGATCGCGGCAGTAACTTTTTGCTCGGGAATTTTGGCGAAACTTGGGATGACCGGGCTGAGTGATTCCACGGAGAGCCAAGGAATGAGTGATGAACTGGTTTGCTCGACGCAGCCATAAGGATAATGCAACAGGTAGTCGATCGATCCACTGGCTTCAACGAGCGGCGAGCGAGAAAACTCCAGATTCACGCTACCGCTCCCATCGAGTAAAAGTGCGTCGATTGAGTCGCGGAGGCTTTGTTTTTTTCCGGGAGTGTCGAGTTTGACCAACTTGGATTGACGCAACAGTGGCATCGGATAGTTCACTTGGAACCGGGACTCGACCGCATCAGAAAGTCGATGGGTGAGAGTAGGTGTTAGGTTAGCATTGCTGAGTGAAACGGGTGTGGCCTTCCAAGTGAGAACCGCCTCACCGGTGTTGGCTGCTAGAGTTGGAAAATCTACGGTGGTGGATTTGCCTGCTTCGAGTGTGACCGTGTAGGAGGTGGCTCCTTGTGGTATCGCACAAGGAGTTTCCGGGCCGCTTTGTGTAGCGAATGTGATTTCCCAAGTGCCGTTGAATTCCGATGCGTTCTGGACAAGCACCTGCGAATCAAAAGTGTCGCTCTGATTGGCGAAGCGAGGGGTTTTCGGTTCAAGCATCAGGTCCTTTTTTACCACGATCGCTGACTCTGCACTGCCAAAGCGCGCGGCTTCTTGATGGGCAATCGCGATGAGACGATAGCGTGTTAATGTATCAGGAACCTTGAAGTTGTGGGTAAACTTTCCGGCGGCATCGGTGAGGATCGTGGGTGCCCAAGTGGCGCAGGGATCGAAGTTTTTGCGCAGGAGATTGGCGAGCTTGCTGTAGTCCCCGCCACCGCCGATGAAGAAGCCTTTGTTAGAAAAACTTTGCGTTTCAGGGTCTTCGGAGATGAACGTTTCAAAAGACATGCCCGTTTCCACATCCAGCATGCGTGGGCTGTAAAAATAGTCCATCGGCTTCGGTGTTTCATAACCCATGACCGCTAGGGTGCCTTCGTCCTCGGCATATACGGTGACTTCGGCATTAGCGGCGGGTGAGCCATCAGCGAGTGCAACGGAACCTGTTAGCGTGACATCATCGCCCGGGCGATAGGATGCATTTGAGCCGGTCGTGAGATTGACGGCGAGAGTGTCGCGAAGATTCTCCACAGTGAGTTCACAATAACCGAGGCGGAGTTGTGGTTCTTTGTGATCGCGGGCAGAATCTCTCGCGCCTTTGATGATGAGCACGGAAATGTAAGCGTTAGGTGCGTCATCTGCGGTGAGGGGAATCTCGATGACTGGATTGTCCGCCTTGAGTGGGACAAAGAAAGAACGGAGGATTTTTTCCCGCTCCACCGTGACAAGTGCAGTGCCTTCGATGGGTGATAGAACGAGGACACGCGCGGTTTCACCGGGCTTGTAGGATTTTTTTTCAGCGACGAGTTTCACGCGCAGTCCGTCTTCGTAGAGCCATGGGAATTCGTCGGTGCCATAAGCATTGAAATACGTGACAGTCGAGAAGGCGTGTCCTTCGGGGTCCGTGCCACGGATCGTTAGAAAATGTTTGCCCGTGGCTTTCGGTGTTAGCGTTAGAACAGTGCCTTCCTTCGCCGAAGCTGCGGGATCGAGGGTGACCTCTGAGGTGGACACCGTTTCCTCAGTCAGATCATTGCGGGTGGTGGTGGCGCCTGAGTCCATTCTCGTTTTCACGCTTGAATTGATTTCGCGGGTTAGAGTGGCGGTGACTTTGACGGCCCCTTTGAAAGGCTCTCCATCAGGATCAGTAGCGACAAGTTTCATCTGCAATGCGTGCCCAGTGCGAACCAGACTGTCGTTGCGGGAAACACCGATGTAAACGGAAGCCGGGTGGACCGTGGTCGTAGCGGTAGAGGTGAGTGTCTGATTGTTCGCATCTGTCACTTCCGATGAGAGGGTTACTTCACGCGCAGTCGGAAAGTCAGCTTGGGGAATGGCGATGGCCAGCGATGCCTTGCCATCTGCTGATAGAATCGTTTCGCCCTGGCTTTGGGACGATGCTACGCCGCCGCTATCCTCGTCATCCGAGCGATAGCCGAAATAGTGAAACCAGTAAGTCCAGTCGTCCGTCCGATGGTTTCCGAAAAGGAAATCGCGGAAGCGCTCGGGGTAGGGGTTTTGTGCGGTGATCCGGCTGAAGTGCCTCACCCGTCCGGCGGCGACAGGCTGGCCCTGATAGTAAGTTGCTGAGAGTTCGGCGTTGGTGGTGCTCGCTCCGATTGCTGGCTTTGCGACGGTTTGTTGAATCTCAAAAGCATTTCGCCGGAATTCCTCGACCCGAAGGGGCAACTCGAAACGAGCGTTTTCATTGATGACTAACTTTTGTCCCCAATCATCGTCGAGCGCTTCTGCTTTGGCCAGTTCATCGGGATACTCCAGACGGATCGTGTGAGTGCCAGTTTTTGATAGGGGAAGAATATAAGTTAGATCAAACGAGCCACTATCAGAAATCGTGATCGGAGTGCTATGGATTTCTTTGTCAGTAGGATCAAAGATGACAATGCGGGCAGGGCTTTGCTTTGCGAATTCAATGGCATTTCCATTTTGATTCCGGACGATGCCCTTGAGGTGAACGGTTTCACCTGGACGATAGAGCGAGCGGTCTGTGAAGAGAAAGGCCTTCCGCGCAGCGGTCGGTGATTTATTCCACGAGTATCGAATCGGGAAATGCCAGAGCCCTACCGTGGAAAGTGTGGAATCGAATGCCGTTAGGTATCCGTCCGTTCCAAGTGTGGCGTGGAGGTGATGAACAGCATCTGTGCGCGGCACGCTGGCAAGTCCGGAGGCGTTAGTGGTGGAAACTCCAACAGCATTGGCATCCTCACCAAACAGCTCGATTTTGACTCCCGGAAGCGGTGCTCCAGTATCGCAGGAAAACGCGTAGATGAGCGCCTCCTTCCCGGCGAGTTTCCATGCGATGCCGATGTCTGTTAGCTGGATCATCGCTTGGGCGTTACGGCGGTCTTGTTTCGCATCCGCATGAGGGGTGCCGGTGACATCGAGGAAAAGCGAGGTGTACCGCAGATCCTTCGGGAGAAGTTCTTCCCAAAGAAGGGTGATTTCCTTCGAGGTGTCGATCGGATTCCCAAGTTCGATGTCTTTTTCGAGAATGGTTTCACCTGCGACAAGTGAATAGGGTAGGGGGGCTGTCGGTTCGATGGCTTTTCCGTCGTGGCCCATACCGGTGTAGTTAGAGTAACCCTGATAGGCGCGGATCAGGTCGTTACCCGCGAGCTTTTTAATGCGGATGTGGAGGCTGGCGAGATTAACCGTTTGGATACGATAGCTCCGCCTTCCGTTAGCGAGCTGCGCTTGATTTTCAGATGGCAGAGCGAGGCTGGGTTCAAGGTGTTCGAAGGTGAGTTCTTTCGTCAGCGGCGCGGAAAGTAATAGTCCGGCTTTTGAGGTGAAAGGCGGTTTGATCGTGACGTTGTATTTGTCAGCGAGAGTGAAGTTTCCTGATAGAGAGATCTGATTGTATTCGACCGTCGCGCTGAGATTTTCCGGGCGGGGGGAGACGTCCACACATTCTGCTAGAAAATCGTCCGGCAGTTTCTCCGATACCGGTTGATTGAACGTTAGATTGATTTTTCGTGGCTCGTCTGCGGCGACGTAAGATTCGATCTTGGAAACCACAAATGGAGTGATATCGCCGATGATGTTCGATGTGTCCTCGGCTAAGCGTGTGTTTGCGGCTAGATTTGGAAGGCCTTTCAGAGTTGAGATCGACCAATTTTTACCCACAGGCAGGGGAGAGGCTGGCGTGGCTATAATAATGTTAGAAATAAGTTTTTCGGGAGAGGTATCCGTTGCACTGGCGGGGGATGAACGGGCGGTCCACGAGCGATAGTTGTTCGCCAAATATCCTGCGCGGGCTGCGGTGGCCTGTTCCAAGCGAGCGGCGACGCGTTGTCCATTTTCCGCACTGAACGAGATAAAAGACGCTGCGGTGAGGGGATCGATATCGTCATTGAAAACGATGATCCACTCGGCGGTGGACGGCGAGTAGTCTGATGCCCAGCGGTTTTGGGCACTCGCGGTGAGGATGCGCAAAGGCTCACTCGCGAGTGTGGTGATCTTTCCAGCAGGGATATCGGCTTTATCGATGGCTGTGTGGCCCTTTGATAGAGAAAACGTGTAGCTTGCTCCGATAACCGGTGGGTGATCCGGGATGAATTGGGCGATGTTTTGTGCCTTCCATAATAGCTTTCCTGGGAACGGGGGCGAGATTTCTAACCAGGTGTTTTCAATCGTTTTTCCCAAGTCCGAAGTTGCAATGACCGGAGCATCGAGAACGAGATCGATCTTGGACTCGGGAGTGAGGGATGGAGTGGAAACGACCAAGCGGGGAGCTGCGGAAGCGGCCATGTGAAGCGCCAAGGACGCCGTGATGGCGAAGACAAATTTTTTCATATAGAAAGAGGGTAAATCCAATCGCTGTGATACACGAAATTTCCCTGATAGGAATTCAAATTGTTTGGAAAACTTGCGAATTTCCTCGGTGCGTTCAGGCATTGCGCTTTTTCCAATCTCTGCGAAACTTTCTCCCTAATGCGCATTGAGCCACCTAAAATCCTTCGAGTTGCGGCCTGTCTGGCGGCCATTCTTTCGGGGGCTTGTGCACCCCATGATACGTTAGTGAACAACCCGACGCGGGCGGATGCAAAGTGCGATTCGTTTGGGTATCGCAAATGGATTTCAAAAGACGTGGAGCAGGACGTCATTATCGTCGGAATTCACGGTTTCTGTGGTGCTTCGATTGATTACGCGAATCTCGGAAATCACCTTCTTCAATATCAGCCGAAAACCGGGCTCTACGCTTACGAGGTTCGCGGTCAGGGCAGCGATCCGATTCGCGAGCGCCGGGGTGACATCGGCGACGCGGAAGATTGGTATCGCGATCTTTTCGCCTTCACCCTCCTCGTCCGCGAGCAGCACCCGCATGCGAAAGTCGTTTGGTTTGGCGAGAGCATGGGCGCGCTGATTGCTGCCCACGCTTGGCGTGAAGCCCCGGCAAATGACCCACCTTGCGATGCTCTCGCGCTCTCCTCGCCTATCGTGCGTTTTCGCGATGATATTCCCGCTTGGACGCCCGGCTTGGTGCAGATCGCCGCTACGACCCTGCCGCTCGCCCGGATTTCGCTAGAGGCCCTCGCGGGTGGGCAAGACGTGCAAATGACCCAAACCTCTCATCACACCGAGCAGGTCAAAAAGAATTCCTACAATGTAGATAAACACACGCTTCGTCTGATTGGAGCACTGGGTAGCAACATCGCAACCATGAATGATTGCGCGGCCACTTTTCGCACACCGGTCCTCGTCCTTCACGGCGGCAAGGATTTTTTCAACAACGATTCCGATGTTCGTGGCTTCGTCGCCCGGATTCCCACGGGCGTTTCCAAAACCTATCATAATTACCCGGAAGCCTACCATTTACTCATGTATGAC
>JAYVNE010000128.1:0-36161 GCA_043758615.1 Akkermansiaceae bacterium
CCCCCACGCAAGAATTTGCGTCCTCTGATTTCCATTTTATGAAGTTGGCGAAATTGCTCAGCGCAGACCAGATCATCCTTAACATGAAGGCCGTGGAGCATTGGCCCGCGATCATCGAGCTAGTGCATCATCTGGTGGTGACGGGCCAACTACCTCCCGACCATAAGGAAGAAATGGTGGAAGCCTTCCGCCTCCGCGAGGAGCAGGTTAGCACGGGCATCGGCCTTGGAATCGCCATTCCTCATGCGTTTTCGGATCAATTGGAACAAGTCATCGCTGTTTTTGGAAAATCGAAGGCCGGCATCGACTTCGAAGCACTCGACAACGCGCCGGTGCATTTCATCATTCTATTCATCGTCCCACGGAAGGGCTATCACATGCATTTGCAAACTTTGGCCGCGATTGCGAAAATGTTTACCAACGTCGAGGTCCGCCGCCAACTCGGCCTAGCAGAAACATGTGGAGAAATTCTCGAAATCCTCGATCCCAAGCCACTCCGTGTGGGGGCTTAAAATCCACCACCCGACCGCTTGCTCTATGACGCTCCTTCAGGAACTTGAATCCCGCCTCGCCGCCGCCCTAACCGCCACTTTCGGCGAGCCGATGACGGCCGAAGTTACCCCAGCGGCCGATCTTCGTTTTGGCGACTATCAGGCAAACGCTGCCATGGTGCTCGCCAAACAGGGGAACACCAATCCCCGTGCGCTCGCGCAGGAAATCATCGACAAGCTTGATCTAACGGGCCTCGCCACAGCCGACATCGCGGGGCCGGGTTTCATCAATTTCCACATTCTTCCCGCTGCCTACGCGGCGTACGTGAAAGCCCTCATCCGTGACGAGCGCCTCGGTGTTCCGGCAACAGGAAAAGGCAAAACGATCGTCGTCGATTTCTCCGCGCCAAACGTGGCGAAGCCGATGCACGTCGGCCACATCCGCTCGACCATCATTGGCGACTCGCTCGCCCGGATCGCGCGATTCCTCGGCTTCCACGTCATCGCGGATAACCACATCGGCGATTGGGGCACGCAGTTCGGCATGATCCTCCACGGCTGGAAAACCAAGCTGAACCGCGAGGCTCTCGAAGCAGATCCCATCCCCGAGCTCGTTCGCATTTACCGTGAAGTGAACGCGGATATCAAGACGGACGATGCTCTGCTAGAAATATGCAAGGCCGAGCTGGTGAAGCTCCAAGCAGGCGATGCAGAAAACCTAACAATCTGGCAGCAGTGTATCGATTTCTCGAAACTTGGTTTGCAAAAGATCTATGATCGCCTTGACGTAAAATTCGATCATTGGCTGGGCGAAAGTTATTACAACGATCGCCTCCCCGGTCTGATCGAGGAGTTCTTGGAAAAAGGCATCGCCCGCGAGAGCAATGGTGCGGTTTGCGTTTTTTCTGATGGGACGAAAAAGTTAGAAGAGGACCCTTTCAAAGTCCACCGCGAGGACGGATGGAACGATAATCCAGCACTCATCCGCAAAGCAGACGGCGGCTTTCTGTATGCCACCACGGATCTAGCAACGATCCAATTCCGCATCGACGAGTGGAAGGCGGATCACATCTGGTATGTGGTCGGCGTGCCGCAGCAGCTGCATTTCCGCCAGCTTTTTGATGCCGCAGCGCGCTGGGGAAAGACCGGGGATTTTAAACACATCGGATTCGGCTCCATCCTCGGCGATGACCGGAAGCTCATGAAAACTCGCTCCGGCGATAACGTCGGCCTGATCGAAGTGCTCGAAGAAGCCGTCGAACGCGCCGCCGCTGTGATCGCCGAGAAAAGCCCGGATTTGACGGGCGAGGAAGCCGCGCAAATCGCGGAAACTGTCGGCATCGGCGCTGTGAAATTTGCTGAGCTTTCGCAAAACCGCCTAACCGATTACGTGTTCTCGTGGGATCGGATGCTTGCGCTGCAGGGTGATACCGCGCCGTATTTACAATATTCGCACGTTCGGATTCGTTCGATTTTCCGCAAGCTGGATGCGTCATTCGATCCCACCGCCTGCGAAATCCACCTCAATGAAGATGCGGAAATCCACCTCGCACGGCTGTTAGCACGTTTTGGCGAAGTTTTACCGACCATTCTTGAAGATTTTCGCCCAAATCTCTTGGCAAACTACGTGTTAGAATTGGCCCGCGCGTTTCACTCGTATTTCGAAGCGTGTCCGGTGCTCAAGGCCGAGGAGCCGATCCGCTCAAGCCGTCTCGCGCTTTGCGATCTCACTTCCCGCACACTCAAGCAGGGGCTATATCTTCTGGGCATCAATGTGCCGGACCGGATGTGAATGAGCGCGTTAGTTTTTTGTATTCCCATTCCGAATTTTGGCGATAGAACAGACCTTTTACCCATTCACCCATGAAGCCCCCTTTCTACGTCATCGGCCACAAGAACCCGGATACTGATGCCATTTGCTCGGCGATTGGGTATGCTGCTTTGTTGCGCGCCGTCGGTGAGGAGCCCGGCGCACTTGCCGCCCGTTGTGGTGAAATTTCCCAACGCACGAAATGGGTGCTGGAACGCGCTGGCCTAGAAGCCCCCCTGTTGATCACCGATGTCCGGACGAATGCCGGAATGATCTGTCATCGCAAGGTTACCAAAATTTCATTGTCGGATACTTTTCTAACTGCCTATCGGCGCATGCTTCAGGCACAAATCCGCTGTGTCCCGGTCGAGGATGAGGATGGAAATCTGTGCGGCATTCTTCGCTATTTCGATTTACTCAAGCTTCTGCTGCCTGCGGACACCGAAGGCCTCAGCGTGCGAACAATCCATGTCTCGTTGGCGAAACTGGCGGACACTCTGCAAGCGGAAAGCCTCGGCGCGATGCTACCGGCCCCGGAGTTCGAGGAAGATCTCATTTTGTTAGTCGGCGCGTCATCACAAGCTACCGTGGACAAGCGCCTCAAGGAAGCCGTCAAAGATGGGAATGTTTCGAAATTTCTCGTGATTTGCGGTGACCGTCCGATCGTGCAACGCTATGCCATCGACCACGGTGCCCGCGCTTTGTTAGTCACCGGGGACAATGCAATTTCAGGAGAGATCCTCTCTTATGCGTCGCGCAGTGGCGTGGTGGTTCTCCGTTGCCATCAGGACACGGCCAGTGCCTCTACGCTGATCCGCTGCTCACGCACAGTACGTCATGTGATGGAGGAAAAATTTCTAACCGTGGCATCCTCCGAATCTGTCTCCCGTTTGCGTAAACGGCTGGGCACGCTGGATCAAGATTTGTTCCCAGTGGTCGAACACACTGGCGGAAAAATGGTGGGAGTCATCGCGAAATCTGACCTTGTCGATCCTTTGCGCATCCGCCTGGCCCTCGTCGATCACAACGAATACGCCCAAGCGGTCAATGGTGTGGAGGAGGCGGAAATCACTGAAGTTATCGACCATCACCGCCTCGCAGGAGACCTCGTTTCGCGTGAGCCGATCCGCTACCTTAATGAGCCTGTTGGGTCCACTTGCACCCTCGTGGGCCGGAAGTTTTTTCATCGCGGATTGATGCCCCAGCCAGCGGTGGCCATGTGCCTTTGCGCGGGAATCGTTTCGGACACGCTTTGCCTAACATCACCCACGACGACCCTGCTAGATCGGGAGATGCTCAATTGGCTCAGCGGTGTGGCAGGCATGGACCCCAAGAAATTTACCGAGGAATTTTTTGCGGTGGGCTCATTGATTGCAAATGGAACACCGGATGAAATCCTCAACGCGGATCGCAAGGAATTCACCGAGCAAGGGCTATCGGTTAGCATCTCACAAGTGGAAGAGCGCGATCTGCATGGTTTCGCTGCGCGGCGTGAGGAGCTGGAAGCAGCCTTGAAGGACCTTTATACTCGCCAGAAGTATGATCTCGCAGTGCTCGCCATCACCGATGTCGCGTTGCATCACAGCATGATTCTCGCAATCGGGCAGGAAGGCGCGCTTGCGAAGCTGCCCTTTGAGAGGATGGATGAAACTCTGTTTCACGCGCCGGGCGTCGTGAGCCGCAAACGGCAAATCTTCCCTGCCGTGTGTGAAGCGATTCAGCACTCGCGCTAAGTGCGGAGCAAGCGACTACAACGGAAGGTCGTAACTTCGTCCACCGAGGCCTTCATACCATCTCAGGTAGGCGAGATTGACCATCGAGTAGCCACCGGGAGTCGGGTAGTCCCCCGTGAAATACCAATCGCCACACTCACCTTTGATCGACGCGTGGAGGTTATCGATATTTTGGAAAATCACTTGGACCTCTCCCGCCCAATCGATGCCTTCGGGATATACCATACGACTGACTTCATCTGATATTTCCTCGGCCGTGAACGCTTCATATACCGCCTTCACTCGGTTCTGCCTTTCACCGGGCGGCTTATCCAACTCCGCACGGCAGTCATCGTAGATCCGATCTAGCAGTGATTGCCTGCCCGCACGCCGGTGCAGTGCGACAGCAGCCGTGAAGGCGATGAACTTACCCAGTTCTGACATATCGATACCATAACAGTCCGGGTAGCGAATCTGCGGCGCTGTGGAACAAACGACGATTTTTGATGGCTTAGTTCGGGCGAGGATTTTCAAAATCGACTGCTTGAGCGTGGTGCCACGGACGATCGAATCATCGAGCGCCACGAGATAGCCTCCCGGTTTCACGACGCCGTAAGTAATATCATAAACGTGCGAAACCATTTGGTCGCGGCCTTTCTCTTGGGAGATGAAAGTCCGCATCTTAATGTCTTTGTGAGCGATTTTTTCACCCTGCGGCCAATTTCTCAGGATGAGGTCATCGACGAGATCGGGAGTTAGAGTCCCGGCAGCAGATGCCTCCAAAATCGAACATCGGACCTGCTGCCGACGGAACAAGCGAAGCCCGTCCATCAGACCGTAATAGGCGGTTTCCGCAGTGTTAGGAATAAAGGAGAAAATGGTTTTTTCAAATGCTCCACCGATTGCCTCAACCACCTGCGGCACAAGCGCGGCTCCCATCGCTTTCCGCTCCCGATAGATCTGTGGGTCGTTGCCTCGGGAGAAGTAGATTTTTTCAAAGGAACAAGGCGTAAACTTTTGCGGCGGTGCGAATGCAGAATCACTCATCGTGCCATCTGACTTGATTGTGATCATCGAGCCGGGATCGACGGCTTTTACCTGATCGGCTTCCGCTTCGAAAACTGTCATCAACGGCACACGCTCGGAGGCGAATGCGATCACCTCGTCCGTAATCAGCATGTGACACGGCCGGATGCCGCGTGGATCGCGCATCACGAACATGTCGCCATTGCCGATCGCTCCGCAGATCGCGTAGCCGCCGTCCCACTCGGCCGCAGATTGGGCGACGAGTTTTGGCACATCGAGAGCGGCGGAAATTCTAGCAGGCATTTCCGCGCCCGGGACACCGGCATCGCGGAGATGGCGATAGAGATCGGTGTGGGCTTCGTCGAGATGGTAGCCAATCTCCTCTAACACGGTTTGGGTATCGGTGCCGAAAACTGGGTGCTGGCCGCGGTCGATGAGCACGTCATTGAGCTCGGCGGCGTTGGTCATGTTGAAATTCCCCATGACCATGAGCGTGCGCGTGGGCCAATTGCTACGGCGCAGATAAGGATGGCAGCAGCCGGCATCAAACTCACCTGAAGTGCCATAACGAAGATGGCCGATGAGGATTTCACCGCCGAAATCAAAGTGTTTTTTGACACTCTGGGGGTCCTTGTGATTCATGATTCCCTTGCGGGACATCTTGTAGAAATCCTTAGTTTCCTTGCGAAAAATCTCGGAAAGAGCATCCGGTTCCACGCCACGCCGCCGATGGACATAAGATTGGCCGATGGGCATGTCGATTTTCACACAGCCGATGCCGGTGCCGTCTTGGCCCCGGTTCCGCTGCTTTTCCATCAGCAGGAAAAGTTTGTTCAGGCCCCAAAGGCAGGTGCCGTAGCGATCATAATAATACGCCAGTGGCTTGCGGAGTCGAACTGCGGCGATCCCGCATTCGTGAGTGAGGAAGTCGCTCATGCGTGAGTTGAGATTAACATTATTCGCCGATAACGCGAACGCGGACCCCTTTTTCGGGAACCATTCGTCCTAAAACCGTGCCACCGTCGCCCGCCTTCAGAGCGGCTTCGACATCCGCCTCGGCGACGATCGCCACCCAGCCGATTCCCATGTTGAAGGTGTGAAAGCGGTCTTCAGCATCGACATGAGCAAGTAGTTTCTCGATGCCCGGGAGCTCCCAGCGCGGAATTTCCAGATCGGCACCCATTCCACGGAAAAGGCGCTCAAGATTTTCTGGGAGGCCACCGCCGGTGATGTGCGACATTGCCTTCGGCTTCACCCCGGATTTTTTCAGATCGCGGGTCACATCATGATAAAGGCGGGTCGGTTTCAGCCAAGCGTGGAGCTCTTCATCGGTGACTTCGCCGGGAAACTCGTTGAGCACGCGGCGGACGAGCGACCAACCATTTGCGTGGATACTATCGGATGCGTAGCCGATCAGCACATCCCCGACGGCAACCGTTGTGGGGTCGATGAGATCCGGCTTTTCCGCGCAGCCAATACAAAAGCCGGAAAGCTCGATGACATCGACGGGGACGATTCCGGGCATTTCCGCGGTCTCGCCTCCCGCTAGAATGCAGTCACAGGCTTCGAGGTAATCGGCCATACCGGAAATGAGGCGCGTGATTTTTTCCTCATGCAGGGCGGCGATGCCAATGTAATCGAGGAAAAGCAGTGCATCGCCACCGGTGGTGAGAATGTCGTTCACACTCATCGCGACGAGATCCTTGCCTGCTGTTTCGAGAAGATCGTGCTCGAGGAGCAGTTCCAGTTTCGTCCCAACGCCATCGCAACCCGTCATCATGACAGGTTCCTTGTAGCTGCTCAGGTCGTAACAAGCGGCGAAAAGCCCGAAAGCTCCCCACAGTTTGCGTGTCTGTTGAGTTCTGCGCACGTGAGTGCCGATGTCGCCCACTAAAGCAGCCGCTTTACGCGTATCCACTCCAGCCTGTTGGTAAGTTAACTTGCCCGCCATAATTCCGCTGGGGTGAGTTCTACAAGCCACCTCCCCCGCGTCACGAAGAAAAAATTTTGGGTTCTTAAAAAGCCACTTCCCGGCTCTAACACCTCATTTTTAAAGCAATTCGTGCCGTGATTTTAAAAATTCTAAAAAGAATGACACCTGAATGTTGAAAATGTTCAAAAAAAGATTGCCAACCTAAAAAGATTATCATAAATGTCAGAAAGGTTAGCGAAGCAGATATTTAAGACATCTTGACAACCTGCTGAAATTCCCTAGAACCGGATCGAAATCTACAACCACGATGAATCCACAAGCCCCATCCATCCATCTCGACTCAGGTCTTGAAATTGGCTACGGCAGCCCCCTCGCCCGCTTCGGGCAAGAGGTGGTGCTCACCGGAGGCACTCATTTCCTGCTCGCCCGCAACGGCAGAGGCAAGACAACACTACTTCGCACGCTCGCCCGCACTTTGAAGCCCGTTTCCGGAAAATTCCGGGTTGAAGGCTTCGTGCAATATCTTCCTGAGGACCTCCGCTTTGATCCTGAAATCAGTCCGGCAATCATTTTCCGAATGCTACTGCCCAAGGGCAAAGTGGCCGAGGCGCTGAATCTCGCGAACCGCATCGAGCTCGACGTTAAGAAGCCCTATGGTCGCCTCTCGACCGGTAACCGCCGCAAGACGAATCTGATCATGGCCGAGTTTTCCGTGAAACCGGACAGCGGGAATATTCTTCTGCTAGATGAGCCTTTCAGCGGTCTCGATGCTTTCGCCCGCCAGGCTTTTGAGGAAATTTGGAAAGCCTCCTCTAACAATGTGCTGCGCCTCGTGAGCTGCCATCCAGATTACGATTCGATGATCATGCCCAGCGCAGTCATGATCGAAGGTAAAAACGCCCGCCATTTCAACGAACAAGGCCAAACATGGAGCGGCCTGAAAAACTTAATGAACTAAAAAACCATGAGACTTTTCCGACTTACATTTGCAACAATCCTTGAGCGCAAAGCTTGGGCGATCTGTGCCTTTGCAGTGGCGGTTTTGCCTTTCGCGCTGCCGATGATTTCCAGCGCCACTGAAAAGCCGATTCTCGTGCAACCCGCCCGAATTCAGGCCGCTTGGGGCACGCTTTGGGTTTGTGCGTTGATATGGGGCCTATTTACCGCTGCCCGTGAGGGTGAGACTAACGCAAAAACGGGCGTAGGCGAATACTTCCTAACCACCGGCCTATCAGCTACGCGCCAGCTTTTTGAAATCTGGCTCGCGGTTTTCTCCTTCGTCGCACCTCTGGCAATTCTAGCAGCTGCGATCTGCCACTTTGCTGCGGGACCGGCCAACGCAGCCGAGCGCTCGATGTGGCTGATACTTAATGTGCAATATACAGTGCTATTTCTACTCGTGATCGCCCCCTTGTTAGCGCTCTCCACAGCGATCGCATCACGCTTCGGCGGGATTACCGGATTCGCAGTTACCTTGTTCATCATGCTCTACGGTCTGTATGGCGTGGGTTACCTCGATAACATGCTCAAGCTGGAGCAAAATCCCATTCTCCACGGCTTCTGGCTGTTTTCACCCCACTACCATTTGGCGGATCTCACCCAACGCCTTTATTTCAAAAGCGGCGCGCTACCCGGCCCTGCCTTCTGGAACATGTCTTTCTACTTTGCCGGAATCCTCGCTGTGTATGTAGGCCTCTCACGCCTTTGCTTCCGCACCCGAGTTTCCGCCTGAACTTTTCAATCGACTCAAAGAAATTCACCTATGTCACGCATTCTCACCCACGCAATCTCCGCAGGCCTCATCGGCACTGGCGTATTTGCTTGGGCGCTTGCCGGGCGCCCACTGGTCACGAACTCCGAGCTAAAGGCTCCATTGAATCCTCTCGGAATCAACGGCAGTCCCTACGGCCAAGTCTTCGCTCTCGCGATGCAAGGGCCGATCGAGACTTACTTTGATAACCGCGCTGGCGGCATGGCGCATGAACATGAAGAAGGCGAAGTCTGTGACCACGATCATGATGCCGAAACTGTTAAAAATAACACATCCGATGCACATCATTCGTTAGATGTCCGTTTTCAGCATCTTCTTACTTCGATGAACAAAGCCTGCGAGGCGCGGACCAATCCAAGAGCATCGAGTAAGGCTCAGGAGCTGTACATGCGCCGCCAAGTAGAGGATAAACTCCGCTTTGCCTATCAGCTCGACCCTTCCAACTATAACAATTATAACTCGCTGCACTTCTTCCTCAGCGAGCCGTCACTGGGAACCCGCCCGGAACTAAGCTCAACGGCACAAAAGCTCGCGGATGATACGATTCAATATTGCCTCAAGCAGCAGAACGATCCCCGGCCTAACTTAACGGCCGCCGGTGCCTGCACCAATGTTTTGCAGTTGATGTTTACCGACCAAGAGTCGCCTTCCCCTAAATTTGATACTACGCAAATGCGTAGCTATCTTAATATTCTCAATCAGTGTATTACTCGTTACGAAAACGAAGCACAGGTATGGGATCAAACAAAAAACTGGGAGCTCCTATCACCCGCCGTCGTCCAGGAATGGACCGATCGTTACGATTTCGTCCGTAAAATCCGCGATGCCTCGGAACAAGCGATCCGCAACTTCGAGTCGAAACACAATACGCAAGCATCCAACTAAAGTTCTCCCGAGTTAAATTTAATAATTAGAGTTTTACTATCATGTCCGTTTTTTCCGCCATCCTCGAACCGCCACCGCTCCCGGGTCATTCCCCGGCAGCCGCACCGGCGCGTTTTATGGCGGGAATGCGCGGATCCGATTTACTAGGAATCATTTTCCGGGTCTGCCGTGAGTTACGGGTATCCGATATTCAAATGCGGGCCGAGCGCCCAGTGTATCTCCATACTAACAAAGGCATGGAGAAGCTCGATTTCCTTGGAATCCTCTCCGCTGGCAACATGGATGAGATTCTCAAGGAACTCATCACGAACCGTGAAAGCGGCAGCCATGGCTTCGGCAACGATCAGAACTTGGAGCAGCGCGTGGATGAAAAGATCCGCCTTGCGATTTCCAAATTCGCAGAAACCCGTGTGGCCGATTTCTCATGCGACGGCGTGCCCATGGGCGACAGCGGCGAACGCTCGGGCCGTCTGCGGATTCAGGCTCACCTCAGCTCTTCCGGCCTCGGCGTGACCTGCCGGATTCTCAATGATTTCATTCCAGAGTTAGAATCCCTTGGCATCGATCCAGACACCACAGACACGCTACGCCACGGTGTTTTAAAGCGCGCTGGACTTTGCCTCGTGACTGGCCCCACCGGCTCGGGGAAATCCACTACGCTTGCTTCCCTCATTGACTGGCTGCGCCGCAATCATCCCAAGCATATCGTCACCGTAGAGGATCCGATCGAGTATCAATATCCTGATGATATGGATGACCCGGACTATCCGGGCCATCGCATTCCTTCACCCAGCATCGTGACCCAACAGGAAGTCGGACGCGACCTGCATTCTTATCGCCAAGGCCTCAAGGACGTGCTGCGGAAAGCACCTCATGTCATTCTGCTAGGAGAGATCCGTGATCGCGAGGCCATGGAAACTTGCATGGAAGCCGCGCAAACGGGCCACCTCGTACTTTCCACTCTGCATACAACCGGCGCAGTCAAAACCATCGGCCGGATCTTGGAACTCTACCCCAAGGATAGCCACAGCTCAGTGCTCAGTCGCCTCGCGGAAATCCTGATTTTCATCCACTCCCAAGGCCTGCTTAACGGCGTGCAGCGCCGGGTGCTGACTTACGAGTTTCTACAAAACAACGACGACGCCGTCTCTAGCGCCATTTCCAATTACGACGGCGGTGCCCGTTCCCTCGAAGATGTCATCCGCCGTGCCGGCAACATCGAATGGGACAATAATCTCCGCCGTCTGCTCAACCAGGGCCTCATCACCCGCGACACGTTTGAGAATGTCAAAATGAACCGTAATGATGAAGGCGAGTAACACGACGTAATCCTCTTCACTTTCTATACTAACCAAAACCGACGGTCGCAGACCGCCGCGACAGCACCCAATTTTCCGAGACTGCAAAGACGAATCAGAATGCCTCAGAACTTACCCTGATCCGTCCCAGCTTTCTCACTCTGACAAAACAACAACACACCCGAATAAAAAATAGAATAAAACACACTATGAAACTGACAAACACCCTGAATAAGAAGTCCAAGTCCGGTATGACCCTGCTCGAATTGACGGTCGTCATCCTTGTCTTGCTCTCCCTCATCTCCATCCTCTTCATCGGCGCACGCGCCTGGAAGAAGGGTTCCGACCGTGCTGGCTGCATCCTGAATATCCGTAATGTCCAACAAGCGGCATCGGGATACAAGAACATGCATCCGGGCCTCACTTCGACCACCATCGCCGCTGCCTCCGCCAACATTATTGGCACTACTGGATTGCTTAAGACTCCAGTTTGCCCTGGCGCAGGTACTTACGTTATTGATTTGACAAAAATCTATGCTCCCGGCGACGCCGCTGGTGCCAGTGTCGCCGCGACTTGCTCGTTAGCCGTTGCCGATGAGCACGTGCCAGAAGGTGATTTGAGCCAATGGTAATGATATTTAAGTCACTCCGCTAAGGAATGGCTACTCCACGGTCCGCCTGCTGATGGCGGGCGGACCGTCTTCCCTGTCAATTGCCTTAATCAAACACTTCTATCCATTTTTCGAGAACGCAAACATTTCATTGAGTCTATCCAAAGTGATGCGCTGCCTTCTCACCCCGACAATCGATAACACCCGACAGAATATAGAAAGTAACACCCCATGAAAACGATAACCAGCCCAACAAAAAAACTAACATCCGGGATGACGATCCTCGAATTGACCGTCGTCATTCTCGTCCTGCTAGCCCTCATCTCCATCCTCTTCGTCGGTGCTTCCGCGTGGAAAAAGGGAAGCGATCGTGCCGCCAACCTCATGAACATCCGCAATTGTCAACAGGCGATGCGTGGATCTCAGAACGTGGCGCTTGATACCAGCCTCACGGCCTTCACCAGCACGGACTTGGCAACCTACATGAAAATGCCATCGACCATCGGCGGTTCCACCGCTCTCGGCATGAGCTATACCGCAGGGACCGTTTATACGGCAAAGGGTGTGCTCTGGCTCACCGTTGCTTACGGCACTGATTACCCGAGCGCCACCAACGCGCCTCCAACCACTCTCTACTCCGAGTGGTGATTCCAATGATCTCCTTGACGGGAGATCAACCCTCCACGGCCCGCCTGCTTATGGCGGGTGGGCCGTTTTTCTACAATCTCTAAACCACCGGACCGCCCCCCACTCCGCCATGTCATTTTCACATTTCCAGTCCTTTGGCCACTCTCCAACATCCGGCGTCGCTCAATCCCCTCAAGCGCTTTTTACAAGCATGCTTCATCCTGCGACGGACGACCCGGGCGAGTAATCCCGGGTGGTATAAAGAAGCGCTTGACCTGAATTTCCAGCTGCACATCCGAAAGGATGGAGTCAGCATTTCTGCTTTTTACTTCGACCGCCTGAAGGATGAATGGAGTGCGGGCCCACTTCTCCAAGAAGACGTCTTCCAAGATCCGGTAAAAACGGCCGCCCTCGCCAAAGAATCTCTGGCACTTGCCCGCGCCGCCGGCACCAATGCTCTGGGTGTGATCCTGCACATCGCAGACGAGTTCGCCACGACCGAGCTCAAACCAGAACTCAATAGCCCCGCCGCCCTTCCCGATCTGCGGGATGCGGCGGTTTCCAATCCCGCAGCAATCCTTGATGACAACTCGATCCAAGCGGACCTCTCCTCATGGCGGGTGCTGCCCTACCCCGCGTCTGGGAGCGATGTCATCGGCACAACGATCACCGTTAGCCGCCAATATGGCCCGTTCATCGCAGCCCTGCGCGCAGCGAGTGAGGCAGAAAACACTCCGATCATCTCCCATGCGGTCAGTGCCCCCTTGGTCACCATCATGGGCCTCAGTCAAACGCTGAAACCAACACCTGGTAAGCCCTTCGTAGCCATTTTGCAATACCCGTGGCTCACGGTTCTGGCTTTCTTTAATGAACACGCAGACCTACGCCTGATTCGCACCCTCCAGCACCGGGGCCTGCGCCGCGCGACGAATTTCCGCAACGCGCTCATTACCACTAACGCATCACTTGAATTTATCGATCCTGATCTCTTCCTGCTTCCGCTCGGACAGAATGTGGATCAGACGCTGGATGCCGATTTAAAACTCACTTTTACTAACAGCCGCGTGGAGACCATCACCCACCGCGAGATTGCGGGAATTCCTTCGTGGTGCCCCGAACCGGCGATCTCCGCGGTGCCCTCCGACCTGCAATCCTCAGCGATTAGCAGCCACACGTTCACCGTATTTCGCGAAGAAAACTGGACACTACAAAACTTCTTGCCTGCCCCAAGTGAGATCCTCGAAATCTATCCGAGCCAATCGGATATGCGCTTGCTGCGCGTGCTGCGAATGGGCCAAGTGGCCATCCTCGCCCTAACAATTCTCAGCCTCGCGTATTTCGGCTATGCCGTGATCCGTATCATTACCCGCCCGGAATGGACCTTCGACCAAAGCCAAGCGGAATTCCAAAAGGGTGTCGTCGTTAAACTCACCAGCGAAGGCCAGAAAGCCGAGTATTGGAACAGCTTACTGGCAGATCGATCCAAAGCCTGGGTCGCAATGGAAGAACTGACGCGGCTCGTTCCTACCAATAGCGGGCTGTTAGTCGTGACCTATGCGCACACGGTAAAGCCAGAAACATCGCCGGGAAAAGCGAGGTTAGGTTTCATCAAGGAATGGAACTTTACCGGATACGCCCGGGACGAGGCACTCGACTACCTAAACACGATCAACACCCGCGAGGGAGTCACTGCTCATTTTGCCGAGGTCGCCCGCATCACGGGAAATGATGCATACAGCCCGAACGCAGGGCAAAGGAGTCTGGTCGTCAATGCCAAGACTCAGGAAAACACATCATTTAAACCGGTGCCACCCGAGGAGGCAAACAGCGCAGATCCCTCAACCTATCCTTACAGCTTCACCCTCACTATCAGCCAACGCTTCGAAGCCGCCGATCCGCTAGGGATCAACGTCGCCAAGGCCCCTTGAGTGCTTATATAACATATCTAACAATTCCATGTCCTCACCCGCTCATCATTACCGTCAGGCAATCATCTTGTTTGGACTTGTGCTTCCCGTCGTCATGGGGTTCGGCTTTGTCGCCATTTGCATGCAAACGAAATCGAAACTGACAGAGAGCTTGGACACCAAAATCGAGGGCTTCAATGCTGCCGAACAAGCTCGCAAGACCGGGTTGGGAATCGAAGCTAAAATCATTAGCCAGCGCAAAGACATCGATCGTTGGGGTAAACTGTTATCTGGAGAAACTTCCAGCGTCGTCACCGGTAATCTCCGCGAGATCACCGAACACCTTCCGCCCAAGGAAATTCAAATGACAGCCTTCGAGCGCCCGAGTGGCAATGGGGGCTTAGGCTTGGCATCCGCCCAGCGCTCCGCACAAATCCGCATCGCCTTCCGCGGAACCTACCGCACGTTGCAACGTAACTTCCTCGAACTAGAAACCCGAATGCCCCAGCTTATCTTGCAAGAACTTCAAATCTCTCGCGGCACCACTGGCACGGTATCGCCCCTCCTCAACGTGCAAGTCAGCTATACCGCATGGGAAAACTAACTTCTAGCAGTATGGGGGTCTCGCCCCCAAGTCTGCCACATCATTTCTCCGGCATGAAATTACCCACCACTCCCCTAACAGCACGGTTAACACACCGGGTGCTCAGGGCGTGGCACGCCGCCGTATTCCCTCTTCTTTTCATCTCACCGCTCTCCGTTTCCAATACCAGCGCCCAGCCTGTGGAAAGTCCTAAAAGCGCCGAAGCGTCCACGGCCAAGCACCTACCAGTAAAAACCGAAAAACCGGAAGCAGCCAAGCCCAAGGAGGCCGCGCCCGCCCTCAATACGCCATCCCGGTTGATCAGCGCAGAAAGCCTGGATGCCTACGTCGCGGCACTCACCGCTTCGTTTTCTATCCAAAGCCGCGAAACGGATCCGTTTGGCTTGCCTCAAGACCCTAACGCAAAGCCCGTCATCCAAAATCCGATCGCGAAAGCGATGCATCGTGCCCCCCAGTTACAGGCCACTCCCTTCGCGGACATCATTCGGCTGATCGTAGTTAACACGATTATGCCCGGAGAAAAACGCTTCCTCGTCGGAACGCGCTCAATCGCCCAGGGCCAACAGATCCCACTAACATTTCGCAGCAAACAAATCAGAGTACAAGTCACCGAGGTCACGTCCCAGCAGATCACTTTCCGAAATCTTGATACTGGCGAGACCGCCTCACGCAAACTGGACATGCTCCCCGTGGGTATGACCCCCGGAAGTCACGGAATCACCGCCCCTGGCATGGTTCTGGATCGCCCAAATGCACCCATCGAACTTGAGACCAGCGAACCGCCCATTGAACCATCCCAAAACCGCTAACTGCCACCGTCATGAAAGCTGCCACCCTACACACCCTTGCAAGCTCGCTCCTGTTAGCCGGATTGCTTCACGCTCAAGCTCCAGTCGAATCCGTGGCCGAGCCGATGATCGAACCGGTCGCCACCAGCGGACAAGAGGCGGTTTCGTCACTCCCTCCCGAAGGTGACACCTCCGTCGCAGCGCTTGCTCCCTCTGCCGAATTACCCGCGCTGTCGCCCACGACAGAGATCGCCCCCCCTCCCGCTGGAGCTGGCAATGGGGCAGCTACTGCCGCTGCGGCTCCATTCGCCCCGTTAGAACTTCAAAAGCAGGAAATGAAAAAATCTGACGAGGGATTTATCATCAAGGAAGCCGCTCTCAATGATATCTTCCAGTTCCTCGCAAAATCCGCCGGACGCCAGTATTTTCACAACACCAAAATCACAGGCCCCGAATTCTTGGTCACAGGTCACCTCAACGACGGCAATCCCCTGCAACAAATGGAAGAACTCGCTTTCATGTATGGCCTCTCTCTCCACGTCAAAGGCGAGACGATTTACGCCCTCACTCAAGCTCAACTGGCTCAACTCCCGAGTGCGGAATTCCACTATCAGCTCCGCTACCTCCGCCCTACGGACATGGAACAGATCAAGGAATTGATCAAACCCATCCTCAGCCCAGGAACCGGCATCGTGAACTTCGAGCCAAAAACTAACACCATCATCATCATCGACTCCGCTCACCGCATCGAACAGGCCCGTGATCTGCTTCATGGCATTGACAAGGCTAAAGGCCAGATCATCGTGGAAACCAAAATTCTACGAATCAATAGCACTGCCGCGAACCGCACCGGCGTGAATTGGCAAGCCAGCCTAGGCAAGGATGGTCTTCCCCTATCACTTGCTCGTGATTTAGGCTCGGTCTTCGGATTAAATACTAATCTAACTGGAATCATCAGGAATGTTGCTACACCCCCTTTCAACGACTCCAGCAGCCCCAATCTGGTACTCAGTCCTGTGCAACTCAATGGCGTATTGCGCGCCCTAGCAGAAGGAGGACTGGCAAGCCAAGTTTCCAATCCCACGCTCATCACGGAGGACAACGAGCAGTCCACCATTTCGATCATTGATCGTATCCCCATCTTCACCACTACCAGCACTGCTGCCACCTCCGGCGGGAATCCAACGGTGACCGAAGAAGTTCGATATAAAATTGATACAAAGGATAAAGCGATCGATGAAGATCCAGAGAAACACCGGGAAATCGGCATTTCCATGAATGTCACACCCACCTTGCTGCCAGACGGCACCGTGCGGATGAAAATGCGCCCGCGCTCGGCACAAATCGCCGAATACATCGTCAGCACCAAAACAGGAAACAAGTATCCACGTGTGACAGAATCCATGCTAGAGACTATCGCCCGTGTCCCAGACGGCTACTCACTCGTCGTTGGTGGATTTTATGGCGAAACTAAGAACGACGCAAAAACCAAAGTTCCGTTGCTGGGTGATGTGCCAATTCTGAACTTCTTTTTCAAGAGCAAGGACCTTGTCAAAGAGCAAAACAGTCTGGTCTTCATCGTAACTCCGAAGTCCTACGATCCCTCGAATCGGGGCGCCAATAGCAACGCCAACAACCGAATTCGTTCCGCCACTACTCTTAATTGCGATCACGATTGGGTTGATTCGGACAACCCGGGACCTGCCCACGAACCTAACATGAAACGGACCATTCGTGGCATGCAACCTACCCAAGCTCCCTACTATCCCCGCGCTGGAGAGCTGCAAGCCCAGCCTTACACTCCACCGCCAAGCCGTACGCCTCAATTCAGCGGTGCCAAGCGCTGATACCTTTGACCATGTCTTCACCTTTCCAAGCCGTTCTCGAACCGACCCAACTGTCCACACACGGGGACATCTGGGACTTCGCGGAAGAATGCCTCCAACAAACCGCAAACGCATTGCGGGAATCCCGTTCCGCCAGCCCGACCGAACTTTCACAAGCCATTTCGAGTGCGCGCGAAGCTCACGCATCAGGTCGTCCCGCAGATCTTCTTGAAACACTTGCCAGAATCCAAGGCAGCGCGGAAGAACACGTGGGCGCGGCGATTCTCGATCTCGGAAACAAGGTAGCTAACACTCTAACGCCTTACGCACCTTTGATTCCTTTCGCCGGAAAGCTCATCGCGCCCTCGGCCTTTTACGAATCATTTGATCAACTTCACAAGGTAGCAAGAGCTTTGCTTGCACCTATCATCTACGTCGAGGATACCGATGCCATCGGGACAGCATCCGCAAATCCTATCGCTGCGGCCATTCTAGCAGAAGAAATCCGAAACGTCGTTTTCAAACGTTTCGGAATTCGCCCTTTCGTCACAATCGCCCGCCTCGACTATGAGAGCTGGACCTTCCTCGCCCGTAAACACTTCGAATTATGATCGAATTCGACGGCATCACCTTCAACGAACTCGTCAGCCGCCGCATCATGGGTGAGCTGGCCAGCCACGACCCCAGCTACACAGAGCTTGCGCAAGATCAAGTTCCTAACCGGGTGACTCGTTACAGTTTTATGGCAGCCATCGCAAAGATCAACGGACTACCGTTTTTCCCCAAGGTGGCGGAGTTTTGTGACGGATCATTGCATGCCACGTGCGACTCCACGGTCATGACTCGAGGGTTCTTCGCACCGCTCTGCATGTCTGGGCCGGATCGACTGATTGTCGCCATTGCCAATCCATGGAGTCCGCTAGCAGAGGAATATCTGGCTCCGCGATTCCCCCATCTGGAAATCGTCAAGATTGTCACGTTGGCCACCGAAATCAGCAGAGCCATCGAGTCCGTCTCATCTAACAGCGGCCCTACCCGCTCCGAACTTGAAGCCATGGAAGTGGAGGCCATGGATGACCAAATCCATGACTTTGACGTCACCACGGATTATACAGAGCCGATGGCTCAACTCATCGCCACCATCATGGCGGATGCGGTGAGAACCCGCACGTCCGATGTCCACTTCAAGGTGGAAAAAGAGACCTTTTACTACGCGTTCCGGACGGATGGAGACATCGGTAACAAAGTGGAGATTCCGATGAAGCTCAAAGATCGCCTTGATGCGTTCCTGCTCAATCTGATGAGGCTTCCAACAGAAATCAGAAACACCGCACCGGGTATCTCGGGACGTTTCACCATTTCTTATTTCCATCGGCCCATCGATATTCGCTACGAGAGACACCGTACTTACCGCGGCTATCATGTGACCATGCGTTTGTTGGACAAAAGCAACATCAACGTGACCCTCGGTAAAGGCACTTTGGCATTTGATGATGAGACAATGTTCGCACTGAACAAGGTGATGAAAATCCCGGCAGGAATCATCGTCATGTCGGGCCCGACTGGGTCCGGTAAATCAACCACTCTCAACGCCATTCTGCGCGAGCTCAATCGCCCGGAAGTCAATATTCTTACGTTAGAAAACCCGGTCGAAGACGAGGTTCCTGGCATCACCCACTGCGACTTGAAAAGCCCGAAGGAATTCAAGCCGATGATCGCCTCCTTCATGCGATCGGACCCAGATATCATTCTTATGGGTGAAGTTCGCGACATCGAATCTGCCGAGCTCGCCATCGAGGCGGCCGTCACGGGCCACAAAGTCCTAACAACGATTCACACAGCACGCGCTTCCCAGATCATCGAGCGATTCGAGCAGCTTGGATTGGAACGATGGAAGATCGCCCAAACCCTCAAAGCGGCATGCGCTCAGAGATTAGTAAAACTGTTATGCGCCTATTGCAAGGAACCGGCACCCGGCATCAATGAACTAGATCGAAAAACTTACAGCCTTGATGATTCTTGGGCGACCAGCCCGGTTTTTAATGGAAGAAACGGCGGCTGCCAAGAATGCCGTAACACCGGCTACAGCGGCCGGACTGCGATTCTCGAAATCATTCCGATCACTCCGAAAATTTCCGACATGCTATCGAAGGGTGAAATGAGCCCTTACGACTTGGAAATGAAAGTCGCGGAGGAAGGAGTACTGCCAAGTCTGCGGCGCAGTGGATTAAGACTGCTGCGTGAAGGAAAAACCGACCTTGCGGCAGTTAGCAAGGTTATCGACATGACATACACGGAATGAGCACTTCAACCCCTACAACCAAGGCGGCGAACCTCACTGCCGCAGCCGGTGCCAAAGCTGCGCTTGAGGCAGCAGCCAAGCCAAAAAAAGTTAGAGAATTCAACAAGAAGGTCCTCGTTGATTTGTTTCGCGGTCTGAGCTCAATGCTCCGGGCCCAGATCAATACGGCGGACGCCATGAAATATTACAGTCATGACTTGCCTAACAAAGAACTAGCAGCAGCGCTATTGCAGATTCGAGAGGATGTCAATAAAGGGATCAATGTCCATGAAGCTTTCCGCCGCACTCACCGTTTCAATGAGACGATTATCGGCCTCATTCAAGCCGGATCCGATGCAGGGCAACTTCACCATGCGTTTCATTCGCTAGGCCTCCGACTCAAGAGCGAACTCGCCTTCCAGAAGCAGATTAAAAAAGCCACTATCACCCCATGCGTGATTATTTGCGTCCTCTTGGGCGCATTCATTGTGTCGCAGGTTAAAATCGTTCCCCAAGTGGAAGAAATGCTTAGCGGCGTGGGAGCCAAGCCGGACGGCATGACCGCCATCTCATTCAAGGTGAGTCATTTCACTAAAGCCGTTTGGCCTGTATTTGTCATTGGCCTGGTCAGCACTGCCATCACGATCGCACGATCCACTCATGTTAGAAATTTAATCCTGGGCTTTGTGATGTCCAAGTGGCGCCTCCTACGGCTGTTAGTCATGAGCCTTCGGCAACTGACATTTATCTCGACCATCCAGCTCTTGCATTCGAACGGCATCAACTTGGCAAAATCTATCCGCGTCTCTGCTAACAGCGTTCGCGGTACCCCTTTCTATAACGAACTGCGAACCGCTGCGGACAAATATGAAAATTCAGGAGTTCCGCTTTCCGTTGCTTTTGCGAAATACACCTCGGTAGATGCCCAAGTCACCCACATGCTGGCGATCGGTGAAAAATCCGCCTCTCTGGATGCCCAGCTCGAAATGCTCTCAGAAATGTATGAAGAGGACTTGAAGACTCACATGGAGACATTCGCGGCTACTATCGGTTTTATTGTTCTACTCATTGCCGTCGCTTTGATTGCTGCGGTCTTCATTGGCACATTCCTACCCATTTTCCTGATGGGTCCGAAAATGATGAACTCTGCCAAATAAGTCGGGGAAATCAGTGCTTCGAATTCGATTAATTTACCCAGTCTTCAAATCATGCAACTCACTCCATTTGATCGTTGGCTGCGTGAAACCTATGTTTATGAAACGCATATCCGCACCTTGAGGCCGCCGGAATCCATTCCCTTAGGAATCGTAAAGGTAGAACTCCCAGATGAACCCGGAAAGCGCTACAAGCACCTGTTTGTCGCAAAAAGTAGCAAGGCGGCCGATGCGCTGATTGCGCAATTAAAAGAGAATGGCCAGATGTACACGACTCAGATTGTGGAAAATGATGCGTGGTATGTCCCCTTCATCGCTCCCAAAAGAAAATCCGTCACGTGGTTCCTGATCTCCTTGGTTGTCATGACCGTGGCTGGCTTCTTTGCCCTGCTCTACGCCAAAGGTCTAACCGAGGATCCTGAGTTCCGGAAAAATTTTATGGAAGCGATGAAACTCTTAAGAAGCTGAATCCAGCTTCCGGCTCTTCTATCCAGTGAATCTCCCACGAACCACACTGCCTCAGTTTTTACGTAAATCTTGATTTTCACGCTTTCCAAGAACATCAAAAAACGTTAAGTAATCTCATTCTTATGAGAACATGTGAACATATCATCTTGAAAAAAGCGTTTACGCTGACTGAGATGACCATCGTCATCGTGGTTCTACTCGTTCTCATGAGAAGCGGGTTTTTCGTTTACTCGAAAATGAACGACTGGAAACTCGGGCGAGACGCAGCGGAATCCTTGCGCACAGTTTACACCGCCCAGCGATTGTATCTTGCGGATAACCCTACGGCCTTGGTGAGCAGCCTCACCCCCGCGCTATTGATTCCGTATATGCCTAACGATGCGGTAGCCATTCCCACGGTCAAATCGCTAACAGGCGCAACTTTAAGTATGATTGTCAATGTCTATCCCCCCGTCATCAATGCTGGAACCGGTTCCACTTACGATCCATCTGGCAGCAACGTGGACTCCCTCTGGGATGTGGGTGAATGATGCGATTCATAACGAATCTAACTCTAATCGCGATTTGCTCCCCGGCTTTTGCTTCGGAGTTTAAACATGTCGGTGATTTCCTGTTGCAATCCCACTTCAAACTCGTCGGTCAGCAGCTCACACCGATTCCCATGAAGCCTATCGCTTTCCGCGTCTTTACTGACGGGGTTAAAATTCGAGTGTCCGCAGAGGGCGACGAAGAATCACATACCACTTTTGAAATCTATCGGTCAGATGGAATCGGACGCCAGCGCCCGGGAGCGGGCGCTTTGGAAGTAATCCCAGGCTTGCAAGCGATGAGCAATGTAGGAGGTACTCTAAGGCACCTGCGACTTTCGCGTGAATCCATGACGATTACGACCTTTCCCGGCGTGTCGGATCAAACCATCGTAAGTTTCGCCGTCGCGGCCGAACCCGCCCAAGCGAGTGCAGCGCCCGCTGAAAAATCCTTACTGAAACCATGAAACCCCTTCCTACCCAGAATTTTCCTGTGATTCAGGTGAGCGGTAGCGGCATACCCTCGCTGCCCACGATCCTCAAGCACGCCCCAGGCCCCTATTCAAAATCCAACCGCCGAGCCGCCACCTGCCCGACCCAACGGATCTATCCTTGGCTCCTTATCACCAGCACCGCAGTTGCCACAATGTTCTGCCTGATGTATATCACAAAACCCGTGATTCTCGCAGCTCCTAACCCCAGCCCGATGGTGCCGCATGCAGAAAAAACCGTTCTAACCAAAGCTGTCACGCCCGCGCCCCACACGGACCTGATACCTAACGGAAATCAGCTCCCCGGCGAAAAGCCATCTAACGTAATAAACAAGCAAACGCCAAGTCAAAGCCTTCACGAGGCGCGGGTCTCACCACCCGTCAACTTATTCGAGGAAACTAATCTCCGCATCCAGCACATTCTAACCGCCGAAGCTCCTGGGGGCAACATTGCCCGGATCGACATTGAAGTTCCGGTCCTCTATCAAAGCAGGAATCTCCGCTGGACCGCACCCGAAGTCGCGGAAGCCCGCGCGCTGTTAATACGCCTGACCGACTATCAGGAAAAATCACAAATACTCCGGGCCGAGGGAATTCAACTGCTTGATACTTGGAACCGCTTGATCGAGCATTCGATTCCCACCGGCGAGCTTCGCGCTGATAGCCCTACCCTTCCGGTCAACCAACTGGATGCGGCGGATGCTCCCCGTCCCGCCGGCCTTAGCACAACGGAGTCGATCCAAATCCAACGCACAGGAAAATGAAGCCACTTCCCTCCATCGTTGCCCTCATGATCGTAGGCTCACTTTTCGCAGGTGCTCAAAACGTCGCGGAAGACCCGAAAGCTGATCCACTTCTTGAGGCGATCAGCGAGTTTAACAACCGGGACAAGGGCAAACCTAATGAAGTCACAGTCGTGCTCGATCCGGGCAACGCCATACCTCCTTCCAGTGCCAAAGAAGCGGCTCAAACCCCACCTCCTTCCGATGAGAAACCCAAGAGTTCCGTGCCCTTGCTGGTCACCGGAGCGCCACAGCATGGCGCCGAAATCGTTAAAGGGGACACACCCGCGGAGATCACCACTGTCACGCCGGTAGAAGATGTCCAGAAACCAAAGCAGGGGCTTGCAGTTAGAGTTGAGAAACTTCAAACCATCAAAGGTCAGGTTGATCCTAAACAAATAAAATTGTTAGCCCCCTTCCCGGCAAAACCCCTCTCGCAGCCACCCGCAGGTTGGCATCTATCAGCATCAGAAAGCGCACCCCCATTTACCCGCAAGGTGGAACTGGCACCGGGGTCGGAGATCACCTTGACCGTCCGCCCTCATCTTCTGGTGCCTGACGCCGATGGCTCGAACGTTTTTGCGATTTCCGAACCAGGCTATGAAACATCTCTCGGATATGAACAAACCGCGACCGTCGGAGCAGTCCTATCCAATTCAATTAGACAGTTAGACGATGATTCGAAACAGCTTGGGAATGCGATCAGTAGCCTTGAACAGCTACTTATTTCACTGCCGAAACCGGCACCGCAGGCGCTCGATGTCAGCAAACCCTTACCCGTCCGCAAGAAATGAAGCCGTCAAGCATCCCCTTTGTTTGTAGCGTGGCTCTTGCCTGCATGTCTGCCGCCGGTGCGAGTCATTGGTGGTCCGTCCGGCAGTTTACCGGAGCCATTCGCGTTGGACTTCCATTGGCCCATCCCACCGCATTACCGGAAGCGCAATCCAATGCTGCGGAGATGCTCGCTAAAGCGCAGTCTCAAAACAAATCTCTATCGGTTTCGATGGACTCACAAAAGGAATTTTATGATGCGATGCATTCCCTTGTCGCCGAAGTCAAAAATCTCCGAAGCCAAAACCTTAATCTCGTGGATCAAATGGCTGAAACCAATCGAGACCTGATGAAACTCGAATTTCGCGTGGACACCCATTCGGAGTCCTTCCGCCCGCTGCCCACCAGCGAGGAACGAAGCGACACCAGCCTGGATGATGGCCCCGGCGTGCTGCCACCTCGCGCGGATCCCGTCTTCCCACTTTCTCATGAATAAGCCGCGGATCGCTACCGTCCCAACCGCCGTCATGAAATGGATCATCCTTACTCTCTCAACCGCAGTATTCGTTCTTCCACTCCGGGCCGATCCCGCATGGAAAAGCGAACTTACGTCCCCTACCTTTGGGAATCATCCCTTACCGGTTTCTTCGGTAATTGATCTGCAAGTGAGCTGGAAAGGGATGATCGAATCCGGCAACATGCGAATCGAATTCGCACCACCTAACGCTACAAAAGCAGGCGCCTACGTCGTCCGCGCCTCCGCATCCAGCGTGGGGGCCGCCGCAGTTCTTTTCCCCTATCAAGGTAATTTTTGGGCCGAGCTGGATCCAACCACACTCAAACCAATTCTGCTAGACACGGTGGAGATCGATCAAAAGGAGCGAGTGCATACGACTGTTAAATATTTTACGGATCGCATCGAAACTCACGAGGAATCGAAGCGCCTAAAAACAGGCATCACTAAACCCCACGACAAAATATTCAATTTTGCCCCCGTATTTGATATCTTCTCCGCCATGCTACACATCCGCAGCCAAAAGCTCGACGATGGCGATGTCATCGCGATCGTGGTTTGCCCCTTCAGCACACCTTACATTCTCAAAGTAAAAGTGCAGGCTCACGAAATTCACAATGGAAGAAAAGCAATCCGCCTGTCTCTTGGAATGCAAAAGATCAATCGCGATACGCTCGAGTTGCAGGCTTACAAAAAACTCAAAAAAGACGCTACCCTCTGGCTTAGCGACGATGACGACCGCATTCCGATGGAATTTCGCGCTGCCGTATTTATCGGCGATGTCCGGGCTACACTTGTGAACCCAAAAAATCCCGCCCCTCCTCTGAACTAAGTCTCTATGTCACTTAGCGACCAAGCTCACAAACACCTAACAGGCTATGCGGGCTTTTTATTACTGATCGCCTTGGTGATTTTCTGCGCGTGGCCCGGGATGCACGCCCCTCTATTTTCCGACGATATCTATCAAATGCGGAAATCCGCTAATTTTGATAGTTGGAAAGAGATCTTCGGCCCCGACGCGTTCTTATACTACCGCCCGGTAAAAAATGCCCTCTTCATGCTCGCTGCTCCGTTCGAAAAGAATTTGCTTGGATGGCACATGATCGGCCTGCTCTGCTATCTAGCAGCGGTCACCGGAGTGTATCGGATTACCTCGATCTGCTTTAAATCTCGTGTCACCGCATTGCTTGCGACAAGTCTCTGGGCACTGAGTCCCACCTGTGTATCTACAACCGTTTGGCTGAGTTGCGCAAACATCAGCCTCGGTGTCGCTTTTGCGTCACTGGTTTTTCATTTCCATGAAAAGTGGATGACCGAAAATTCGACAAGCAGTTTGATTGCAGGTGGATTTTTCTATGCGGTGTCTCTCCACTGTTATGAATCCATGATTATTATTCCGGCCTTGCTGTTCATTCGGGACATCCAGCAACGCCGCATTTCAGTCAACCGCAAGGCCTGCATCACCTATGGTTCATACACGCTCATAGCATTAGTCTTTCTTGTCATCCGGTCCCAAGTCTCCGCAAAATCCATCGGTGGCAGCGCTATCAATCTTGGATTTGAAGATGGTATAAAACCCATCCAGCTTTCTCTATCAGCACCTTGGTTTCTCTGGCGCCACTTTCTTATGTGGATCTATCCGTTTAATACTTTAGAAATTCTTGGCGGCTACTCATGGCTGCGCTCAGCGCCAGCCTCTTCATTGGCTTTCGGCTGGTTGTTTCTAGCCGGCCTCCTGACATCCGCAATAGCCACCCGAAAGCGTTATCCCCTCGCCAGCTATGGAATTCTATTCTTTTTCGTGGCAAGCATTCCTTCAGGCAATTTCATTCCCTCTTTTAACGGACCTATCTATGACGTCTATCTGACGATGCCATCTATCGGACTGGCGATTTTATTCGCAGCGGCTTGCGAATCTATGCTTCATGCACTCTTAAAATTGCGCGCCCAGAGAAAGGTGGGCGGCAATGTTTTAGCTGCCATTCTTTGTATATTCTTAGTCTATCGAATGCCCCTCTGCGGTGCTTACTTCCGCTATTGGGCAAATGTTTGGAGCCGACCTGCGGAATTGATGCTTATCATTACGGATTCAAGGCCTTTCCAATATCAACCTAAAGCAATTGCCAGCTTACTTCTATTTTCCGATGGCTATGTCGATCTCGCAGAGACTCTCGCGAAACAGGTTATCAAGGAAGATCCGATGAATGCTATGGGGAAGCTTTCATTAGCAAGAATCGCAAAGCAAAAAAATGACGACAAGACCGCGGAGAGCTGCTATCGGACCCTTCTGGGTCGATCTAACATACTTTCGAATATCAGAAATTCAGCGATGGTGGAGCTTGGCACCATTCTTGCGGCCGATCCCGCCCGTGCCACGGAAGCCATCGACCTCCTCAGAAGCTACCTCGGTGATCGGGTCAATGTAACCAACGTCGCGGCGATTATGAAGCTTTCAAACCTTTATGAAAACAGCGGCAATCCTGAACTGGCGAAAGCAACCCTTGCACGCGGGCTTGCATACAATCCGAATGAAAATCAGTTGAAAACCATGCTGGCGAGATTCGCTAACAAAAACAACGATGCCCAGAAACTCTTACCGGAGCGACCATGAAAGCTTACCCTGACAACTGGGCTGCCATCATTCCGGTGGCGAACGAAGAGGTCGGTTTTGATGTCTTCATCGAACAACTGATTGCGGCCATGGACCAGCTTGAGGGCGGAGCAGTTTACTTGGTGGTGGATCGTGCCTCCAAAGACAACACGCTGCAACTTTGCCGAGATATCGAGGCAATCGACAGCAGGTTTCACACTGTATGGGCTCCAGAAAACCGACATGTGGTGGACGCCTATCTGCGAGGGCTGAGGGAGGCCCTTGACCGCGGCTACGAGATCATCATCGAAATGGATGGAGGACTATCTCATGATCCGCGGGCACTCCCGGGATTCCTGCGGGCACTGCATGAAGGAAATGACTGCGCCTTCGGTAGCCGTTATATCAATGGCGGCTCCATGGTCGATTCCGCGTGGCAAAGACGCTTCATCTCCAAGGGAGGATCCGTCCTTGCACGAATATTGTTAGGAGTCCGCTTCGTGGACATGACCTCGGGCTACCAAGCTTTCCACAGGGATGTCTTGGTCCGGCTGATGGATCGACCGCTCTTGTCCAAGGCGCACTTTTACCAGACTGAAGTCCGCTATCTTCTCAGGCATGAAAAAGCAATCGAAGTGCCGATTCATTATCGGGCTCCGTCTCCCAGCGTATCCCGGCATGCTATTCTAAATTCCTTTGCCGTGCTCGCACACTATACTTTACTCCGGCTCATAGGCCGCGCGGCCAGCCTTTAGGTCCCCGCCTCTTAATCCACACTTCCGACGAATTTGAAAACCGCCCTCGTTGTGACGAGCATCTCTGCTCCCAATCCCGTGCTAACCGCTCTCGCGACCGGCTCCATCGTCCATGGATGGGATTTCATTGTGATAGGTGACACAAAGAGTCCTGATGAATTTCAGATCAAAGGCTGCGATTTTCTATCAGTTTCCCAACAACAGGCCGGGAGGCACACGTTAGGGAAACTCTGCCTCACCCGATCCTATGCTCGTAAAAACATTGGCTATCTGGAAGCCATCGCCCGTGGCGCACGCGTCATCGTGGAAACCGACGATGACAATTTCCCTCGTGAAGATTTCTGGGCACCACGCAGTCTCCATGTTTCCTGTCGACCCGTGACACATGAAGGATGGGTGAATGTGTACGGTTACTTCTCTGACAATTTTATCTATCCGAGAGGTCTGCCGCTCGATCACGCACGAGACAAACCTCCTGTCCCAGCAGCCTTGCAGGAAATGGAATGCCCCATGCAGCAAGGGCTAGCAGATGCCAATCCCGATGTGGACGCCGTTTACCGCATGCTGTTTCCTCTGCCATTCGATTTTGACGCTGACGTCGCACCGGTAGCTCTCACCCACGGAGCTTGGTGCCCGTTCAACAGTCAAAATACCACCTGTTTTGAGAAAATTTTCCCCCTCCTCTATCTTCCTGCTCATTGCAGTTTCAGAATGACCGATATCTGGCGGAGCTTCGTGGCGCAGCGAATCCTGCATCATTTGGGCTACCCCATCCTGTTTCACAACGCCACCGTCTGGCAGGAACGCAACGAACATAGCCTGCATAGCGACTTCTGTGATGAGATCCCCGGATATATGCATAACCATGAAATCCGAAACGCTTTGATGAGTCTGAATTTCAGAACTTCATCTAACCTCACTCTGCTATTAGAAAAATGTTATGAATGCCTCATCGCCCGAGGCTGGGTGGGCAAAGAAGAAGAACCGCTGCTCGCCGCCTGGCTAACCGATTTGAGAGCACTGGCCTGAAATCCATCCCAAGCTCCTATCGTAACTCTTGATTTGCGAATTTCCGCCCATCATTCAATAGCACTTACTGCCCCACCATCGCCATGCTCATCTCTCCCCTCAGACTTTTTTTCCTTACCATCATTACATTTCTTCCGGCTGCGGCCTTCGAGCTGCCCGCCGCCTCCAGTCAATGTGTTCTGGGCATCGCAGATACTTGGGACTCATCCAAGGTCACGCTCTGTTTCTATCAAAAAAATGACGGTCAGTGGAAACCCATAGCCCAGCCGTGGCAGGGTCGGCTTGGAAAAAGCGGTTTAGTCTGGGGTCTCGGCGTGCACCCGGTTCCCGCTGGGGCCACTACCAAAAAGGAAGGAGACTGGCGCTCACCCGCTGGAGTCTTCGGCATCGGTGGAGTCTGGGGAACGGATGAATCTATCCGAAAGAACCCAAAGCTTCCCTATCGTCAGGTCACCGCTCGTGATCTATGGGTCGAGGATCCCAGCTCGCCAAAATACAACCAGAACGTGATTCTTGATCACGACCCCGCCACGGATTGGGAGAAGAAACAACAGATGAAACAGAACGATCCTGCCCACGCGATCAAACTATTCATCGCCCACAATGCTCCCCCCAAGGCAGTTCCCGGCAAGGGTTCCTCCATCTTCTTCCACATCTGGCGCGGAGGCGGCTCCAAGCCCACCGCCGGTTGCACCACGATGGAGGAGACGAAACTCCGCTGGCTCATTGCTCAAGTCGATCCTGCGAGGCACCCTTATTACGCCCTTCTCCCGAAAGCAGAATACGAAAAATACCGCGGTGCGTGGAAGCTACCGTGATTCTGTTCAGCTGAAAACCTAGCGATTCCAGGGTGCGTTGTTCAAAGCATCGGATGATTCCAATCCGCATTCTCCCCTTGAATCCCGGCGCATCCCGCAAGAGACTCCGGCGTCCCATGGCTACTGAAACTTCCGCAATGCCCGTAACTCCCGACGCCACTGGCCACTTCGGCCAATTCGGCGGTATGTTTGTCCCGGAAACCCTCATGGCTCCGTTGCAAGAACTTGCAACTGCTTACGCCGCCGCCAAGGCCGACCCGGCTTTCCAAACTGAACTCGATGACCTGCTGCACAATTACTGCGGCCGCCCTACCCCACTTTATTTTGCCGAACGCTGGTCGGAAATGCTCGGCGGCGCCAAAATCTATCTGAAGCGTGAGGACCTGCTCCACACCGGAGCTCACAAGATCAACAACGCAATCGGCCAAATTCTGTTAGCAAAACGTCTCGGGAAAAAGCGTATCATCGCCGAAACTGGAGCCGGCCAACACGGCGTCGCCACCGCCACCGTTTGCGCACGCTTCGGCATGGAATGCGTGGTTTACATGGGAAAAGTGGACATGGAACGCCAAGCGCTCAACGTCGCCCGCATGCGGCTGATGGGCGCGGAAGTCCGTGCCGTCACCGCAGGGCAAGCGACTCTGAAGGAAGCTGTAAACGAAGCGATGCGCGACTGGGTCAGTACCGTGGAAAACACGCACTATATCTTAGGCTCAGCATTGGGATCGCATCCGTTTCCAATGATTGTTAGGGACTTCCACCGCGTCATCGGCGTGGAGGCGCGGCAGCAGATTTTGGAAAAAGAAGGCCGACTTCCTGATTTGTTAGTTGCCTGTGTCGGCGGTGGCTCGAATGCGATTGGCTTGTTCCATCCATTCTTGAATGATCAAAATGTCCGCATGGTCGGTGTGGAAGCCGGTGGAGACGGGATCATCCCAGAGCGTCATGCCGCGCGATTCCAAGGCGGAAAGCTGGGTGTGCTGCAAGGCACGAAGACCTGGTTGCTCGCGAACGACGATGGTCAGATCGAGCTTACGCACTCCGTTTCCGCAGGCCTCGATTACGCGGCAGTAGGCCCTGAACATGCGTATTTACAAGACATCGGTCGCGTCGAATACACTTACGCGACCGACAATGAGGCACTCGCGGCCTTCAAAGAACTCGCGCATTCTGAGGGAATCATCCCAGCTTTAGAGAGCGCGCATGCCATGGCCTATGTCTCGAAAATCGCCGGTAGTTTACCAAAGGACTGCATCCTAATCGCAAATCTATCAGGCCGCGGCGACAAGGATGTAGAGCAGGCATCCCGCTTTCTATTAGATTAGCCCAGAATGTATTTCTAACTGTAGCGGCATGTCCATGACCGTCGCTTTCCCTCAAAGTGGGCAAGGGCTTCAACCACCGGCGAGAAGGCCATCCCGCAATTTGAATTTACATTGGGCTAAAGGATCAGCCTCCGGTACGCGGGCGCTTTTTCTTCGGATCCGGAGTGACGTCTTTCATTCCTTGTTGTCCTGCTTTGCGCTCACGTTGGATTTCCGCTTGGCGGTCGGCGGCGCGCTGGACCCAGGATTTTTTCCCGGTGATGACACGGGCTTTGAGCTCGGGTTCAGGGATTTTATTCATCAACCACGTTTGGCCGATGGAGAAAATATTTTGGGTCGTCCAATACAAAGCGAGGGCAGAAGCATAGTTATAACAGAAGAAAAAGAACATGAAGGGCATGAACTTGATCATGTTCTGTTGCATCTTGTCGCCGGTCTTCGGCGTCATCTGAATTTGAAGGAAGCTGGTGATCGCCATCACCACCGGAAGAATGTTGATAGGCACACCTGCCACATGAGCAAAAGTATCCGGTTGGGAGAGGTCATGAATCCACAAGAACCCATGGCCGCGTAGCTCGACTGCGTAGCGAAGCATACTAAAGAAGCCGTAGAAGATTGGAATTTGGATGAACATCGGGAGGCAGCCACCCAGTGGATTGATTCCAAAGGTCTTGTAGAGTCCCATCATCTCGGTGTTGAGCTTGTTAGGATCATCCGCGTATTTTTCCTTCAGTTTGGCCATTTCTGGCTGGAGCTTGCTCATCCGCTTCATGGTGCGGGTGGACTTCGCATGAAGCGGCCAGATACAAACGCGAACAGTGAGTGTTAGAAAAATAATTGCTAGGCCCCATGACCAGTTCTTGGCGATACCATCCAGAACATTATGGTAGGTATTAAGCACCCAGTTGAGCGGACGGGAAACCCACCAAAACCAACCGTAGTCGATGATGTCGCCCCAGCCATTGCCCCAGATCTTATCCATCTTCTGGAGCATGTTATTATGCTTAGGACCGATGAAAATGAGGTAGGAGAGCGTCTTGGCTTCGTGCGGGTTGAGGCTGGCCACAGGTAGCTGTAACCCTGCACGGACAGAGGTCACTGCGGTAGATAGATCAGGAATGGTCACGGCTGTCGGCTTGGCCCACATGTTCGTGGCAGCACTTTCCTTCGGTCGGAGGACCGTCGCGAAAAACTGATTGGTCACCCCTGCGTATTCGATCTTCTCCTCGCCAGGGTTGGTCTGGCGGAGTTGATCGGCTCCCCACATTCCGCCTTTGAAACTCGCTGCTCCTTTGAAGTGGGTGCTGCTGTTATTCCGCCAGAAGAAGCCGGTATATTGGCCCCCCTCCACTTTGTTGTTAGGTGCGGCCTCGCCGATGAAAATACTCCATTGATTAAGATTTATCGCGTTCGCCGCCGCGTTTTCGAGCTGAAGGTCGAAGTTGAGCAAATAGGGAGCACCGACTTCAGGACCTTCGTTGAGGCTGAAGGTTTTCTTGGCGATTAGGCCGGAAGACAGTTTAGCGATGAATACCGCCTTTTTATTGGGCACCGATTCGTCAGTTTTATAAGCATAGGAAATGTTTTCGAGATTTTCTCCTGCACCTGCGATGGCCCCAATCGGGCCGGAGCCATAGCGGTTCGCGCGGACGTGATCGGTTTTAGTGCCGACTTCGAATTCGGTTTTGAATTCCGCGAACTTCACACCACCGCCGATAGACGTTAGAGTGAAGGCCATCTTATCATTTTCGAGAACAACGAGCTCCTCTTCGGTAGGCGGGGGTGGGGGCTCCACGGTGAGATCCGCCGTAGTGACGGCGGCCGGGTCCTTATCTGGAACAATGGATTTTTGAAGGGCTTCTTCGCGGGCACGGAGCTCTGCCTGTGCCTGCTGGTTTTTGTTCATGTAATAGAAATTCACGGCCAGCAGTGAGCCGCAAAGGGTAAGAATGACCCAAGTTTTTTTATCGTACATGGAGAAGTGTTGGAAAGTGTTAGCGGTGAGAGGTTTCGTGGTGGCAGGCGCAGGAATGTTTTTCCTCTCCCGTATCTTGGGGTGACGGAACGGGGTCATAACCGCTGCCACCCCATGGATGACAGCGGAAAATCCGGCAAATTCCTAACCAAGAGCCGCGCAGCGGTCCCTGAGTCTCCACGGCTTGCAGGAAGTAGTGGGAACAGGTCGGGGAAAACCGGCAGCCGGCGGCGGGGCCTGCCGCAAATTTGAGCATCGGACGCAGGACCCGTTGATAAAATCGGATCAAGACACGGATCAAAAAAGTGAGGAATCGCGGGATCACGATTTTTCGTCGGGGCGGGCGAGCAGGCCGAGCCGTCTGGCCTGCCTCAGCCAATCGGCCTCCAGTTCGGCAAACGTTGCTTGTGAAGCAGAAGGGCGGGCGATGGTGACCAAGTAGCGGCGGATCTCGATGAAATTTGGCGCATGATCCCGCACCAAAGAGCGGAACCGGCGGCGGAGCAGGACTCGATCATGCGCTTTTCCGCTGCGCTTAGTGGTGATGAAGCCGGTGCGTATGGTTTCCAGCGCCGGATCATGCAGGGTGCTTAAAATGACAAACCGGCCAGCTTTCGCCTGACCGGTGTTTTTCACCCGCGCGAAGTCCGCACGGTGCGTCATACTTAATGTCCTCGGAAGTCGCATGTTTGGGATGCGGGTAGCTCCCGTAGCGATCCCCAGACAGCAGCGGCTCAGTTGCCGTGCTGCGTCGTGTGACGGCTGTATTGGATTTCCACGCCCTTAGGAACAAGGCGCTTGCGACCTTTTTGGCGGCGGCGGCGAATGATATCGCGGCCGGATTTGGTGGCCATGCGTGCTCGGAAGCCGAATTGGTTTTTCCGGGTGCGTTTGGATGGCTGATAAGTACGTTTGCTCATGGCGTGGCCTCAATAATGTTCTTTGTCCGAATCCGGTAAGCGGCTCGGGGCGCGAACTCTAGGAGCCAGAAGCAGGTTGTCAACCCACCAGTGCCACGAAATTGAGATATTTCGTAAATTTGCGCGGAGCAAGAGGGTTTGAGCGGATTTCCGTGCTGTGATTTTTGGGCCGATCCACCGCCATGCGAAAATTTCACGTGATCGAGCACCCCAGCTAATACGCAAATCCGATTGCAAAATGGATGGTCCCAACCGGCTCGTTCAGATCTCGGGTCAAATTATAACCATACTCCAGCCGCACCGGCCCGATGGGCAAATTCAGACGCAGCCCGAGACCCACCGCCACTTCGATATCGGCGGAGGTGAGTTCCGCATAGGTTCGAGAAAGTGCCCCTGCGTCCACAAATGCAACGGCCGCGACTGATCCTGTAAGATTTCGGGCAACTTCTACATTGGCGTTCCACATCGCCTCGCCGCCCACGGGGTAGCCATGGGCCTGCGGTCCGAGTTCGCGCTCTGGAAAACTCCGAACGCTGCGGGCACCCCCGTTGAAAAGGCGCAGGTCGATGGGCAAGTCCGTGCTATCACCGGATGGAATGATCACTCCCCACTCGCCACCGATTCCTAGCTGATAGTTCTTACCGAGTTTGTGATACCAGCCGCCGGTGAGACCGGCCTGAAGATAGGAGTTTGATAGATTCCCCACGGCAGCTCCGATTTCCAGCGGAAATTCCGCATGCCAGCCGCGAGTCGGAAGGACCGGGCTATCGCGGTAGTCGAAGGTCTGTGTGAAGCGGAGTTTCGGGTGTGCGTAAACGGTTTCACCAAGCTCTATCACAGGCAGTCCATCACTCGTAAGGTTTACCAGCGATGCACCTGCGAGGAGATCGAGCGTGTAGTGGTCACCATATTTCCAAGTGAGCTTGCCATCCAATCCTGATTCAAAAGTGCTATATCCTTCACGACCATAGATCAAAGCATAGACACGAGCTGAGGCAGAAACATCGGAGCCAAACAGCCAGGGATCCGTGATTTTTGTCTCCCCTAACACACCGCGAGAACTAAACTCGAAACCGGAACTGAATCCAAGCAACTCACCTAACATGTTTCGATCCGTATAAGTCACGCGAGTGATCAATCCCTGATAGGAACCGAAACCCGCGGCCAAGGCAATTTCCTTTGCCTTGGCTTCCGTGAAATGAAGAGTGGCATCGACTGTGTTATCGTCCACGGCGTGTGTCTCCGCGCTAGCAGCGGAAAAGGCACCGGTGGCAAGGAAGCCACGCAGGTATTTATTCATCGCCGCTTCATTATACCAATCCCCCTCAAGCTTTTTGACTCGTTGAGCAATCCGCTTTGGGTCGGAGCGCTCTAAGCCATCAATTTGAATCTGATGCAGACGCACGCGCTTGCCGAGATCGATCGAAAACTCAGGGATGAAATAGGGCGAGGAAAGCGTGCGGCCCATCTGAATTTTCGCATCGGGATAACCCTTGGTGGCAAAAGCTTCTTCTACGGCCAAGCGCATGGAATTCAAATTCGCCGTCCGTGCCTTGCGCCCGATGAACGGTTTTGTCGCTGCCCGGGTCTCCTCAATCCCTCGTCCATCCGGGCTGGAAATTCGAGGACTTGCGATTTCGTGCAAAACACCGGAAGTTACTTTTATATCAATATTCACGGCCCCGGTGCCAGCCTCCGTTTGCCGCGAGACCAAGCTGGCATCCGCCTCCCAATAGCCTTGGGCGTATAACTCTTGTCTGATAAATGACAGCCCGGTTTCCACATCTTCATCCCGAAAAGGTGCAGATCCTGAAGCGAACGAGCGGCCTTTTTCCGCCGGAGAGCTGAAGAGTTCGACGAATTTTTTCATGTCATCATCTGGCAGCCCCTTGATCGAGACTTTACCTAACGAAAGACGAAACCCCTCGTTTACCGTGAGCTGAATTTCATCATTTTTGACAATTTTCCATGCCACCTTCACTTCCGGGTAGCCGTCTTTAAGCATGACTTGGCGAAGAAGGAATGCGGCGTCGTCCGCGCGCCAAGTGGATGCGGGTTTGTCTCTAACATGCGCTAGGCGGTTCCCTATCAATTCCAATAATTGACCCTCGCTTTTTGCATGCGATCCGACGATGCGAATCACCGTCTCCGCGCCGGCGATGGACGCGGTGACCAGCAACACAACAATGGAACGAAATAAAATCATCAGCGAAATGATAGACGCCAAATGGCCATGACACGGGAGTCCCCTTCCGCACCGATCCCTGCGGACACGAACCAGCGCTCGGTGAGCGCGAGGGTGGCAGTAGAAAAGGAATCGCTCGAATACGGGTCCGCTTCCGCCAGACTGAAATCGACGCGATCCAACAAACCTAACAATAAAGGGTGCAGCGAAGGCTGAGCGGTAGCGAGGACTTCGGCTGCGCCGTTGGGTTGAACAAGCCCGGGGTGGTTCGGGGGGACTTCTTATGC
>JAYVNE010000129.1:0-13798 GCA_043758615.1 Akkermansiaceae bacterium
CCATGCCTGCGGCGTCGGCGGCGGCGATGACTTCGGCATCTCTAACGGAGCCGCCGGGCTGGATGCAGGCGGTGGCTCCGGCGTCGATGGCGGATTGCAGGCCGTCCGCAAATGGGAACATGGCGTCCGAGGCGACGATGCTGCCTTTGAGATCGAGTCCCGCTTCTTTGGCTTTCCAAATCGCGATGCGTGAGGAGTCCACGCGGCTCATTTGGCCCGCACCGATGCCGAGGGTGCGGTCGGCGCTCGAGTAAACGATCGCGTTCGATTTCACGTGTTTCACGATCCGCCATCCGAAGCGCATGGCACGCATTTCCTCCTGCGTGGGCGGCCGTTTGGTGACAACTTTGGATTCGAGATTGTCCAGGCCAAGCGCGGTGTGATCGCGATCCATCACCATGATGCCACCGGGGCAGGAACGAATGACGGGGGACTTTTTTTCGTTGAGGTAGCCGTTGTTCATTCTCATGAGACGCAGGTTTTTCTTTTTCTGCAGGAGCGCGCGGGCGTCTGACTCGAACTCAGGGGCGATGATGACGTCGGTGAAAATTTCCGAAATGACGCGTGCGAGTTCAAGGGTGAGCGGGCGGTTGCAAACGATCACGCCACCGAACGGGGCTTGGCGGTCGGTTTCAAATGCCTTCTGCCAAGCGATTCGCAAATCCTCGTCATCTTGCCCGACGCCGCAGGGGTTCGTGTGTTTGAGGATGGCGACGGTTGGGCGAACGAAGTCGAGAATAAGATCCGCCGCAGCCTCGATGTCGAGCACGTTGGTGTAGCTGAGTTCCTTGCCTTGGACTTGGGTGAAGAACTCCTTGAAATTGCCATAAAGAGAGCACTTCTGATGCGGATTATCACCGTAGCGAAGTTCCTGTTCGAGCGGCAAACTGAGAGTAAAATTGCATCCGGTGCCGGTGCGGCATTGGCCGAGATAATCGGTGATGGCGGCGTCGTATTGCGAGGTGCGGAGGAAAACCTTCACGGCGAGTTGCTCGCGGAAGCCTTTGGTGGTGTTGCCGTTATTTTCCTTCATTTCCTCGATCACCCGGGAGTAGTCGGAGGGATCGACGATGACGGTGACGCTGGTGTGATTTTTCGCAGCGCTGCGCAGCATGGACGGGCCGCCGATATCGATTTTTTCGATGGCTTCTTCCAGCGTGACATCCGGTTTGGCGACGGTTTCCTCAAACGGATAGAGATTCACCACCACCAGATCGATCGGCGGAATGTCGTTCGCTTTGGCTTGGGCGACGTGCTCCTTGTTATCGCGGCGGTGCAGAAGTCCGCCGTGGACTTTCGGGTGGAGCGTCTTCAGGCGACCGTCGAAAAGCTCAGGTGCTCCGGTGAATTCGGACACGTCGATGACGGGTAATCCTGCCTCACGCAGCACCTTCGAAGTGCCACCCGTGGAGAGGAGTTCGACTCCGAGGTCGTGAAGTTCCTTGGCGAAATCCGCTAGGCCAGTCTTGTCGGAAACGGAGAGAAGGGCACGGGTGATGGGCATAAAATCGTTCTCGGAAGTGATTTCCCGATCGGCGGAATGCCAACCGGAGGCGCACCCCGTAACGAACCCACCGCCCCCCGGCAAGCGGAATAGACGGATGCCTCGCCGCTTAGCCCGCGGCGGGCATTTCATCCCGACGTCCCTTCTACGCCGATCACCGCTGATCTTCCAAGCCCTGGATCTCGTCGCGCATGTAATCCATCAGACGCTGCATATCGGTAAGGTGACGGCGCATCCGCTCTTCGCCGCCGGGCATTTTCCTGCCCTGAGGGGCCATTTCACGGGTCGGCAGTGGAGATTCTTCTTCAGGTTGCCGGACTTGCGCCACTGCGGGGTCACCTGCGGGCTTTTTCAAAAGCTCGATCACCGCAGCAGCGGGCATGACGAACGAACGGGTCCGATCCGCGCGCGCCATCGTAATACCTAACACTCCGCCTTTCAGATCAGCCACAGGGCCACCGATTTGGTTAGGTTTCGGCCTCATGTCGGTTTGGATGGCGTGGGTAAATGAATCACGCACTTCGCTGATCGGGCCGCCCATTCGCTCCATTTGTTGGAGTCGATCGCCGGAAAACTGCCCAAGTTTCGGGCGGTTTCCCAAAAGCACTTCGACGGATTTCTTGGTTCCACCGGTGTCCACCCAGAGAGTGACTTTTTGCCCCGGGGACACGCCGGTGAGTGAGTTTTTCAATTCTAACAATCCAGAAATCGACCGGTCACCCACTTTGAGAATCACATCGCCCCGTTTGATCCCAGCGGCGGCTGCACCGGTATCCGCAGCGACATTATCCACCTTTACGCCTGGACCCGGGAAACCTGGGGTTCCAACGACACCTAAAAACGATTGATCGGTATCGCGCAAATTCCGTTCCGGCACACTCACCACCCCAAATGCGGCAGGCCGCCCGTCAGGTTGTGAGGCGACGAGGAAGCTGCCTAGTTTCGGTTTTTCAAACGACCACTTCACGGGTGTCAGCGGACTCCCTTGAATTTCTAGCAGGGCAAGATCTTCATCTTCATACACTCCGGACAATTTGACAGAGCGCAGCTCGGCTCCACCGGCTTCCACCCGCAGATTTCCGTTAGCCCCGGCGACCTCACTCCATTTGGTGAGGATTTTCGAGCCATCCCCTACGACGGTGCCGTATGCCAAGCGCCGAGTGCCGGACCAAACCCTCACGGTGGATTTTGCCGCCGCCGTGATTGCAGGCATCACTGCTACGTTGAATTCGTCCGCCTGTTGATCCACCGCCTGTCGCTCCCCCGGGCGCAGGAGAGGGATATCATCCTCCGCATGCAGAGCACCGGGAATCATTAGGGTAGCGAGCAGGTATCTAATAGATTTCATCGTCTTGTTAAAAGTCGTTAGGTTTTAGCGTTCTTCGTAAAGATCGGCACGCCGGGCAAGGGTGACATTGAGCTCGGTGCTGCGCGTCTCGCGAACGACTTGGAGCTTGATCTTGTCGCCTGCTTCGCGCTTCGCAAGCATCACGGTGAGTTCACGGAAATTCTTCACGGGCTCGCCATCAAGCATCTGGATCAAATCACCGATCCTCACTCCCGCCGCCGCCGCCGGTGATCGCGGTGCCACTTCCCCGACGATGACGCCCCGGGTGCCGCGGCCGTTTTCCGCACCGATTCCGAGCACCGGCATCTCCGGGTTTGCAAAAGGATTCATCTGGAGTTTCCCCCACGCCTCACCTGCTAACAAGCGGTCCCAGTCTTGCCGGAAGCCATCCACGCCGGCATGGTTATTATTTGTTAGGGAAACTCCGATTGAAGAATTGATGCCGACGATTTTCCCTTCCAGATCGAAGAGCGGACCACCCGAGTCGCCACCGATGAGCGTGCAGTCTGTTGTTAGGAAATTCCCAGGCCCCTTAGAAACCACCCGACCAAACCTAACCGGTGGAGTCCGCGCCGCATCAAATCCTGCAGAATGCCCGAGTGCGATCACCCAATCACCGGCTTCTAGCGGTTTTGAAACTCCCATCCCAGCGAATGGCCACGGCCCGCCTTTCGTGATTTTCACCATGGCGATGTCTTTGGAGTAATTCGCGCCCAGCACTTTTCCTTGGACCTGTTCGCCATTCGGAAAAACAACCGTCAACTCCTCCACGCCTTGCACGACGTGAGCTGCTGTTAGTATGAGTCCATCCGCCGTAGTAATCACGCCGGAGCCGGAAGAACCGGTCGCTTCCGCGATGAGAGCCACCGTGGCAGGCATGACTTTTTTGGAAACATCCTCCACCTTGGCTTCAAGTTTTGTTAGGTCGGCGAGGTCATGAATCGGCTCACGCGCTTGGACCAGGCCAGCACCCGGCCCCACCCACATGCCCGCACATACGAGGGAAAAAATTGGAATCACTTTCATGGTTTCATGATTTGGAACGCCGCCGATTTCCCGTTTCGTCTTACAATAATCCGTGGTGGATCACCGGCGGCTGATGGCATAGCGTTCGCACGAAGATGCCAAAACGCAACCCACCAGAAACCAACCGCCTGCGGGAAAAGCCCTCTGCCGCCCCTCCTTCCCGCGGTCCCGGCCCTCTTTCGTTGCTGGTTTTCTGGCCGTTCCATTTTTTCAATTTGCTCACTCGTTCGCTTTTCCAGCCCGCGAGATTTTTAGCGCGACTCGTTGGCTACCCGATGATCGCCGGGGCTTGCGTGCTCACAGTTCTTGCGATCTTTTACGGGTTCCGCTCGAAAAACTATGACCTTGCGAAAATCCACGCCATGCCTGAACGCACGGTCATCCACGACCGCCTCGGCGAAGAAATCGGCCGGATTCACGGTGAGAAACGCACCGTTGTCCCACTCAGCCAGGTTTCTGAAAATTTCCGCAAAGCCATCCTCGCCCGCGAAGATGAGCGGTTCTATCACCACGGAGCCGTCGATATCATTGGCATCGGGCGCGCGATCTTAAAAAATCTCACCGGGAAAAAAGAAGGCGCGTCCACCCTTACGCAGCAGTTAGGTTCTGATATTTTTAAACTCAAGCTTGGCGAAAATCATGGCGACACACTGCGCCAGCTAAACCGCAAATGCTTAGAAATCGCAATCGCCTTCCGCCTTGAGGCCTCCTTGAACAAAGACGAAATTCTCGAAGCTTATATCAATCAGATCAACTGGGGACGCCAAATTAAGGGCATCGGCGAGGCATCCCGCATCTATTTTGAAAAGCATCCGTCCGAGCTCACCCTCTCCCAAGCCGCACTGCTCGCGGGCATCGTTCGTGGCCCAGATTCCTTCAATCCTTTCAAATCCATGGAAGCCGCTACCCGCGAGCGCAACACCACCCTCGAACGCATGGTCACCGCAAAAGTCATCAGTCGCTCCGAGGCAGATGCTGCGAAATTGGAGGCTATCGAAGTGCGCCCGGTAGGTCGCCGCGACTCCCAGGAATCCTACGCGATGGACGCGATCCGTCGCGACCTGGAAGTGATTTTGGAAAAGGAAAACATCGAACTCGGGGGACTGAACATCACCACCACCATCGACCTCCGCATCCAACAGAAAGGTGAAGAAGCGCTTGATAGAAAGCTCCGTGAGGTCGAGCGGTTAGGCGGCTATGCCCACCAAACTCGCACCTCTTGGAAAGCACTGCCTGAAGATCAACGCAAGGAACCGGAATACATCCAAGGGGCCGCCGTCGTCGTAGAAAATCGCACGGGTGCCGTGTTAGCCATCGTCGGCGGTCGCGACGCCGATGAGTCACGCTTCAACCGCGCAATCCAAGGCCGCCGCCAGCTCGGCTCGATTTTCAAACCTTTCGTCTATCTAGCAGCTTTCGACGCTGGTCTCCGCCCTGACACTGACATCAGCGATGGCCCGATCGAGCACGGCGAAATCCAAGGCGGCGGCACTTGGCGGCCCGACAATTCCGATGGGAAATTTGGAGGAATGCAGCCAGTTTCTTACGGCCTCATCCACTCGCGGAATACCATGTCCGTGCGTGTCGGAAATTATGCCGGGATTCAAAAGGTAAAGGAAGTCACCCGCATGTCGGGCTTCACCACACCCATGCCGGAGAACCCCGCTTCGTTTCTCGGCTCATGGGAGGCCTCGCCATGGGAGGTCGCCACCGCATATACCATTTTCCCTAACGATGGTATGCGTTACCGACCCTATCTGATTTCTGAAATCAAGGACCGCGATGGTAACATCCTTTATGCCACTCCACCGCTTCCCTATCAGGCGACCAAGGGTGGTTCCGCATGGTCCGTTTCCCGCATCCTCAAGGAAGTCGCCACCAGCGGCACCGCCTCTTCTGTCACTCGCCTCGGTTTCGATAAGCCATGCGGCGGTAAAACTGGCACGACTAACGAGTTCAAGGATGCGTGGTTCGCAGGCTACACCTCAAACCTAACATGCTGCGTATGGGTCGGCTTCGACACGCCCACGAAAACCATTCAGGGCGGCTATGGCGCGACTCTTTCCCTCCCTATTTGGGTGGATATCATGAAAACTGCCGACCGCCTCGGCTACAAGGCAGGCAAGCTCAACAGCAAGGTCAACCTCGTCGAAATGGAACTCTGCCGCCTCTCCGGAAAACGCGCCACCGCCGCTTGCCGCGACGCCGGAACCGCTTACGCCGACCAAGTTCCAGGCGATATCGCGCTCCCGGAAAACGATCTCTGCCCGATCCATCCCGCCCGCGCCCGCGCCGTGGATGAAACGCCCCAACCATCTCCGCTGAAAGCTCGACCCATTCAACAAGACGCCCCTTTGCGGGCCCAACCCATCGAAGAGGAAACCGACACCCCGCCACTCAAGGCTCTACCGGTCGAGTGAGCGAAGTGGGTCCCGCAGAGGAGCCTCAAGGTCAACGTTGAAAAACGGCCATGGTCAGCTGCAATCAGTTAGGGGATTCCAAACTTTCGCAAAGCCAAATCCCTGAAAATCTTTCAGGTTCGCCGTGGCGAAATCGGTGACTCCGAAGGCGCGGAGGCTGAGCGCTGTCCGAGTGTCGTAAATACGGCGGCGGGCGAAGTCGGGGGCGGAAGCTTGTTTCCAAAGTTCGGTGTGGAGCTCGCGACTGGAAGGTGGGAAACCGAGGACTTTCCAACGAGGGTGCCGACGGAAATGCTGGATTACGGCGACCGCCTCGGGAGCGGCAAGCGCATGGGAAAAGACTGCGGGATTCCGAAGCAGTAGATAGAGTTCTGTTAGTATAAACTCGCTCAGCGCCACGTCCTCGCGCGAGGAAACTTCTTCAATGAACCCACGGGCGGCTTGGTGAAAGGGCGAGGACTCACTGTAGCTGTAGAGCAGGAGATTTGCATCGATGGAGAGCATGGAGGTCTTGTTGTGAATGTTTAGGACAAATGAGGCTCTCCATCGGCGAAGGCGGCTTCACGAAGTTCCTCAGCACTCAGGCCTTTCCATCCGACTTGGCTGGAGGTGGGTGGGGTCCAGGTAGTTGGAGCTTTATCGGCGGTGTCCGAATAAACTTGGAGGAGCAGCTCTGCGCCGCGCCGGAAGGTTTCCGCGAGAGACCATTCACGATTTTTTGCAAACTTACGGAGTTCCTCAAAAAGCTCCTCAGGCACTTGAATCTGAGTTTTTGTCATGCCATAAATTCTACGACTCCATCAATATGATGTCAATTTGACTTTTGTGACGCCACGGCGAGTCACCAGAACTGGCGCGGAACTTGCTAAACTGACACCGATGAAGGAAGAAGAACTCGATACCCACCATAAGGCGCTGAAAATCAATCTCGACCCGAGGTGGTATGGGACGCTGGCGGAGATCGGTGCGGGGCAGGAAGTGGTGCGCTGGTTTTTCCGCGTCGGGGCGGCGGCGGGGACGGTGGCGAAGAGTATTTCCGCTTATGACATGATTGTCAGCGATGCGATCTATGGCAGTGGCGACCGCTATGTTTCGCGCTCGCGCTTGCAGGCAATGCTGGACCGGGAATTCGAGCTGAACGTCGAGCGGCTGAGCGACAAGCGTGGCGACAACACGGCATTTTTCGCCTTCGCGGACACAGTGGTGGCGCGGAGCTTCAAGGGTGGCAACGAGTGCCACGGTTGGATGGGGATCAAGTTCCAGTCCCGCCCGCGCGACGAGCCGAGCCAGATTTTGATCCACGTGAGAATGTTAGATACCGAAGCCTCACTGCAGCAGGAGGCGCTCGGCGTGGTGGGGGTGAATTTGTTATACGGCGCGTTTTTCCTGCATCATGAACCGGAGTTACTGGTAGAGAGCTTGTTAGATAAGCTCACGACCGGGCGCATCGAGATCGACGTCATCGAGTTCAAGGGCATTGAGTTCCGCGCGGTGGACAACAGGCTGATCAGTCTAAAACTCGTGCAGCTCGGCCTGAGCGGCGCGGCAATGTTCGGCGCAAATCACGAGGTTTTGCAGCCGTCTGAGGTGCTCTATAAAAAGGCGGTGCTCGTCGAGCGCGGCAGTTTCCGCCCGCCGACGCATGTGAATTTCGACATGCTGCATTGTGCGTTAGAGAAGTTCAAAAAGGATCCGGCGGTGGAGGGGAAGGAAGTGCTGCCGCTTTTCGAGCTGACGATGCGCAACCTGCTTAACGGCGGCGATGAAATTGATCGCCGGGATTTCCTCGCCCGCGCCGATCTGTTAGCCGCGTGCGGGATGACGGTGCTGATCTCCGATTACTTCGAGTATTACCGACTCGCCGCCTATCTCTCATGGCGGACGAAGGAGCGGATCGGAATTGTGTTAGGTGCGCCGAGTTTGATCGAGTTGTTCGAGGAGAAATACTACACGCAACTTCCGGGCGGGATTCTGGAATCGTTCGGTCGCTTGTTTAAAAACGATCTGAAACTTTATGTCTATCCGCTTAAAAATTCCGCAACCGGTGATCTAACGACGATTGAGAATCTCGCCGTCGCGCCGGATTTGCGAAAACTTTACGGTTACCTTGCGGATCGAGGAAGCTTTGTGGGACTGGACAATTTTAAGCCAGAATACTTGAGTATTTTTTCACGCGATGTGCTGAAGAAAATCGCCGCCGGTGACGAGGCATGGAAGGAAATGGTGCCCGAAGGCATCTCTGAATTGATCATGAAGAGGCACTTCTTCGGCTGCAAAGGGTGATCGCGTCCGAGGGCAGGGCGTGACACAGACAGGAATGTCTGTGTCACGGCGGTGGTTCCGCGTTCCCGGCGCTTGCCGAGAAAGCCCGGGCTCGTCAGTATCTGCCCTCCCGCGTTTTTTCAAATGTCCACCTGGCGCCCGATTCCCCCCCCTCCGTTCTGGAAGCGCTGGCTTCCCGAGTGGATGCATGGGCCGATCGTGCTGATATTCCAACTCTCAGTTACCGCCGGTGTGGTGCTTTCCGGATTCGCATTTTTTTACTTCATGTTAGCCATGCGCTACGACATGACGGAGGTGGCAAAACTCCCTGCAGGCACGATTTTTTACGACCGAAAAGGCGTTGAAATCACCGCGCCGGGCGGAAATGGGCGGAAGTTGGTCAAGCGCGAGGACATCCCGCAATTTCTGGTGAATTCGCTGAGGGCCCGCGAGGATGCTCGGTTTTTCGAGCACAGCGGGGTGGATGTCCGGGGATTGATGCGCGCGACTATCAGAAATATCAAGGATCGGGATTTCACCCAAGGGGCGTCCACTCTGAGTATGCAACTGGCGCGGAATTGTTTCAAAATGAAACAAAAGTCGCTGCACCGGAAGTTTCTTGAAATTGCTCTAACTCTTCGTGTGGAGGCGAACTACTCGAAGGACGAAATCCTCACCCACTATTTGAACCGCATCTACTTCGGTGCAGGTGCCGATGGCATCGAGCAGGCGGCTCGCACGTATTTTGGAAAGACCACCCACGATCTAAACGAGGGCGAGTGTGCGATGATCGTGGGCATCATCCGCGGGCCGCACATATTTTCTCCTTTTCGAAATCTCAACGCCGCTATCGAGCAACGCAACCAAACCCTCAACCGCTTGATCGCGATGAAGCTCATTGATGAAACACACCGCGATCAGATCATCGCGGAGCCGATTAAACTTGTCCGCGAGGACCAACGCGAAACCCAAACATCCTACGCCTTGCAAGCTGTGCGACGCGAGCTGGATCGCGTGCTCGAAGATGATGATATTCAACAAGGTGGCCTCAAAGTGCGCACCACGTTAGATATGGGCTGGCAGAATCGTTTGGAAATCGAGCTCACCCACGCGGTGGAAGATTTGGAAAACGAAAAATCCTGGAATCACCCAAAGGAGACGGAGCATGTGAGCGGCACCGAGCCGAATTATGTGCAATACGCCGCTGTCACCAGCGATGTCCGCACCGGTGCCACGCTTGCCCTGATAGGTGGAAGAAACTACGGCGATTCACGATTCGACCGCACCCGCTCCAGCCGGGATCTCGGATCAGCATTCGAGCCCTTTGTCGCGGCAGCCGCAGCAGAGCGTGGAAAACTCGTACTTCCCGGCAAGCCCGTGCAGACGGGCCGCCAAATCGGACCCGCCGAGGTCGAGCGCCTCGCCAAACGCTGCGGCATCGCAGGTCCGTTTTTACAAACCGAGGATCTCTTTCGAGGTTCTGTCGCTGCTACACCGTTAGAAATGTCGATCGGCCTCGCCACTCTGGGAAACAAGGGCAAACGCGCAAAGCCCTACCTCATCGCCGAGATTCGAGATGCGGCGGGAGAAATCATTTACAAAGCCCAGCCGCAAATCACCGCTGCACTCAGTGCCAACGCCGCGACCGACGCTACGAGTGTTTTACGAAAAGCCGGCGGCACGCGCTGCTTCACGGGTGCGACCGGTTCCGAGCGCGATGCCTGGACGCTGCGCCTCGGGCCAAGCGGCGCGACTGCGATATGGATCGGTTTCGATAAACCTGCTGTCATCGCCCCGGAGCCTCGGCTCAGGTCACTGCTCGATGAATTTGTCGAGCGCCTGGGGAACAACTGAGCCCGTCTCTAAACCTCTTTGACACCTTGTCGCCGTTTCGGCATAGTCCCTCCATGCAGGCCATGCAATTTGAACAATCCGTCGTCTCGATTTTGAAACGTGATCGGCGCTTTGACCCGCATGCGTATTTTTTTCTCAAGGATGCATTGGACTTCACGCTGAAGCGGATCGCTGAGTCTAACGGCGGCCAAGCCCGTCACGTTTCCGGCCCCGAACTGCTCGCCGGTTTCCGCGATTGTGCGCTTGAGCAATTCGGCCCGATGGCCTCCACCCTGATGAACGAGTGGAGCGTCAGGAAATGCCAAGACGTGGGCGATATGGTTTTCCATTTAATCGAAGAGCAGGTTTTCGGAAAACAAGAGTCCGATAAAAAGGAAGATTTCTCCGAGGCCTTCGACTTTGAAGCCTCATTGATCACGCCTTTTCTCCCAAAAAGCAAAGCCGCCACCGAACGCGGCACTCAGCGCTCCAGGCGCGCGCTCTCTTAAGCGGCCTCTACCGGGATATTCGGCGGCGGAGGTGGCAGCCACTTGGGTGCCTTGGGCGTGACGTCCATTCGGATGCTAACAACCGCCATCCCTAGCAGTCCGATGAATCCGCCCCACCCTAACGATAACGCAGTGATCATGCCGATCACGAAAGGAGAAAACACCAGCAAACCTAACACAATTCCGCTAGGTTTTACCTCGTAGGCCATCACCGCCAGACGCAAGCGTGAACGAGCGAGCGCCAAACCCATCGCCGAGTAACAGATCACCGCCGCGATCGCCGTGAGATGATAGTGCCAGCCGCAGCCTCTACCTTGCATTGCGGCGCCTAACAAAGGCATAGCGGACCCCGCGGTCATGGAGGCGAGAAAAAGTAACAGCACCGCTATGCGCCATCCGCTTCCACGAAAAGCCGATGCCCCGATGGCTCCCGCGCTAATCATCGCCGAACCTCCCAGAACCGTCGCTGCGCAAGATGCCTCATGCCACCACTCGATGCCGCCGATCATATACCGCACCACCACATAAGGCAGTAATGAGACAAATGTTAGCAATGAAAGTCCCCACAAGGTGGTGAATTTCCCGAACACAATTCCCCAACGGTTTAATTTTGTTAGGAGAAGAAGTTCGTGATTTCCCTCCTCAAGTTCTTGTCCCATCAGAATCACCCCGCTCAAGGGCAGGATGCAAAGGCAGATCCCTGCAACGACCATCCAGAAAGGTCCGGAACTCCACAGCAGCCAAGGATTGAGCATGCCCGCATAGTCTGAACTCTCCGACGCATAGTCGGTTTGAAACTCGGCCACCATCGCGCAGACAGCGAGGAACTGGATGCCCAAAAATGGATAGACAAAACTGCCGCGCCGCAAGCTTTGCCGGAGTTCCTTCGCCGTCATCGGGTCGAAGCCCTCGGGTAAATCGTGATTCCATCCGATCATCCTGTCACCGTGTCTTGCGGACTTCTTCTGCGATGATTTTCAGCCCATCTCTAACAATCGCTTCATCCATCGCATAGGACACACGGAGGCACTCGTGGCGATGCGCCCAGCTTTCGTCATCGTGACCGAAAAAGAAGTAGTGCCCGGGGATGACGAGAACCTCGCGTTTTTTCAACCGTTCATATAACTCTGCCGAGGTGATCGATAGGCCTGGAAACCATAACCAGAGGAAAAGCGCACCCTCGCTGCGATGCATGAACCAGTCGATGTCATCGCCGAAGACATCTAACGCTGCTTGCCGGGCGAGCCGACATTTTTCTTGATAGAACGGTCGCACTACCTCGCGGCTGAGCCGCAGGATTTCTCCAGATTTCACAAGCGGCAAAGTAATTTGCTGGCCGATATTTGGATTGGAGAGTCCTGCGATGGCACTCATGGAACCGAGGGCACGGATGATTTCCGGCGGGCCGATCACGATGCCGGTTCGGGTGCCGGGCAGGCCGAGCTTGGACAGACTGAATGTTAGGACAACATGCGGTTCCCAGAAAGGGGTGGCATCGGTGAAGATAATGCCGGGGAAAGGCGCGCCGTAAGCATTGTCGATGATGAGTGGAATGCCATGTTGCTTCGCGAGATCTGATAGATGAGAGATCTCGTCATCGGTGAGAACGTTACCCGTGGGATTTGTCGGGCGGGAAGCACAGATTGCCGCGATGTCTGGGGTGATTTTGAGGTTTTCAAAATCGACGCGGTATTTGAAGTCATGCGGGCCATTTTTTTCGATCAACGGAGTGACGGCTTTGAAAAGATCGCCGCTCACCCCTTGGTTCGCGTAGCCGATGTATTCCGGCACGAGCGGTAGCAGAATTTTCCGGCGGCTGCCATCGGGCATTTCTCCGGCCAGCAGATTGAAGAGGAAGTAAAACGCCGTCTGCCCGCCGCTGGTGATGGCGATGTTTTCCGAAGTGATTTCCCAGCCGAAAGTCTCTCTGAAAAGCGTGGCAATGGCGTCAAGAAACTGCGGATTTCCGCTCGGGGGATCATAGGAAGTGAGCGCGCGATCAAGACCGCCATTTTCCTTCATCAATTCTTCCAGTCGCCTCCTCCAGACGGCGTTCATTTCCGGGATGCAAGCGGGTTGTCCACCGCCGAGCATTTTCAGATCCGGGCCACCGCTGGCGAGGGCATGACCGAGATCGTCCATCAGCTCCTCGATCCCGCTGCCGCATCCAAGGTGTTGGCCAAATTGAGAGAATTCGTAGGACATCGCTGGAATTCCTGTTTTATAGTCGAACCGCTCCCGCGAACAACCCGAAACTACCCCGCGATCCAAGTCGGCGACGGTAAAGATTACCCACACTCGTATCTATCCGATTCCCACCCTCAAGTCTCTCACGGTGAAGAGTTCTCGGGCAGCCATCGCCGGACCCTTCATTCTTCTCGCCCCGTCTTTGCGCTTCGGACCAAATCTTTCTCTGGCATTCCGAAACGCCTCGTTCACAAACTCCTTGCTGCCGATCACCGCTCCATCGGTGAAATAACGCACCCGGCATTGCAGCATCTTCGCGACCCCCAGGTCTTTCAAAACCGTCTCATTCTCACCGCTCTCCAGTGCCTCGGCGGTGTTCATCGTTTTCAAACGGACATGTTTTGAATCCACCTTCGCTTTCATCGCCTTTCGCTCCAGCGCGATCCCCATCAAGCGCCGATATTGCCGCGAGACATCTGGCCATTTCTCCACCTGAAATCCGCCGCCCTTCGCTGACATCATCGCCCTCACTAAACCCTCCCGCGCCTTCTTGCCATTGCCCTTATTTCCGCCGCCTATCGCCTCACCATAGCTGCTCCAGCGATAATTCACCCGTCTTCTAACTCCTTCGCCACCCCGGCGACAAATGCCTCGCTATGAATTGCTCCCAAGCGCTTGAGCAGTTCTTCGTCAGAAATCCCGTCCTCCG
>JAYVNE010000130.1:0-13780 GCA_043758615.1 Akkermansiaceae bacterium
GAAGTTTTGTGGAATCCCTGCGAGGCGGATGCGGCTGTGGAGAAGGGGTTTGAAACCCCTTCTCCTTATTACTCCAAAACCCACAAATCTTTATGCGCGGCTGTATAAGTCGCGGACACTTCATCGTACTCAAGTCCACGCGGCACGCCTTCTTGGCTTTTCGTTTCAGGCGCATTCGTATAGTCCGGTCCTATAGGAAATTCCGATTCCTCTGCGGCTGCCGGTAAAACCGCTGAAATCACGGCCATCAGGAGGGAGCGTAAAATGAGAATGGAGAAGGCTTTCATGAAAAATTGTAATGAACGGGAACAATACACGAGTCACCTACGGGTTTTGTCATTAAACTTAGTGGCATTATGAAGGGATACTTTGAGGCGGCCCACCAACCTTCACCGGGCACCCCTCGTGCAAATTCTCCGCTGCCTTCTAAAACGAGACGTGACAGTTGCCGCCGTTTCACTAAGTTCCGCGAAGCTTTTCCGCTGTCATCAAATTCCTATGGACAATCCTCTCAACGCCCTCGGCTACAAGCTCCTCACCACCTCGCTTGAGGCTGATTCTCCCCAAGAGGAAAAATTCAGCACGCTCACCCGGCGTGGATTCCTCCTCGCGGCGGCCACACTCACCAGTTGCGCGGCGGCAGATCCACTAAAATCAGGGACCCCGAGTCGTGCTGCGGCTGCGGTGAAAACCACTTCAAACACCGCCTACCGCACACCTACGACTCAGGGCCCCTTGCCGCGTAATCCCGACATGGCACTGGATTCGAATTTCTCCAAAGCTAACGGAATCAGCTTCTCCCGCGTCCACGTTTCAGGAAACTACATCGCCATGACATACGACGATGGCCCGCATCCGCAAAACACTCCGCGGCTGCTCGATATGCTGCGCGCCCGCAATATCAAGGCCACTTTTTACGTCATCGGCCAGAGCGTGAATCTCTATCCGCAAATCGTCCGTCGCACCGTCGAAGAGGGCCATGAAATCGGAAATCACAGCAATACTCATCGCCTGTTGAGTAAACTTAGCGATAGCGAAATCAGCGCGGATCTCGCACGGTGCGAGGAGGCCATCGTGCGTGCCGCCGGAGTCAAGCCACGGACCATGCGCCCGCCCTACGGCGGATTGCTGCAAAAGCAACGCGAGATGGTCCACGCGCAATTCGGTTACCCTATCATCCTCTGGTCTGTCGATCCGCTAGATTGGAAACGCCCGGGCCCTAGCGTCGTCAGCTCGCGCATCTTGGCCGGGGCCAGCGCTGGGGGTATCGTCCTCTCGCACGATCTCCACGGACAAACGGTGGACTCAATGCCCGCCACGCTCGATGCGCTGCTGCGCCGTGGCTATCAATTTGTCACGGTCTCCCAACTCCTGGCGATGCAGACCCCCGTGCCGACCACGCAACCTGCGGTGGCCCCTGCCAACTCTTGAGCATTTTCCTCCCAAAAACCCATGAGTGACATGAGGTTCGGTGAGCGTTACTTCGCAACGCGGGAACGGCTTTCGGAAGTGATGTCTGGCATTGCCACTTTGGCAACCGAGACCGGCACCGAACTCAGCGACCGGCTGCCATTTGCCGAGATGGAACAAGGTCTTGGCACACCTTTTATCTTCGTCGTTAGTGGCGAGGTGAATGCGGGGAAGTCCACCCTCATCAATGGCCTATTCGGGCGCGACTTATGCCGCGTGAATATTCTACCAGAAACGGATCGAGTGCTGTGGTATCGCTACGGCAGTCCTGCGCGGGATTCCGAGGTCACACCCATGTTAGAAGAGCGCTATCGGCCGATCGATTTCCTGCGCGACTTTAATCTAATCGACACGCCGGGCACCAATTCCATTGTCTCAGGTCACCAAGAAATCACTGAGAAATTCCTGCCCTCTGCGGATCTTATTCTCTTCGTTTTCCCGGTCACCAATCCATGGGGAGCTGCCACTTGGAATTTCATTTCACGCCTGCCCACTGAAGCCATGGAGCGCGTGGTATTCATCATCCAACAGGCGGATCAGCGGGAGGAAATCGATATCAAAGTGATCCTCGGGCACATGGCAGATCTCGCGATGAAACGGATCAGCCGTATCCCGCCGATTTTTGCGGTTTCGGGGAAGCTCGCATACGAAGCCAAGCGCTCCAAACCCTTCGCGGGCGATCTTCTAGAAAAGAGCGGGTTTCTCGATCTGGAAAAGTTCATTTCGAAAACCGTCTGCGAATCACCCGCCCGTAAACAAACGTTGGAAACGTGGCGAGGCCAGGCCAGTTCCGCACTGCGCGCCGTAGAAGACCGTATCGAGGACCAGACTCGGGAGCTCAACCAACAATGCCGTTTTCTGGAATCGATCGAGCGTGAGATCGACGGCATCCGGGAAACATTCGTCACCCGCCTGCCGCGCCACCTCGCCGGAGTCGCGGAGGCTTTTGAGTCGGAAGGAATTTGGACCTCCAAAAAGCTTCGTTCAAAACTGAGCGTGATCCCATCCGTTTTCCGACTCTTTGTCGGTGATCGGACAGGGCCGGAAATGGAGTTGATTTTTATTGAGCGATTGCAAGCCACCGTCGAAGCCGTCGCCGAAAAAGACGGCTTAGAAGTAGTCGATTTCTGCCGCCAGCACTGGAGCTCACTCGTGAGCCGGGTGAAAGAATCCATGAACGTGGAAATGGGAGATGTGGCCCCCCTCGAAAAAACACTGGCTGCTGGAAAACGCCATTTCGTCCAGCGCTTAGGCCGCGCTGCACGCATGGGAATCGGGAATCTCAAAGTCCGCAATCAACTTGATAGAGAGCTGCGCCGCCGCAATGTTGCACTGAAATCATCCACCTTTATGATGCTCCTACTACTAACAGCCGGGGCCATTTGCGGAGCACTCAAATTGCAGTTAGCATCAGTTATTTTATGTGGCTCATCGGCGCTCTTTATGATGGGCGGAGTGCTGACCGCGATCATCACGCGCAAGACCATCACTGCGGATTTCCAAAAGCGCCTGCTAGATACATGCGGCACCTTCGCTACCACGTTGCGCTCCGATTACGAAGAAGCCCTTCGTATCGTCTTCCGGGATTATCTTTCCTCCCTCGGCGTCGTCCGCACGCACCTTGCCCATGAGAAAATCGCCGTCGAGCCACGCCTGAAACGCTGGCAAGAGCTCTTCCTCACTCTGAAGTCCATCGAGCAGGATCTCTAAGCTGACTTAAACGCACCCAAAAAATTTCCCAGCTAGACAAAGCTCTCACCAAGGAACAAGAACTGCATTAATGAAAAAAATATTTCCCCTCACCGCTGAAGGCCACCAACCCCCACGCGTGATCGAGCAAATCAAAAGCGACGTCCGGAAATACGTAAAACGGGAGCGCAAAAAGAAACTGCCGGAGGGCGTGGATTTCTGGGATTTCAACTGCCGCGTTGGCCAAGCCGAAGCGGTTGCGGAAAACAAACACGTCGAAGAACTCACCAAGGCGATCGATGAAACGGCGGCAAGTGGTGCCCAGGCCGTTTACATTGAGATCATGGCAAAACCTGGGCACCGCACGGGCGGAAAGGCTAAGCCACCTTCAGACATCTAGGGCCCCTCGGACCTATCTCGCCATCTTGGAGATTTCCGCTTCCCGTATCATCTGGCAGTGCCTAAAAAGCTCGCCGACATGCCTGATACTCAAAAACCCGTGGGAAAATTGATGGCCGCAAACCGCGGCGAAATCGCGATCCGGATTTTCCGGGCCGCCAATGAACTCGGACTCAGGACCGTCTCGATCTTTGCCGAGGAAGACCGATTTTCCATCCACCGCTTCAAAGCAGATGAAGCCTATCAGCTAGATTCTTCTAAGGGACCGGTCGGTGCTTATCTTGATGTCGAGGGAATCGTGGCGCTGGCAAAACAGAAGGGCGTGACGATGATCCACCCCGGCTACGGGTTTCTATCAGAGAACGCATTATTCGCTCGGGCCTGCGCGCGAGAGGCCATTACTTTCATCGGCCCATCCCCCGATCTGTTGGAAAATATGGGCGATAAAACGGCGGCACGGACGCTCGCCCACAAGTTCGAGATCCCCACCCTGCCCGGAACTGAAGACCCGATCACCGATCCAGAGCAAGCGCTCTCGGCCGCGCAGGACATTGGCTTTCCACTCATCATCAAAGCCGCATTCGGCGGTGGCGGGCGCGGCATGCGCGTGGTGGAAAAAGCGTCGCAACTCGCGGGTCTGTTAGCCGAAGCACAGAACGAGGCGCTCAATGCTTTTGGCAATTCCGCAGTTTTCCTCGAACGCTACATTTCCCGCGCCAAGCACATCGAAGTGCAAATCCTCGGCGACCAGCAGGGCAACGTGGTCCACCTTCATGAGCGCGATTGCTCGGTGCAGCGGCGCTACCAAAAAGTCGTCGAAGTGGCACCCGCCATGCATCTCGACCCGAAGGTCCGCAAGGAACTTTGCGCCGCCGCCGTAAAACTCGCTAAGGGCATCGGCTACGACAACGCGGGCACCGTCGAGTTTCTTTACGATATGGATCAGAACGACTGGTTCTTCATCGAGATGAATCCGCGCATTCAAGTGGAGCACACAGTGACGGAGTGTGTGACGGGCATCGATCTTGTTAGGTCGCAAATCCTTGTCGCGGCCGGGCACTCGCTTTTCAGCGAGGAAGTCGCGATTCCTCCGCAGGATGAGATTCCGTGCATCGGCTTCGCCATCCAATGCCGGGTCACCACCGAAGACCCGGAGAAAAATTTCTCACCGGACTACGGGCGCATCCTCAACTACCGCTCCGCCGCCGGTTTCGGCATCCGTCTGGACGCCGCCTCGGGCGATGCGGGCTCAGTGGTGACACCGTATTACGACTCGATGTTAGTAAAAATCACGGCAATGGGCCGCGACTTCCCGATGGCATGCCAGCGGATGGACCGCGCCCTCCGCGAATTCCGCATCCGGGGCGTGAAGACAAATATTCCTTTCCTCGAAAACGTCATCGCAGATGAAACCTTTCGAAGTGGCCAAGCACACACCAAGCTCATCGATACGAAAACCGAGCTTTTCCAATTCAAGCGCCGCCGCGATCGGGCGACACGCACGCTGTCCTATCTATCAGACATCACGATCAATGGGAATCCCACGGTAAAAGGCTGGAAACCGGCGGCAGCGATGCCTAGGGCGAACGTCCCGAATTCCATGTTTATCGAACATCATGCAGTCGTCCCGAAGGGCAGCCGCGATGTGCTGTTGGAACTCGGCCCAGAAAAATTCGCACAGTGGATTCTAAACGAAAAGCGCTTGCTGATCACCGACACCACGCTGCGTGACGCCCACCAATCGCTGATTGCCACTCGCATGCGCAGCTTCGACATGTTGCGCGTCGCCGAAGCCATTTCACACCGTATCCCCAGCCTTTTCTCGCTGGAAATGTGGGGAGGTGCCACTTTCGATACGGCGATGCGCTTCCTCAGCGAGTGCCCATGGGACCGCCTGCACCGCCTACGCGAGAAGATTCCTAACATTTGTTTTCAGATGCTCTTCCGTGGCTCGAACGCCGTCGGTTATTCGAACTACCCGGACAACGTCGTCGCCGGTTTCATCAAACACGCGGCGGACTCAGGCATGGATATTTTCCGGATTTTTGATTCCCTCAATTACCTCCCTAACATGCAGGTGGCGATGGAAGCCGCCCGCGATCATGGCAAGGTGCTTTGCGAAGCAGCGATCTGTTATACGGGTGACATCACCAACGCGAAACGCGACAAATACTCGCTGAAATACTACGTCGAGAAGGCAAAGGAAGTGGAACGAATGGGTGCCCACATCCTCGCCATCAAGGACATGGCTGGCTTGTGCAAACCTCACGCCGCCTACAAGCTGGTCACCGCGCTGAAGGAGGAAATCGGGATTCCTATCCATTTCCACACCCATGACACCTCGGGCCTCAATGCTGCTTCCGCCATCGCCGCATCCAAGGCCGGCGTGGATATCGTGGATCTCGCCATCGCCTCGATGTCAGGCTCCACTTCACAACCTAACTTAAATTCGATCTGCGCCGCGCTCGCCAGCACCGAGCGCGATCCCGGGCTTGACTTCGATTCGCTCAACGAATTCTCCGACTACTGGGAGGAAGTGCTCGGATTTTATAAACCCTTCGACTCCGCCCCGCGCGCAGGCACCGCGGAAGTTTACGAACACGAAATGCCCGGCGGCCAATACACCAATCTCCGCGAGCAGGCAAACTCGATGGGCCTCGGCCATCGCTGGCGTGAAATCGCAAGAACGTATGCCGAGGTAAACCAACTCTTCGGCGACATTGTGAAGGTCACGCCTTCGTCCAAAGTCGTCGGGGACATGTGCATGTTCCTCGTCACTCGTGGCATCAAAGCGGCGGACGTGCCTAACATCAAACCTGGCTCAGTCGATTTTCCGGAGAGTGTGATTGATATGCTAGCAGGCGGGCTCGGGCAACCCGATGGAGGCTGGCCAGTAGAGGTGCAGCGCGTGGTGTTAGGAAATCGCAAACCGACCACCAAACGCCCCGGAGAGCTCGCGGCACCCATTAATCTCGAAGTCACTCGTGCCGAGCTTTCCACCAAACTCGGTCGCCCAGCCAACGACGATGATCTATACTCACACCTCATGTATCCGCAGGTGTTTGCGGACTTTAACGCCTTCCGTGCCAAATACGACGACCTCAGCGGTCTGCCGACCCCCGCCTTTTTCTATGGCCTGCAAATCGGTGAGGAAATCGAGATTGAAATTGATACCGGCAAGACGCTCATCATTAAACTGATTTCTATCGGCGAGGCAGACACCGCAGGTCGCCGGGCTTTATTCTATGAACTCAACGGCATGCCTCGTGAGTCCATGGTGATGGATCATTCCCTCAAATCCGTCTCCACCGCATCCCGCGTCAAAGGCGATCCCACGAACCCTGCCCAAGCCTGCGCGCCGATGCCAGGCATGGTCACCGAAGTCACCGTGTCTCCCGGTCAAGAAGTGAAAGCCGGGGACAAGTTACTGATCCTCGAAGCCATGAAAATGCTCACCACTGTGAGTGCTAGCGCGGACGGTGTCGTGTCCGAAGTCCTCGTCAAAAAAGGTGATCAAGTCGATAGCGATGATCTGCTCGCGAAACTAACCGTTGAATAACAAATCCGCAATGGCTCTCACCTCAGATCTTCATCGTTTTCAACATCTCGGTGGCTTCATCGAACTGGTGGATGAATCCTTTGAACGCGATGTAGGTGATCCAACAGAAACCCATGACTGCCACGGTGATCGCGAGTTTCCAGAGCAGGTGCAACTTAGGATGCAGCCAGACCAAAGGCAACGCCACTGGAGGCAGGGTGAGGAACATCAGAACGATGAACGAGGTCTTCAAATAAAACGGCAGCGCTTTTTCTTGAGTGGTAGGCAGTGGCGGTGGCGCATACGAAATCGGGCGCTTCGTTTCATCGAGAAACTCGTGGCAGTGTTTGCACTTGATCGCCTCATCCTGGATTTCTTCCGCGCAATAGGAGCATTTTTTCATGTGGACTTGGATCGGACTGAGAGACTTGCTGTGAGATAACGGGCGCTTGCTTGAAGAGACTATCTGCGCAACTTGAGCTATTTGCGCAAGCAGTCCTCGTGGAGTGCAGAGAACTCTTCCATGTGTTCATGGGATCTCACGCCCCAAAGGGCCGCGCCATACGCGATAAAGAGGATCTCGCCGAAATGGTGACGGGTGTTGCCACCGTTGCGAGAGTCCTCCTTAATGTATCCGCCTTGGGCCGGTATTATCTGCGAGAAGCAATGAGGCGAAATTAGAAAGAAGGGAGTAAATATGATTTGAATCATCGCAGCACAGCGCATGAGGAAACCCGTTTCACACATCAAATCCAAAATGCCGTTTCGCATTGCCGAAACAGACAGCGCTGACCAGCCCCGACAGCGCCTCGAAATCATCCGGCAGCTCGCCACGGTCAGCCTCGCTGCCAATTAGATTGCAGAAAATCCGGCGAAAATACTCGTGGCGTGGAAACGACAGAAACGACCGCGAATCCGTTAGCGTCCCGACGAAGCGCGAGAGCAAGCCGGTAGAGGACAGGGCATCCAACTGAAGCTCCATGCCATTTTTCTGATCGAGGAACCACCAACCCGAGCCGAACTGGATCTTGCCGGCCACCGTGCCATCCTGGAACGCACCTGTTAGGCAGGCAAACAAATAGTTGTCACGCGGGTTGAGGTTGTAGAGCACGATCTTCGGCAGCGATCCAGCGCGGGCCAGAGTATCGAGATAATTGACCAGCGAGGCACCTTGTAGCGTATCGCCGATAGAGTCGGAGCCCATGTCGGGACCAAGGCGCTCGAACAAGCGTGAATTACAATTTCTAAAAACTCCCAAATGCAACTGCTTGGTCCAGCCCTTCGCTGCATCGAGCTGGCCGAAAAATACCATTAGATAGAACGAGAACTTCTCTTTTTCCTCGGAAGTCGCCGCTTTACCCGCGCGTGCTTTGTTAAAGATCATTGCCGCTTCCTCATCGGTGCATGGCAGCGCAGGGAGACGATCCAACCCGTGGTCAGACAAGCGCCCGCCCGCCGCGTGGAAGTCGTCGTGGCGTTGTTGCAGTGCGCCGAGCAGATCGGATAGATGCACGATGGTCATGTCTGCAGTTGCTTCCAGTTTTGTCAGCCACGGCACTAGCAGATCCGGGCGATCCACGTTGAGCGCCTTGTCTGGGCGAAAGGTCGGCACCACCAAAGTCTTCAAATCGGAACCCGCGATGGCAAGGTGATCATCGAGGGAATCTGCCGGATCATCAGTGGTGCCGACTACGCGGACATCGAACTTTTTCAAAAGCCCGTGGGCGCAGAAATCCTGCTCGGCGAGTTTCGCATTCGTTCTCTCCCAGATCTCATCCGCCGTGCTGGGCGTGAGCATGAGATCGATGCCGAAGTAGCGCTGCAGTTCGATGTGGGTCCAATGGTGAATCGGATTACGCAAGGTGAACGGCACGGTCTCCGCCCAAGCTTGGAATTTCTCACGCGGCGTGGACTCCCCACTGATCCGTTCTTCACTGATTCCGTTAGCGCGCATCAGACGCCATTTGTAGTGGTCGCTACCCAACCAAATCTCGGAAATATTCTCCCAGCGATGATTCGTAGCGATCTCACGGGGCGACAGATGGCAGTGATAGTCGATGATGGGCTGATGCTTGGCCACGTCATGGAACAGGCGGCGCGCAGTCGGAGAATAAAGCAAAAAGTTTTCGTCGAGATAGGCCATTGCCCCTGCATAACAACCCGGGAAGTCTCGGCCTCCAAGAGATAAATCAGGTTAAATCAAAATCTTCGGAAGGAAACGTTACGTAATTCAATGCTTGCCATTACCAGCTTGCACACACGATCACCGAGTATTTTAGAAATTCATCGGATTTCGTGTTAGCTTGGGTGCGAGGCTATTTTACGGACTGGCCGTGGGCTTCCACAAACCAAAGCCATTTGTCGATGCCGCGTGTGACCTCGGTAAAAAGGTCCGCCGTAACTGCATCTTCGAGATCGTCTGTCTCTTTGATGGCTGCGCGAGCCTGGGCACCGAAGGTTGCGAGTGCATGGGAAACCGCCGCCACGTGGTCTGGCCCGTTTGCAATGTGGAGGGGATACTCAACAAGTTGCGAACGTGACGCAGCCACGCGCACCGTGCCCTCCGCCACGCCGCCGAGCTGCACAATCCGTTCGGCGATCATGTCCACGTAGCCCTCCACCGCTTCGTCGATGGTGTCGAAAAGTTCGTGCAGGCCGATGAAGTTAAGGCCCTTCACATTCCAATGGGCCTGCTTTAACTGTAACTGCAAGTCTAAGGCGGACGCAAGCTGCAGGTTCATCAGCGCATTGAGTTTGATGCGGCGTGTCTGCGGGATGTCGTTCTCCGTTTGAAACATCATCGGTCGGTGAGTCAGCGTTTTATTTACTTTCATGGATTAAGATTGTGTTAGGGTTTCAATCGCGGTGACAAACCCGGGAGAAGTTGACCAAATAGCCGATGAGCAATCCAGCACCGATGCCGATCGCAATGACTGGGTAGAGATTTCTCCGCATCAGCAGATCGGCTGCGATGCAGCGTGCACCGGCACTCTCACCCGCATAACTATAGATTTCCTTTCCGCGGTTTAACACATCCGCGAGATGCTTCCGGGCTTGGACGATTCTATCTTCAGTCGCTTCCGCAGTGGCGGAGATGAGATCGTTCGCGTGCTTTGAAAGGTGACTTAGGTCATCACTGATGGCTTTGATGGGATGGTTCATAATCGTTAGTTTTCGTTGTGAGGTAGCCTGAACTTATGAAAAACAATTGATTCATGCCAGTAGGTGAAACCCTACCGATTTGGCAAAGCGCTGCGCGAATAATTTTCGCCTCAAAGGCAGATCAAACGGTTCTTGGCAATCGGCGTTCAAAAACTAGACTTTTCGTATTCTGAATAAAGAGATGAATCCCAAAGTTGATGAGTATCTGAGCGAAGTCACGAAGTGGCAGAATGAACTCAAGAAATTGAGAAGGATTATTCTGGACTGCGGCCTAACCGAAGAACTGAAATGGGGCGTTCCCTGCTACACTTTCGATAAAACTAACATCATCGGAATCAACGGCCTGAAGGAATGCTGTGCGCTGAGCTTTTTCAAAGGAGTCCTTTTAAGCGACCCCAGCAAGATTCTCCTACAACCCGGCGAAAATACGCAGGCTGGCCGCTGGATCAAATTCACCAATGTGGCGGAAATCGCTGGGATGGAAACCGTCTTGAAAGATTACATCCGAGAAGCCATTGAAGTGGAAATCGCTGGAGTAAAAGTGGTTTACAAAGAGCTTGGGGAATTCGCGATTCCTGAAGAGTTTCAGAAAAAGCTGGCGAAGGATCCTGCCTTAAAAACCGCTTTTGAAGCGCTCACGCCGGGGCGCCAACGCGCTTACCTCCTCCATTTTACGGCGCCTAAACAATCCAAAACCCGGGAGACGAGAATTGAAAAGTGCATGCCGCAAATCATCTGTGGAAAGGGCTTGAATGACTGCACTTGTGGGCTGTCCAAAAGGCTCCCCTCCTGCGATGGATCGCATAAGTTACTGGGGTAAAAAGGAGAGTGATACTGCAGTAATTGGCGCAATTCGGTCGTTTTTTCGCTTAATTTTTAAATTTTCTATTGCTTCGTGGGACAATCAAAACGTATGGGAACGCGCAACGAGGTATGTTGCTTCCGAAAGAAGTAGGATCAACCTGTCACACACACCACCATAAGATAGACCGATGGCCTTCACACCAAGCAAAGACCAGAAACGCCGGGAGCGAGAGCAAAAGAAGCTGGATAAGCGGATGGCCCGCGAGGACGCGAGGGCCGAGAAGCTCGACGCCTTGCAGACCGCCGAAGAAGAGGCCGCCGAGGAGGCAGCTCAAGCGGCCGCTAAAATGAGCGAAGCAGACATCCAAGCCAAACTGGAGGCTGATTTTGAAGCCGAGCTGGAAGCGGAGGCTAAGGCAAATGCCGAGCGCGAGTTCGAGATGGCCTGCTAGATTAGTCTTTAGGACTCAGAGTTTTCGAGCCTGCCGTGTCAATCGCAGCAGGCACAGCACAGAACGTGATTGGTGCGTCTCGCCGCAAGGTCATTGGGCAGTCCCCCTCGTTTAACCCACATCAGGGAAAAATCTGGTGAAATCTGGATCGGTCGGTGCCACGATTTTCAGCCAGTCCCCGGTTAGAGGATGTTTTAGCTCAAGAACTTTCGACTGAAGCAGCATACGAGTGCCGGTCCCTAGCATTTCACCGAGTGCGTGACTGCGCTCAATTCCGGCATAGCGGAAATCACCAACGATTGGGAATCCGGCTTCCAACAGATGTCGGCGAATCTGGTGGAAGCGTCCGGTTGTGGGATGCACCTTGAGAAGTGATAGAGTGAGTGCTGGATCAACGGAGAGGAACGATTCGGACGTGATGGATAAGCGTTCAAACGAGGTTTTTGCGGCGAGCAAGGTGCCTCCAGATTGACTACTCAGCGGCGTTTCACAGGTCCACCGCTCCGGGGCATTTCCACAGACGATGGCATGATAAGTCTTCACCACGTCGCGAAGCTCGAATGCCTGCTGGGCGAGGCCAGCTGTCTGCTTGTCCAGGGCGAAGAGCAACACGCCCGAAGTCGGGCGATCCAGGCGGTGGGCCGGAAAAACCTGGCGGTCGAGCTGATCGCGCAGGCGCTTCATCGCGATCCACTTCGATTCCTCCGCTTCACGACCGGGGTGGACAATCATTCCGGCAGGCTTATCAATAGCGACGAGAAATTCGTCTTGATAGAGAATGGGAAGTGGCGTCATAAATCAGTCACAGGGGCCGTAAACACGAATCCCGTTAGACAAAGCATTGCAATCCTCCTCGCATGAATCCAGAGCCGCACTTACGCCACCGACGTAACCAGCGGCGTCGGGATTGCGATTACCTGCATTCCCGCGCGCTGGGCGGCGAGAATCCCGGCAGGTGCGTCCTCCAACGCCAAGCACTTGGAAGGCACGACGCCGAGCAAGTGCGCGGCGCGCAGAAAAATATCAGGCGCTGGCTTGCCCTCCGCCACATCATCGGCGGTGACGACCTCATCAAACCAATCGGATACCCCGACGATTTTCAGAGTCTTTTCGATCACCATACGTGAGCCACCAGTCGCAATCGCCATTGGAACTTTTCCACGCAGAGATTCTGCAAAATTCGCCACTTCCTCGATGAGTGTGACGGTATTCAAGCGCTTCAAAAATGCTTCACGCTTGGCAAAGGCTACTGCGGCCGGATCGAGATGGAGGTCATACTCGTCATTGAGTTCGACAACAATGTCGAGCGTGGGCCGACCACCCATGGCGAAAAACACGTCCTCTTTGAAAACGCCGCCCGCTCCGTAAAGCGCGAGAGCCTCACACCAAGCATCAAAATGGGCGGGCATGGAATCGACCAAGGTGCCATCACAATCGAAAATTACTGCGTCAAAACCGTTTGCTGGGAAGGAGAAGGGACCGATTGTTGCCATTGCGGCACACGACTTAGAGTTAGAAAGCGGGCTTGGCAAGGCTGTCATGGAAAAATTTCACATGAGACGATGAAATCTGCTCTCATCTTAAAGACTCACAGCCAACTCATTGCTACCGCCTTCAAAAATCAAAAGGAAATGCATGGGTTACCTGCGTCGAGAAATGGCCTCCCTGTTGTCGATTTTTCGTGATTGCCCCCGGGTTTTGTTTTCCGCACGCTAAGTCGTCCTGAGACTATGGAAGAACGTTACGAAATTCGCGGAAAGATTGGCCAAGGAGGCCTTGGTGCCGTTTACAAGGGATATGACACGCGGATGAGCCGTGAAGTGGCGATCAAGCGCATTTCCGTCACCTCGAACGACCCGGAACTGCAGGAGGAATCCACCCGCCAATTGATCAAAGAAGCGGGTGCCTTGGCCTCGCTGCAACACCCGCACATCGTCACGATTTATGATGTGGGCGCGGATGAGGACGGCCCCTACGTAGTGATGGAGTTGATCAGCGGAAAAACGCTTGATGAACTGATCGAAACGGCACCTCTCACTTGGCAGGACTTCCGTGAACTCGCCCTACAAACCCAGGAAGCCCTAATCGCCGCGCAAGAGCTGGATTTGATCCACAGCGACCTCAAGCCATCTAACTTGATGCTCACTTGGTTGCCGTCGGGAAAATTCCAAGTGAAGATCGTGGACTTCGGATTAGCTACCCTAACACACACGCAGTCGAAAGAGGATATCGAGGAGTTAGAGGCCGTCTTCGGCTCGATCTTTTT
>JAYVNE010000131.1:0-13546 GCA_043758615.1 Akkermansiaceae bacterium
CTTGCGTGGGGGCGATTGGTTACTGTCACAAAACGCAGTTGGCAAGCGGATTTCCGACTGCGGTGATACTGGATAAAATTCGCCTCATGCTTTGAAGAGGTTGACGCGTGCTCATCTGCGATTACAGCTATCCGCCATGCAAGCCGACAACGATTCAACCTCTCCGCAGGAAACTCCGGTAGAAACCGCCGAAGTGGATGTCACTTCAGCCGCGCCGGTCGCTGAGCTCGATCCATGGGAAACTCTCGAAGCGGAAGCCGCGAAATGGAAGGAAATCTCTCTGCGCACCGCCGCCGAGATGGACAACTTGCGCAAACGCACGGCCCGCGAGCGCGAGGATGCGATCCGCTATGCCAACCAGCGCCTGCTCGAAGATCTCCTACCAGTGATTGATAACTTTGAAATGGGGATGCTGGCCGCCGCTCAGGACACGAAGTCGATGATCTACATCGGCATGGACATGGTCCGCCGCCAGCTCAACGAATTTCTTACCTCCCAAGGTGTGGAGGAAATCTCGACCACGGGTAAGTTCGATCCGAACCTGCACGATGCGGTTTCCCAAGAAGAATGTTCCGAAGGTGAGGAAGGCCGAATTCTGCGCACGCACCGCCGCGGGTTCCGCTTGCGGGATCGCTTGCTGCGCCCTGCCAGCGTGGTCGTTTCTAAGCTTCCAACTCCGGCTTTATAAAGAAAATGGCTGATAAACGCGACTATTACGAAGTCCTAGGCGTCTCCCGAGATGCCACTGCGGATGAGATCAAAAAATCCTATCGCAAGCTGGCGGTGAAATTCCACCCGGACAAAAACCCGGGCGATCACACGGCTGAGGATAAATTCAAAGAACTCGGTGAGGCTTACGAAGCACTCAGCGACGCGGACAAGCGTGCCGCCTATGATCGCTATGGCCACGCCGCCTTCAATGGCGGCGGCGGACGCCCGAGCGGTGGCGGTTTTCACGATCCGATGGATCTATTTTCCCAAGTCTTCGGAGGTGCCTTCGGAGGCGGCTTTGAGGAATTTTTCGGCGGTGGGAGCTCGCGTAAGGGTTCCGGTAAACAGCGCGGAAGTGATTTACGCTACGATCTGGAAATTTCCCTCGAAGAAGCCGCGCGTGGTGTCGAGAAAGAACTCGAAATCGAGCGTTACGTGCCATGTGAACCCTGTGAAGCAAAAGGCAGCAAGGGCGCGGGTGGCGTGAAAGTATGCTCAAGCTGCGGTGGCCGCGGAGTGGTGGCGCGGCAGGCGGGTATTTTCATCCAGCAATCGACCTGCCCAGAATGCCGGGGTGCCGGTGAAACGATTTCCGATCCCTGCACGAGCTGCAAAGGCGATGGCCGGATCCAGCGTGACAGTCGCATCAAATTGCGAATCCCGGCGGGTGTGGATACCGGCACACGGTTGCGTTCTTCCACGAATGGCGATGCCGGCGTCCGTGGCGGTGCGGCGGGCGATCTCTACGTTTTCCTTCACGTCCGTGATCACGATGTTTTCGAGCGCGATGACTCGGATCTGTTCTGCGAGGTGCCACTTCCCTTCAGTGTGGCGGCGCTGGGCGGCGAGCTGAAAGTCCCATCGCTGGACGGGCAATCCTCGATCAAAATCCCCATCGGCACTCAGGGCGGCACCGTTTTCCGCCTCCGCGAAAAGGGCATGCCATCGTTGTCTAACGGCCGTCGTGGCGATCTCAACGTCCGCGTGCAGGTGGAAGTTCCCACCAAGCTGAGCGGCGATCAGCAGGAGAAACTTCGCGCTTTTTCCGAATCGATCGGCGACCACAATTCCCCGATGCAGGAAGGATTTTTCCAAAAGGCGAAACGGTTTTTTGATCTGTGAATTTAGACTCCAGAGTCCAGAAACAAGAGGCCAGAAAAGAGCTTTCGCTTCTTTCTCTTGATTCTTGATTCTTGATTCTTGATTCTGGCATCTCATCGACCCATGCCCCGCTTCTACCTACCCTCTGATTCCTGGCTTACCGAGCCAGCGCTGGCCGGTGATGAAGCACGCCATCTCGCCCAAGTCCTTCGCATTCAAGCTGGAGAAACCATTACCGTTTTTGATGGAAACGGCCGTCGAGCTTTCGCCGAGGTGCTGAGCGTTTCCCGAGATAAGGTGCTGGTGAAAATCGGGGAAATCCTGCCGTCCGAGAGTCCGTTGCCTGCCATCACTTTGGCGCAGGCGATTCCAAAGGGAAAAAACATGGACCTGATCGTCCAGAAATCTGTGGAGCTGGGCGTAGCGGCGATCCAACCGCTTATCACCCGCTACACCGTGGTCCAACCCGGCGAGGGGAAATCTGAGAAATGGCGGCGCAATGCCCTCGAAGCCTGCAAGCAATGCGGCCAGGATACATTGCCGGGGATCGCCGAGCCGATGACGTTTGATCGCTGGATTTCCACGCAGTCTTCAGTGGCTGGGCTTAAAATGATCGCCTCGCTTACCGATGGGGCTCGGCCGCTTCGTGAAACGCTCCGGCAGCATCCGGGCACGAAGCAAGTCACCCTGCTTGTCGGCCCGGAAGGGGACTTTTCTGCGGAGGAAACTACCGCGGCGCTCGCTGCCGGTTTCCTGCCCGTGTCGCTTGGGTCGATTGTGCTACGAGTCGAGACTGCGACAATTTTTTGCATTTCCGCGCTGCACTACGAGCTTGGCGTTGCTTGATCTTTGATTTTTTAAAATTTACTTACACGATCGCGTAGGAAAGTAAAGATTGCTTAAAAATTTGGAATAGTCATTATTCGTGGGCTATGGAAAACCAACCTCGCTATTTTCGTTTGGCCATCGCATTAATCCTCGCTGGATTCCCGAGTATGCTGGGGGCATGGCAGCCAGGTATCTATCCAGTGGCTCCGGCGCGGATGCAAAGTTCGGATTTCAGCGTGAACAACCAGGACCGCAACGATGTCCTCGCGTTCTGGCATGCGGTGTATCAGGCATCTGAAGGGTATTCTAGCCGGGTGGGATGGACGGGAAATTTCACCGGCACTCCTGGCACCACCTCAGGAGCGTTTGTGGATGATGTGGAACGGCGTCTTAATTACTTCCGTGCGATGTGCGGGGTGCCTGCTGACGTTTTTATGAACACGACCGCAACGGTAGTGATCGGCTCGGCCGACCTTTTCAAGCCTGCGCCTCTCACGCTTAAAACCACTGCAGCCCAGCAATCGGCGCTGATGCTCATCAGAAACTATAATTCGAGCAATGGCACGGATCTGGCCATCACTCATAATCCGCCAAGTAATCTCGTCGGGTGGTCAACAGCAGCTTGGAACGCGAGTGCCCATGGGAATTTCGCGTTCGGTTTATTCGGCCCGGGAGCCATCACGGAATATATGATTGAAGCTCTTTCCAATGGTTCCGCTACTTCTGCATGGAATACGGACGTCGGCCACCGCCGCTGGTGCCTGCTTCCGAGTGCGTCCGATTTTGCCACAGGGGATCAACCTGGCAGTGGGGTGACCCGCCCGCCTACGAACTGCCTTTATGTGGTCCCCAATTCGAGCGAGCTTCTCCCGCCCGAGAATGCAGCGTTTGTGAGTTATCCAGCGGCTGGGTTTTTCCCGGCTCCAATCAATTCGCCCTACTGGTCATTGAGCCGGACCGGTGCGAATTTCTCTGTTGCGACCGTGGAAATGACAACCGCCGATGGGACACCCGTCACGGTGAGTAATGTCAAAAGGAAAACCGGCTATGGTGACCCTGCCATCACTTGGCAGGTGAGCACGGCCGCTGCGGCACGCTTCGTTTCTAACGATACCACCTTTCGGGTCAAGGTCTCCGGAATCTCCGGTGAAGACATCCCGACATCTTACGAATACTCGGTGACACTCATCAATCCGGATCAACTCGGCTGCGATCTTCACATGACCGGGCCAGCCACGCCTCCCTCCAATCAATCCACCGTCTATTCCTTCACCCCGCCACGAGGCGCGGAATCCATCGAAGTCGCAGCGCTCAAGCAAAACACGAGCACCTGGAAAGAGAATGCCGAAACCACGACGACCGCAAAAATCATTGATCGTAGCAGCGGCGGCTACGGCCTAACGGCGACCACGAGCTCGTATTCGGGGTTTGGCATCGTGAGTACGCTGGGGGTCAAGTCCTTCCACCTCACTTTTCCCATCTCCTACGATCCGATTCTCCGCGGCGTCCCAGAGCAGTCCTTCGAGATCGACCGCGACATCATCGCGAATGCCAATGCGAAACTTAGCTTTGTATTCCGCCGTGGCTACATGACAAGATCCAGCACCCTCGCGGTGGAAACTTCCTCTGATAGTGGCGTCACTTGGAAAACTCTAGGTAATCTAATCAAAGGTATTTCAGATACGGCGTATGATAAAAAATCCACGGTCGTGAGCATCGCCCTGCCACTGTCACCTAGCCCGATTCGCCTTCGTTTCCGCTATTTCACCACTGGCGGCGCGATTTACACCTACGAGGCCGCTCCGAAATCCCCCACGGGAATTTTCATCGACGAGATTACCACTTCGGGTTGTGCTTGGCTGGAAAAGAAAAAACTCAGCACGCTTTCACCGACCGCAACTGAGTTTATTTTCAACTCTGAGAGTGCGGGCGCGGCTTTAGTAAAGGGCGATCAATGGAGCCTTCGCCTGCAAACGAAACTCGGCGGCAAGGGCTTTACCGGTCCGTCGAAGGCGCTCACCATCGGAGCACCATAAACGAGAACTCACTCGGCTAAACTTCCGGGCTACCGAAAAGTTCGCGGGAGTCCACTTGCGATCCCGTCTCGACGATTTTCCATTGCCGGTCCACGTTGAGCCGGACGGTGGCAAGATGTTTTTGCGACCATTCAAGCGGCGAGATCATCGAAAGCAGACGCCGCCCACGCATTTCATAGAGATGATAGGTCTGGCCCACGATGGGCTCGAACTGGATGTCCGCTTCATACACGAGTTTGTTCCAGTTGAAGTGATCGATCGTCTGAAGGTAAATCTCGCGAATTTCTTGGAGCTTTTGCTGGAGGTCACGCTCGACCTCGGAAATCCCGCGCGATTTGAACGACGTAAGGTCATTCGGCACGATCGGCGGACTTAGGGTGGAAACGGGGTAGGGGAGGAAAGCCCTTGATGGTTTGGAGTCTGGCTCGGACATGTAGTATTTTTGGAAAATTTTCTCTAAGTGTCTGTCGCGCACGTTTTTCATCCGGGCAACAAAAAAACCGGGAGGCCACGTGAGGCTTCCCGGCTTAGGATCATTTTCGAATTGGAATCAAGTGCCTGTCTTAGGCTTCGGGAAGGCCCAAGTAGGAACGATCGTGGTTTCGCCCCAAACCGTGTCTAAACCGGTTTCCGTCATCGTCTTACCGTTAAGTTTGACGTTGCCGGACTCCTTGACGATTGCGAGCGAGGTGACGCTATTGTCCAATTTCAAGACGACGGCCTTACCATCGAAGAAATCGGAATCAAACGTTCCGTCCATCGCGATTTTGAAGGGAGTGGCGATGATCGGGCGGCTTGGATTCCCTGCAGCACTCAGGCCATCGGTCTTGTTCATGAGGATGCCGAAACCATTTTCACCCGCTCCTAATGCTTGCGTAGCGCTGGTCATGATTCCGTCAGGCTTCCTCGTAAATGCCGTTTTCGCGTAGAACATACTCTCCGATTGGGCGATGCCCGCACGGATGAGTTGGCGAAAACGGTCGTTTGCAGTGGTTCCTGCTACCAGTTCCGTATCAGTCGCATCTTTAACGGCTTTGGCAGTGTTGTCATCCGGGAAACTTCCGTATTCTGTTTCAAACTCGAAGAGCGCAAACCCGATTTGACGGGCGTTGTTGACTGCTTCCGTTTGGTCGGCCTTTTTGCGCTGACGGATCACCATGGGAGCGGTGAGGCCGGCGAGCGCAGCGATGATAACGATTACGACGAGTAGCTCCACCAAAGTGAAGCCCCGACGCATTCTTGTGTTGATTTTCATAGGTTTAATTATGTTATTTTTTGTATGTTTGAGGCAAACGCCCCGGTTTTATATAGTCTTCTCAGCGCGAGCCAATCGGACTGTTGTGAAACTACTTGGGCATACAAAAGAGACAAGGAGTAAGTTACGCGAATTTATTTAGATGACATTAAACGCGTCAGCCTCACTATGGACCTTGCTTTTTCGCCGCCTCGCTTCGAAAGCCGTCGAGCAGCTTGTATTCCCTTTTAGTAATCGGGTAGGCGCCAGAGAATTCCACCGATTCATCGCTGGCGGAGCGGGTGCGGCAGGCAAACGCATGGCGAGTCCGCAGATAATAAAGAATGAAATACCGCCGCTCACGATTGCCCGTTTCCGCGAGGAAATCAGGAATGCCGTGCTTTTTGGTAAACGACCCGAGATCCGGGTAGGTGTGGCATTGAGTCACAAGGCGTTCATAGCCGAATGATGGCGGGTCTTTTCTCACCAACATGATCTGGTTCTTTGCCGCTGCCGCTTGACTCCCAGGAATGAAAGGAGATTCCACGACACCACAAGAAATCATGAGCAGACAAGTTGCTGCAATTAGGATTGCGGGTTTCATCATCGCCACCGATTGATTCACGGCAAAATTTTACCACCATTTCGTCGGCGATCACTCTCAATGATTGCATTAATCTGATGAACGTTGGGTCGGCGGCCCTCGGAATCGACAAAAAACGCCGTTTCCATCGGCACAAGGAATTCAACTGCGGAATTGATCCCCACCAGCGCCCCGTGAGCATCTACCACCGGGCCGCCGCTATCGCCTGGCTGCAGCGGAAGATCCATCTTGAATTTTCGTGTGCCGGTAAAGGCTCCCTCGGGTGCAAGGGGGGTGCTCAGTTTCCCTCCTCCCTTTTTGAAACCCGTGGAAATGCCACCGTGAATGATGGCGTTTCCGGCCGGTAGCCATTTGTCTGGAGGCGTCCACCGATAATAAAAAGGCGTTTTCACGGGGATGTGGAGCAGTGCGAGATCGGACGGGCCCGAGCGCCAAACAATCCTTGCCTGTGCGGGGGCCAAGCGACCGCCCTGCCCATAAATCAAAAATACATTCCGCCCGGCCACACCTGATAGGACGTGATCTGCTGTTAGAAAATAGCCGTCCGGTGCGATCGGCGCAGCGGACCCGCCATCTGCATCTTGCGGAGCTTGCGAGGTCACAAAATTACGGTTCACCCAGCGATCCAGATTTTTGCGATCCGTCACCACCACCGCGCTCACTCTCTGTGCGGTGATTCTGCGCGTCGCTCCGCTGGTCGGAGTCAGGTCTGGAGGCGGGGATACCGTGCAGGATTGACCTAACAAAGTAACTAGCAGAACTCCCGATAAACTCACCAACTTTTCCATTCGGGTTGACGAAAGCACAGTCTGCCACTTTCGTCACACTCGATTTTAAATTTCGCGCAACAATCGTTCAATCACCCGTCGAAAGGGCGAGGGCATTGCCAGCGCCAGGACATCGTCCATTTTCTGCCAGACTTCATCCTTCGCAGGGTGCAGGGTTTTTTTCGAGGCCGCGCCATCATGGACCCGCAGGTTCACCCGGTAGCGCGTGATCGTGTAGCGGTGCTCATCGAGAACAGGGAGCATGGAAATTTCTGCGGCGTCGCGTGTCGGCAGTTTCCACAATCCCTCACGTCGTTTTCCACCTTCGCGATGCAGCAGGAGTCGGCCCTCTTCATCGTGCAGCCACAGGGCGTGTTCATCCACCGCAGTGACCGCCGTTTTTTGTTTCTTGAGCGGCAGATTCTCCGGCTCACGGGTTTTGCAAAACTCCGCCACCGGGCACCTTAAACAATCCGGCACACCCGGCCTGCAAATCGTTTGTCCCAGCTCCATCAACGCCGAGTTGTAAATCCGCGGACTCTCTGGATCGGCCAGCGCCTCCGCCCACTCCCACATTTGCTTTTGTCCACTCGTGTCATCCACCGCTGCGCAAAAGTCCATCACCCGCGACAAGACACGTGCCACGTTTCCATCTACCACCGCTGCCGGTAGATCAAACGCAAATGCCCGCAAGGCCCCTGCGGTGTAGCGGCCCACACCTGGCAGTTTCATTAATGCCACGAGATCTATCGGGAATTCTCCACCGTGTTCTGCGATCACCGCCCGCGCGGTCTCTCGCAGAAGTCTAACACGTCGGTAGTAACCGAGTCCCTCCCACGCTTTCAATAAGCGCTCATCCTCCGCAGTAGATAACGATTCCACATCGGGAAACATCTCCAAAAATCGCAGGTAAAATCCTCTGCCAAGGACCGTCGCGATCTGAGTCTGTTGGAGCATCACCTCGGAAATCAAAATCGGATAGGGCTCCCGCGTCCGCCGCCACGGGTAGTCTTTCCCATGAATAGAAAACCACGCAACCAAGGCCTCTCTGAATCCCTCGCGATCTTTCAGTGCGGCGCGCTTCATTCGTGGTTTCAGCATGGCCCCAGAGCGTCACCGATCACGCGGGTCATGCAAATGCGAATTTCCATCACCCTACCGAGGCACACCACTGCGTCTTCCGCGCGAAAGAATTGCTCCGGTGGCGTTTGCGGCGCAGAGTTCTGCTTTTCCACTCCTCCTCATGAAAATCACCCGCACTCTAGCGACCTGTAAAACACCGGATGGTGCCCAGCTCACCCTTCATGAGCACGATGGCCAACATTTTCTCAAGGTCGCTGGCTTGCAACTCATGAGCACCACGGCCTCATCTTCCGAGGAACAAATGGCGGAACTCTCTTGTCACCACTTGCCGGAAAAACCGCGCGTTCTCATCGGCGGGCTCGGCTTTGGTTTCACGCTGAAACGAGTCCTCGCACTCACCGGCGCGGACGCACGAGTGGATGTAGCGGAACTTCTGCCGGAAGTCGTCGCGTGGAACCGCGAGTTCCTGCAAGAGGTGAACGGTGGTCTGCTAGATGACCCCCGCGTCGGCATCCATGTGCGCGATGTTTACGATCTCATCGACGGCTGCGGAACGGATCGCTATCATGCCATCCTGCTAGATGTGGACAATGGCCCGGACCCCTTTGTCCAAAACCGCAACGAGCGCCTTTACGCGAAGCCCGGCATCATCCGTATCAAAAACGCGCTGCACCCCGGCGGGCGTGTCATTTTTTGGTCGGCACATCCCGATAAGTCGTTTGCAAAATCTCTCCAAGGGCTTTTCAAAAAAGTCGAGTGCATCAGTGCCAAGGCCTATCCAAAAGCGAAACGCTTCAGCCACACCCTCTTCGTCGCAGACCGAGACTGAGCGTGGCAATCCCTTCCCCCCCTGTGAGCTTGTCCCTTCTCTGTATCCTGCATAATCTACCTGCATGTTATTCCCGGATTTTGAATACTCCACTCACTGGGGCCTAGCGGCGTTACTGTTATTTTACGTGATAGGTATTCTGCACGTGTCGCACGCGCTGATGCATGTGCGGACTTCCCAAGGCACGATCGCTTGGGTGATTTCCCTGATGACCGTGCCGTTTGTGGCGATTCCTCTTTACTGGCTGCTAGGGAGAACGCGGTTTTCAAAAAAAATCGGCGGACGGCGGGAAAATGACAGTCGCTTGAATCTAATCGCCGTCGCCATGCATGAGCGGCTGCGTCGGTATGAAGTGGATATCCCAGATGATGATGGCTTCGAGCGGGCGGCGCAAATGCTCGGCGGACTACCGTTCACGCGTGGTAATGATCTGGAACTACTCATTGATGGGGAGCAAACGTTTGATCGGATTTTCCAAGCCATTCAGGATGCGAAAATCTATCTGTGCGTGAATTTTTTTATCGTAAAAAATGATCGGTTAGGAACACGATTCCAACAGGCGTTGATCGAGCGGGCGCGGGCCGGGGTGAAAGTGTATTTTTTGTTTGATGAAATCGGCTCGCACAAGTTGCCCCGCCGCTACTTGAAGGCGATGAAGGAGGCGGGGATCGAGTGCCATTCGTTCGGCATCAACCGCTTTTGGTGGTCGCGGTTTCAACTCAATTTCAGGAACCACCGGAAGATCGTCGTGAGTGACGGGAAAACCGCGTTCATTGGGGGACTCAATGTGGGTGATGAATACATGGGGCGGGACCAAAGATTCGGCGAGTGGCGGGACACCCATTTAAAACTGCGGGGGCCAGCGGTGCAGGCAGTTCAGTTAGTTTTTTTAGAGGACTGGTTCTGGGCCTGTGATGAGGTGCCTGAGCTGCACTGGGAAACCGAGCCCGAGCTGTCAGACCAAGTGGCCGCCGTGATCCCCACAGGCCCTGCGGACCCTGCGGATTCATGGCAGCTCATCGTGGCGGAAGCAGCGAATTCCTCGCGAAAGAAGTTGTGGATTGCCTCACCGTATTTCGTGCCGGACGAGGGCGTGCTAACGGCTCTGCAAACCGCAGCGATCCGCGGCGTGGACGTGCGAATCCTCATTCCCGAGCGCGCCGATCAACTGTTAGTTTGGCTGTCCGCGTTTTCGTATTATGAACAGTCGATTCCCTTCGGCGTGAAAATTTTCTGTTATCAAAAGGGATTTTTACATCAAAAGGTCATGCTCATTGATGATCGCTTGGCAGCCGTCGGCACCGCGAATTTAGACAATCGTTCGTTTCGGTTGAATTTCGAAATCACCGGCTTCACGACGGATAAGGGATTTGCCGCACAGGTGGAGAAAATGCTCATCGCGGACTTCAAATATGCCCGAGAAGCCAAGGTCGAGGACTTCACCGGAAAACCATTTCTTTTCCGCGCTGCTAGCCGCTTCGCCCGCTTGCTCGCCCCGATCCAATGATCGGATTCCTTATTTACTAACAAAAACTCTAAGTAGCGAAAAATCTCCCCTTCGCCCCACGTCACCGACCTTGATCCGTTGTAACAGTTTGTTTGGGAAATTATTACGGGAACGCGAGAAGAAACTTTTGAAGTTGGTAATCGATGATCGAAAACGGCTCTGGCAATCACGTCCTGCTTGCACGAAAGGCACTTAATGTGTCACTTAAAAATATGACGCTATTTCTTTATAGTTAAATTTTGATTTGACCGCAGGAATTTTTTGGAGTAACTGAAAATCAGTTGAAAATTATCCATCTTTATTTAAAAACAACAGTCCCAAAAAATAAATGAATACAAAATACCTCCGCAAGTCATTTTCCATTAAAGGAATGGCGCTCATTGTCGCTGTCGTGTCTAGCTTTGGCTTTAGCCATGCCAAAGCCAGCTCCACCGATATTGATGGTGATGGTATCGCCAATCTCATTGATCGCGATGTGGACGGGGACGGCATCCTCAATGGCGAAGACCGCAATGTAGATGGTGGCATCTGCCTCAAAGGGCCTTTCAAAGGCAAATTCGTAGGCGACCATCTGGCCAACAATGATCCGAGAGAAAAAGACATTGATGGCGACAAACTCAAAGACACTGCCGATGCAGAACTAGACATCGATGGGGATGGCCTGAAAGACGATTCAACCGAGGAACTCGATATCGACGGGGATGGCCTCAACGACGATTCCGACAGCGAGACCGACATAGACGGCGACGGCTTGCAAGATGATTCCAACAGCGAATTGGACATCGACGGTGACGGCAAACTCGATGATGACATTGACGAAACTGACATTGATGGCGATAGCAACGCCGACGTTGGCAGCGAAGAGACCGACATCGACGGCGACGGTCGCGAGGATGACGCAGTCGCAGAGGTCGATATGGATGGTGACGGAGTCCTCGACGATTCGGCTGACGAACTCGACATTGACGGTGACGGCATTAACAACATCGATGACCGAGATCTTGATGGAGATGGCGTGGACAACACCGACGACAGCGACGCTGATGGAGACGGTCTCGATGACATGTCCGACGATAACGATCATGGCGGCGGTGGAGTTGAGGTCGATACCAAGGACTAAACGAGCTTCCCGAATCGTTCTTTTACGAGATCTCGAATTGAAATTGAAAAATTATTGAACTCCCGGGGCTCTTGCAGTGCAGGAGCCCCGGATTTTTTACCATCACACCTTGATGAAATCGGTAATTGGCCATCCATTCGTTCCGCTCGCGCTAGGAGTTCTCCTTGGCGGGGGAATCGTTCACACGGGATGGTTGATGCGGAGCCGTGGGGAGACCGAGACCTGCACCGCGCGCGGAGCCTCCTCAGGTTCTGCTGAACATTCCGCGCGCGGCCGACGAGCGACCTCCGGATTCGCTTCAAGCACGAGTCTTCGAGTCAGTGGAGGAATCGAAGAAAAAGCCCGTGCTCTCGCCGCTAAAGATCCGCGACAAGCTTGGCGGCAGTCATTGGAAATTACGAATTTCGCAGAGCGTTCGGCCTTCCTCAGTGGATTGATGAGGGAGTGGGCCAGGCAGGATCCCACCGCTGCCTTGGAGATGGCGGGCACCTTGCCGGCAGGAATGCTCAAGCAGGAGGCCTTCGACGCTGCCTGCGCGGGCTGGACTTCGCTTCATCCGGAAACCGCAGCCAAGTGGGCGACCATTCATCTAACGGGTCCTCTGGCCGGGGAATCGTTTGGTTCCATCGCCAAGGAATGGGCGGCCAGCGATCCGACCGCCGCCGCTGCTTGGGTTGCAACCCTGCCTAACGGAGTGCTCTCTGAAGGGGCGACCACTCAGGTCATCAGCGCGTGGGTGGAGCGGGATCCCCAAGCTGCGGTCGCCTGGATCGATGCCTTTCCTGACACCGAAAAGCGGAACGCCGCCCTAGGCACCTTGGTCACGGAATGGAGTGCCCAGTCGCCCTTGGACGCTGCCGCTTGGGTTAATTCACGGTTAGGCAAACCCGAAGCGGCGGACTTGGCGGAAGCTCTGATAGGCGCGTGGGGTGCCCAAGATCCCCAAGCAGCCTCGCAATGGGTGATGACTCTACAAGGACAGGTTCAAAGTGCCTCCGCGGCCACTCTTCTTTCCTTATGGGCTAACAGCGATCCGAAAGTCGCCGCCGACTGGGCTGCCCAATTTCCCGAGGGCGAAACGCGCACTGAAGCCATTCCTGCGATCGCCTCCACCTGGGCTGGGTCCGAACCCGAAAAGGCCATTGCTTGGACCCTCAGCCTGCCCGATTCGCCCGAGCAGCACAACGCCCTCGATGATTCCGTGAGGACTTGGACGATCCTTTCGCCCGCCGAGCTTGGCAAATGGGTGGAACAGCAGCCACCGAATGAAGCCACCGATCACCTGCGGAATATCGCAGCCGGGACCCTGGTGGAATCCCATCCACAGGAAGCACTCGCGATGGTCTCGAAAATGTCCGATCCGGCCCAGCGCGATGATGCCTTCACGCATCTGCTGAGAAAATGGGGTCGGGATGACCCCACCGCAGCCCGGGCCTGGGTCGCGCAAGCGGATCTTTCGCCTTCGGTGTTGGGCCGGGTGAAAATTATTGGAAAATAGGCAAGAAGCCAGAACTGTTCGGCATGCTAGGTGCTGATGCGGAGAAAGTCTGGAATTTTTAAACAAACGCCCGCACTGTTAGATTGTCCGTGATTTCATCGGCCCGTGGCGGATTCCAAACCTCTCATCAATGAGAAAATGCTCTCCTGTTGGAAGCTGCTAGACGATTTCCGCAGGCGTCTCGCCGTCGTTCAGGCCAAGGCCACCAAGCCCGCAACCCGTCCGGGC
>JAYVNE010000132.1:0-4485 GCA_043758615.1 Akkermansiaceae bacterium
GCACGATATGAAGCAACGGCAAGGTCGCCGAGCGCTTGTTCACCGTGTAATGGGAAATGCGATCATCTGCCTCCACTTCCAATTCAGGAGTGATGACAAACGGCGGATAGAACTGACTGCCGGGTGTCTCGTGAGAGGCGATGGATTCTTCGAGATTGGAGTGGGACATAGTGAAAGATGAGTTAGCCGCAAAAAAGCGCAGAAAGTATAAAAAAGAGGAACGAAGCGGGAGTTAGTATGAGGGAAGTTCCTGTGAGAGGATGTAAAAAGGAGCGCAGCGAAAATGCCATTTCCCTTACTTTATCGCAGAGTTCGAAAATTGGATCTTTCGCGGTCATCAAAGCATCAATCTGTATCTCAATTTTTGCGCCTTTTGCGCCTTTTTGCGGCTGAAAATTCTTTATCTATCACACTCGCCCATGACGAAGTCCAGCGAGCCTAGAATAGCCGGAATATCGGAAACCATGTGGCCGGGCAGGAGCTTCGAGGTGATCGATAGATTGCAGAACGAGGGACTACGGATTTTCAAGCGATACGGCACGCCACCTCCCTTGGAATGAATGTAGAATCCGAGCTCACCCTTGGGATTTTCTGCGGCGAAATAAACCTCACCGGCGGGGGCATCGATGCCTTGAGTGGAAACGATGAAATGGTGGATGAGCTCTTCCATCGACATCATCACCTTCTCTTTGTTAGGGAGCATGCTCTTGGAATCCGCTAGATTGACGGGCCCCTCGGGCATGGTGTCGAGAACCTGTCGGCAAATGAGAATCGACTGGCGCATTTCCTCCATCCGAATCTGATAGCGGGCGTAACAATCGCCTTCATCAGCGATTGGCACATCAAACTGATATTTTTCGTAGCCCAGATACGGACTGTCTTTCCGCAGATCACGGGCGACCCCGGAGGCACGTAGATTCGGCCCGGTCATGCCCCAAGCGATGGCGGATTCACGGCTGATCACGCCCACATCGACCATGCGATCGAGGAAAATCTTGTTTTTGTCGAGCAGCTTGGAAATTTCACCAATGGTAACAAGACACTCGTCGAGAAACTGGCGGACCGAGGACTCGAAGCCAAGCGGCATGTCGCGAAGTTGACCGCCGACGCGGGTATAGGAAGTGGTGAAACGCGCACCGGTGAGCTGTTCACAAAGATTATAAACCTTCTCGCGTTCCGTGAATGTGTAGAGGAACACCGTCATTGCACCGACGTCCATCGCACAAACTCCGACGCCTAACATGTGGGATGAAATCCGGGCGAGCTCACAGCAAAGCACGCGCAAGGCTTGGCCGCGCGGTGGCAGCGTCCAACCCATCAATTTTTCCACGGCACAGGCGTATGCGACATTGTTCGCTAAAGGAGCGAGATAATCCAAACGGTCCGTGTAGGGCACAAACTGGTTGTAGTGCATGTTTTCCGCGATTTTTTCATCACCGCGATGCAGGAAACCGATGTCTGGATCGGCAGAATCGATCATTTCACCGTTCAGCTCGAGAATGAGGCGTAACACCCCATGAGTTGCCGGGTGAGACGGCCCCATATTGAGAACCATGCGCTCGCCAACGAGGTCGTCCGTTTCGGCGTGGTAACTGTCCGCAGCTCGTGCGGCGCGGGCCATGGTGTCAGGTGCGTCGATTTCTTGGGTAGTGGTGCTCATGCCGGAATTGCCGGGCAAATAAGCGCCCAGAAACGCTCAATTCGCAAGGGCTTTGTGAAAATTTTCACAAGCTCCCCCGACCATAGCGTTCGCGAAACTGGCGGAGCAGGTCATCCACGCGATCCGTGTCTGGCGCAGCGGGCGGCGGCGTGGCTTCGGCGGGTGGAGGATTCAATGCAAATGTGGGAGCAGGCTCCGATGAAAAAACGGGCGGGGCCATTTGAAAAGGTGAATCCAATTGAGGTTGATAGGACACCACCGACTCTGGCAGAGATTGTGCTGCAAGTGGATTTTGTGCAAAAATATCCGGTGCCACTTGGAAAGGAGAGTCGGAGGGGGGCGGATTGAATTCAAACGCAGCCGGCCCCGATGAAAAAACCGGCGGAGTCACTTGAAAAGGTGAATCCAATTGCGGCTGATAGGACACCACCGGCTCTGGCAGAGACTGTGCTGCAGGTGGATTTTGTGCAAAAATATCCGGAGCCACGTGAAATGGAGAGTCGGAGGCGGGCGGGTTGAATTCAAATGCGGCAGCTCGCTCTGGCGAAACGACCTGCGGAGTCACTTGAAATGGATTCTCTGGCGGCTGATAGGGAACTGCTGGCTCTGAATGAAACTGCGCAGATGGCGCAGGCGGTTCGCCAAATGACGGAACGGCCTGCGGTGCATCCTGCCAATTTTGAGCAGGTGAAGGCTCAGGCACAAAAACCGGGGGCTCCACTTGAAAAGGCGAGTTTATAGCAGTTTCTGCCGTGATAGGATTAGGAGAGAATTGAGGAGCAGGCCATGAGTTAGACTCTTCGCGCCTGGGCACGATTTCAACAGTCGGCGAGGCTAAAGCTGGCTCGACCGCAGCTATCAAGATCGCCGTCTCAGCCTGTGGGATCTCCGCACGCTTCGCTTCAGGCACGGAAGCGAGGATTGCCGCCGGAGCGGAATCCATCGCTGTTGCCTTGAGCCAAGCCAGTCCCGCCGCACGGATCAGGCCGCGGGCGTGAGTTCCGGCGGAGGTCACATCGATTTTTTCTAGCACCCGACTTCCCAATCCTGGAACGCGAGAATCTAGCAGCGCGATCATCTCAGATTCCGTTAGGGGATCAAGTTCGATCACCACCTCCGAGAGACGGTCTGCGAGACCACCGCTAAGCCGGGGAAGAAACGCACTCTGCCAGATGTCTTGATTGAGAGAGAGAATCACGTCCAAGCGCTCCACCGATTGGCGAAGAGATCCGAGAAAAGCTGCCAATCGGAGCGCTGCGGTTTCATCGGCAGAAAATCCTTCGAGATCATCCGCGACGAGGACGACGCGCATCAGCAAGGAAAGCAGACCGAGCAGGGATTCCAGCCGTTCCATGGCCTCATTGTCCGCTGGATTTCCCGCATGCACGCTTTCCGCCAGCGCTCTCACACGGCCGGCATTTTCAACGGGGGTGGCCGCAAATCTGAACAATGCCTCCACCCAGAATGCCACTTCGCGAACAGGGAGACCGCAGTTTTGTGCGAGTTCGAGGCTGAGTCGCTGGCCGAGCACTTCGAAATTCTCGCGTGCCCAGTGCGCGGTCACCGCATTCGGGTGATGGAAGTCAAAGGTTTCTATCGGGCGATTTCGAAGGGCCGTGAGGGCACCCTCACGATCCTGACATGGCACCTCACCGGAGGCCACTAACGGCTGCAAGGCAATCGCAAATAAACGCCGTGTCACGAGATCTAACACGCAGAGACCACCCGATGCCGGCAGCGGACGCACGAGGCGGCGCAGGGCATCGTCCGTCACTGATGCGGCATCAATACGGCAACCAAATCCCGGATGTAGCGGAATAAACTCATGAGTCGATCCTAGGTAATGTTGAACTCGCGAGAGCAAATGCGTCTTTCCGTGACCCGCGCGAGGAGCGCGTAGAAGAATGCATCGGCCGATTTTCTCCAGCGGTGCCGTCAGCAAATCCGACAAAATTTCGTAAGCTCGGCGATTGACCGATTCCGCGTGAGCAGCCGGGATCCGACCGAGTGTTTCGAAAAGCATTTGGAACGGGTGATCGTTGGCCATGGAGGTATTGAATCGAATTGGGCGGAGATTGCATGCCTTTTTCGTGATTCACAAGAATAGAGGAGGGAAAATCTTTGGCTTTCCCCGGGGGCTCTGCTTTTATCAGGCCATGAAATCCTATCTTGTCATCACCTTGCTCGGAAATGACCGTCCCGGTTTGGTGAATTCTCTCGCAGACACCATCGCCAATCATGGTGGAAATTGGCTCGAAAGCCGCATGTCGCGTCTCGCCGGACAATTCGCCGGCATTGCACGGATCGAGTGCCCGCCAGAAGCAGTCGGTGCTCTGCTCCTCGAACTTCAAGCCCCCGGCATTCCTGGACTAACGATTCAAGCCGTTCATGAAGATGTGGTTGAAACATTTCCCCGTCGCACGGTTGTCGTCGATGTCGTCGGCAATGACCGCCCTGGGATTGTGCGCGAACTCACTGCCGCCATCGCGCATGCGGGAGGAAATGTGGAAGAACTAACCACTGGCCTCGAAAGCGCCCCGATGAGTGGTCACCCGATGTTCCGCGCCCACGGGATCGTCTCGATCGCGGAGGACACGGAAACCGATACCCTAATCGCCGCGATTGAAAGTTTAGGCGGAGATTTGACCGTGGATCTATCAATTTGATCACGGGTAAATAAAGAGAAAAACTGAACCGCAAATGGACGCGAATGGACGCGAATTTTTAATATACTGACGCGCATAAAGATTTGTGGGTTTTGGAGTAATAAGGAGAAGGGGTTTGAAACCCCTTTCTTCTATTAAGCACCGAAAAATGCCCTGCCG
>JAYVNE010000133.1:0-4471 GCA_043758615.1 Akkermansiaceae bacterium
GAGCCTCCGCGCCCCGCGATGGCGGCCAGCCCGATTCCGTTGATGCCGATTACACACCAACCGTCCCGCTCTTCGATCCAATATTCCCACACGTCAGCCAGTCGTATTGATTGAGGCATCGGCACCCACATGTCCAGCATCTTCGCCCACCTAAGGTGGTCATCATCCACAAAATAAGTGCCAGGAACCTGCTTGTCTTCGTTAGCCGACCACACGCTGGCTCTAATCAGAGCACCGGTCAATTCCATGACCCATGGCCGACACTCCTCCCTTTGCATAAAATCAGCATGGTCAGGGTGTGGACGGAAAGTAATGAGGTGAGGCATGAGGATTCCTCGTTAAGGGCTGGCAAGCAGCCGATCAAGCAAGTTGATTAAAACACAAAAAAGTAAGGCTGCGTGAGTGAATGTTACTGCGGGTCCGTGACGTAAGACTAACAGGCTATTGAAAAACCAAGTGTAAGGGGCCGTCAGCCCTCCGAGCGCCGGACATGTGGCGCTCTTTCCAAGGAAAATTGAATAAGATGGCATCACACTACATTTTTTATACGCATGGTCTGCCTGTTTTTCAACAGCCTGCTAAACCTCCTCTGGCTCATCTGAGCTTATCTCTATTTCAGGCCATTTGCTCACATCCACAGTGTCGGATACGAACTGGCGATTGTTTTCTACCCCAGTAGGGTATTCCCAAACATTGAAGGTATATTCTATCTCCGTTTCACATTCGCAGGGAAATTCTACCTTCGCCTCATAATTATTTTCAGGACCCATCCTGCGTTCGTGTGATTCCACGCATTCAAATTCCAGATCGGAGCCTTCGAGGCTGTGCAGCTTTTCGCAGTTTTTGCACTTTATTTCGTATTTTGTTTTGATTTGTTTTATCATATAGCCAATAATTTACTTTACTCAAATTAAGTAATCAACATGTTGTTTTAAAAAACTTTGATACTAAGATAAAATTGATCTAAGTAAGCTGAATCCCTGAGTATGCGGTGCCTGTCCTTCGAATATTAACTATAATTGATTTTAACTTCCTGCCGCTGACAACTGAACCATTTGCGCGCTAATTTTTGATTAGGTTTTGTCTAGTAAACCACTTGTCTCGTCGTTGAGAGTCACATTTCCATCTGCCATGGAAGCAAGCTCTGCGCGTATCGCTATGAGGTCATCGTCGGCCAGAGCAAATTCTAGACGACTTGGCCTTGCCACAAATTCGTCACGCAACAGCCGCCGCGCCTCTTCTTGGTTGCCAGAGAGGCATTCGTAACAGGCAAGATTGTAGCGAATACAATCTTGATCCTGGCCTAGGTAAGGTCGCAACACCGCAGCTGCCTCGCTGATGCGCCCCAGCGCTTTAAGGCACGAAGCGTAGGTTTTTACGGATTTAAGCACAGACCCAAGCGGCGTATCCCGATTTGCTCGGGCTGACTTAAGCTCCCGATACAACAGAGCCTCAGCTTCTTGTGCCCTACCCGTGTTGAGTAACGAAATTCCAAGGGCATAACAAGATTGAAGTGTTTCACCGTGCTCAGGCCCCAAGGTCTTCTCACGCGATGCCAGCACGCGACCAAAGAAAGCCTGCGCCCCTTCATAATCGCCTTTGCAATAAAATAAATTGCCAAGGTTGTTGGCGCTTTGGAGTGTGTCCGGATGATCAGCGCCAAGGACGCGCACCCTGGTTTCAAATGCGCGGCGATGCAGCACCTCAGAGTCCTTGAGGTCGCCCATTCTATAGAGTAAGTTTCCAAGGCTGTTGACACTCGATAGCGTGTGGGGGTGATCAATTCCAAGAACTCGTTCCTTGCCGCTTAGCGCACGATTAAGAAATGCCCCGCCTTGAGTGTAATCGCCTTTGTCGGTGAACAATTTTCCAAGGACGTGTGCAGTTGCCAATGTGTCCGGATGCTCCGGGCCATAAAGCCGCTCATTGCCATCCAGCGCTCTGCGCAGAAGTTTTTCTGCTTCTTCGTATTCGCCTTTCCCGCAGAGCACCACTCCAAGATTGTGGGCGGCTTCGAGCGTTATCGAAAACTCAGGGTCGTATTCGTCCCAAACTTCCAACGCTCTGCGGCAGAGTGTCTCTGCTTTTTCGTCGCCACCCCCAAGAGATGCCAATTGAGTAACAGCAGCAAGCGTGTAAGGATGCCCACGTCCGAACAATCGCTCGCACTCCCTCAACGTTCGTTGCATAAATAGGGAGGAAGGCGCTCGGCACAGATAGTGATGATACCGTGAGCTTTGGGCGTCCAGCAACGCCACCCATTCCTCTACTCCCAACAAGCCCTTCACTGGCCCTTGCGTCACGATGATCTCCATGCCATGACACCAAGTATCAACTTCGCTTCTCGTCCAGTCGCGCTCCGGCACTTTTCCGAGTGCTTCCGCGTAGTATCCCAGCAACCGACGGGTCACCGCCTGTCCCTCGTGCCGCTGCGCATCACCGGTCAGCCACTTGGCTTGGAGAGCCTCCTCGAAAAGCCGGTGGAACCGCCAGTTGCTTGCGGAGTGCTCCACCTCTTGGAAATAGGAATGCTCTTTCCGAACCGCCGTATGGAAGCTGTGCAGCGGGAACTCGATCACCCTTTCCTTGGCCAGCCAGTCGTAAAGTGCTTCATCGAAAACCTCCGCCAGTCCCAGCACCATTAGCACCCGCAACTCTGCCGGGGCGAGATATTTGAAGAACCGATCCTGCAACTCGACGGGAGACCGGCCTAAATCGGGTTTCTCCCCGCGTGACACGGATCGCTCCAGCAACTCCACCGCGAGATTCAGGTAGAATGGATAGAACATCCGCTCGCCATCGGCCAACTCATCAGTGGCATCGAGGATTTGCTCCTCATAGTCTTTCAATGCAACAGCTAGGGCTTGCTGCTCATGGGTCTGAAACCATTGCCGGTAACGCTCCAGAAAGTCCCGTGCATCCCGCTCCGCCAACCCTGCCAGCAGATGCTGATTCCAGAACCGGCACCAGTCGTCATCTGCGTAGAGTTCGTCCCATCGCAGCTTCTCGCGCCCAAAGATCAGCACCCGGAACCGATTGCAAGCAGCGGGGTCCTTGCTGGCGGCAAAGTAACCGAGAAAATCCTGCAGGCGCATTTGGGCATCCGCCTTGCGCTCGTGGCTCTGCAACCGCTCAAAACCGTCAATCAACAACCGAACATGGCGGTCAGGACTGTCATTCAAAAAATTGCGGACATCCTCGAACAACGCCCGACCGATCTTGGCCTCAAGGTCAATTAAATCCACGCGGCCAAACTGGTCTTCCGGCCACAGGCCAAGCTCACGGAGCTGCTTCTGAAGGGCACCTCTCTGCGCCCGGTCCTTTACCCACTTGGCTCCTTTGAGCAACAACCCCAAGCCGGGGATGCCAGCCAGTTCCACGCCTTTGTCCAAAGATTCCATGGCCAGCCCCCACCTTTCATCGACCGAGATGGATTCACCGCCCGTTCGCGAATCGTGCTGGGCATAAAGGGCGAGCAGTGAGCCGCTCAAACGTGGCGAAACGCCTTTGTCCGCAAAGGCACGCACCAGTTCATTCACGACACCCACAAAGGCCGTTTCAGGGCTCCACCCGCTGCCGTCATAATCCACCGTGACCAGCACCAGTTCTTTGGCATCCTGCTCCTTGGCGATTTCGTAGGCACGGCGGCAGAGTGTGGACTTGCCCACTCCACCGACACCGTAAAACACCGTCAGGAAAAGCTCGCCGCGCTCTGCTTTCGTTGGCTCAGGGCGCATGATCTCGCGCAAAAGTTCCTGCTCCTGCACCCGATCCGTGAACATCTCCAGTGCGCTGGGACGCTGGCCACCAGTTTCAGAGGGAGAGGCTTTAGGCATAGACGTTCAATAATGCCGCTGCAAAAAAAATGCAAATTCGAGCAGCCGATTCCCGTCTTACTCAATGTTGAGTGACTGATGGCCCCTCACTTCGGAGTTGTATCCGATGAGGTGCCCCCGCCCAATTTTTGCTTAATGTTGACAAGGGTGTTGACAACGGCCGCCCGATTTTCTGGATTCAGCAAGTATATCACCACGAGTATAATTCCCAGTCTGGCGACATTCTTCGTGAGCCAAGAGAGCCACTTCTTGGCCGGCTTGATCGCGCGATGACAACTAGGACAAGCCGAAGCTCTGGGATGGACGTCCTCCCGGCACTCCGGACAAACGCACGCCACCGGGGTCAGAACCCACCAGACGAAAATGACCGCCACGAGAAGAAAGAAAAGTAGGACATTCATTGTTTGCTCGTGAGTTAAATAGTATTAGCTAACCCGCATCGCTTTGGGCTGCAAGTGTGAAACGGTAAGCAGTCCACGCTACGCTCATATCTCCACCTCCTCCGCCAGCGCGTCCCAATCGAGCTGCGCAACCTGAGCACGAACCTCGGGCGTCATCAATGGCTTGGCACTGGCCTGATGCCAGACGATGGCTAAATTGCGCCATTCCATGGCCTTGCGGCTCTCAAACACGGC
>JAYVNE010000134.1:0-13450 GCA_043758615.1 Akkermansiaceae bacterium
GCCAACGAAATTGTCCAGCCGACTGCGCTCAAGCCTGTTTCAACGCCCGTCGCTTCGTCAGTCTCCATTCCGGCACCTAGCAGCATTGATCGTCTTCAAGACATTCTCACGAGGCTCCGCGCACTGGTCCTTGATCTATCCGGAATTGTTGTTAGGAATGACTCTGCGAGTTTCACGGAGCTTGGATTTGACTCACTTTTTCTAACTCAAGCCAGCCAAGCGGTGCGTTCACGTTTCGGAGTTAAAGTTACCTTCCGGCAGATGCTAGGTGATCTTTCCTCCGTGGCATCACTGGCAAAACATCTGGATCATGAAATGCCTATCACTGCCTTTGGCACGCCGTCTGAACAAAGCATTCCTAATCACTCCCAACTCACGCAGCCTACCCTTTCTGGTCAGCAAATTGCTGCAGAGAGTAGCTTAAGCCTGGTCAAGTGGCCTGAGAACCACACGCGCAACACAAATTCTAACACTCGTTTTGGTCCCTATAAGCCCATTGATATCGGTGACAAGGAAGGGCTCACTGATCGCCAGCAAAAAGGGCTTGATCAACTGATAGATCGCTATGTTTCGAAGACGAAATCTTCAAAAGCCTATACCGCTGAGCACCGCCCACACTTCGCCGATCCGCGTGCGGTTTCGGGTTTCAAATCAATATGGAAGGAGATGGTCTATCCGATTGTTTCAGCCCGCAGCAAGGACGCGAAAATATGGGACATTGATGGGAACGAATACGTCGATATCACAATGGGTTTCGGCACCTACTTTTTCGGACACTCGCCGGACTGGCTGATTGGTGCCCTGGAAAAACAACTCCGCAGCGGGATCGAAATCGGACCTCAGTCGCCCATCGCTGGCAAACTCGCCAAAGCGATCTGCGAACTCACTCACATGGAGCGCGCGACATTCTGCAACACAGGCTCCGAAGCGGTGATGGCCGCCATGCGTCTCGCCCGCACGATCACGGGGCGCAATCGCATCGCCTACTTCACGGGTGACTATCACGGCATGTTCGAGGAAGTGCTCGTCCGTGGTTCATGGGTGAATGGAGTCTATAAAGCGCAACCGATCGCCCCCGGCATTCCGCAATCGTTAGTTGAGAACATGCTGGTTCTCGACTACGCAGATCCTGCTTCGTTAGAGATTCTCAGGGCTCATGCCCATGACCTTGCCGCAGTGATGATAGAGCCTGTGCAAAGCCGCGCGCCAGGTCTTCAGCCGCGCGAGTTTATGCAGGAGGTGCGCGCAATCACCTTAAAATCAGGCACCGCACTTATTTTCGATGAAGTTGTCACTGGCTTCCGTTGTGCGCCCGGTGGAGCCCAAGCATACTTCGGAGTTGAAGCAGACATGGCCACCTACGGCAAGGTCATCGGCGGCGGCATGCCGATCGGCGTGCTCGCCGGCAAGAAAGAATATATGGATGCTCTCGACGGTGGTGCATGGAGCTATGGTGACGACAGCTTCCCGGAAGTAGGCGTCACATTTTTCGCTGGAACTTTCGTTAGGCACCCGCTCGCACTGGCAGCAGCTTGGCGTGTGGTAGAGCATCTCATGGGCGAAGGACCGCGCATGCAGATCGAAATGGAAGAACGTGTCGGGCGGCTTTGCCAAACTTTGAACGAATATTTTGAAGCAATCTCGCTTCCGATTCGCTTGCCACACTTCAGTGCCTATGCAGTAATCGAACACGCGCCTGACCTAAAATTTATCAGCCTGCTCTGGTTTTTCCTGCGTGAAAAAGGCATCCATGTTTGGGAGGGCAGACCGCTCTATTTCACCACCGCCCATACCGACGAGGACCTAGACCGGGTGGTTAGAGCATTCACTGAATCTGTGACGGAAATGCAAGCAGCCGGTCTCATCCCAGCATCATCCAACACGGATGTGAGCATTCCATCCGCATTTCCACGGTTCGAAAGCGCGCCGACGACAGAAGCTCAGCGCGAAATCTTCCACGGCATGCAAATGGGCGATGACGCGAATTGTTCATTCAATGAATCGAACATCATTACCTTCGAAGGGGAACTCGATACTCAGGCCTTACGCACCGCATTAAATGACATTGTGGTCCGCCACCACTCACTACGCAGCACTTTTTCCGAAGATGGCACGACTCAGTATTTCCATCCGTCCTCGCGTTCTATCGAACTGATGGAACATGATTTTTCTAGCATCACCAGCACTTCTCCGTCTGCGCTGCTACCGCTTTCACTGATCAAGAACGCAGAGAGTTCCATCTCATTCGATATCACGAGCGGCCCGGTCATCCGTCTGCACCTCATTCACTTGTCCGGTGCTCGCCACGAGCTGATCTTCACGGCCCATCATATCGTTTGTGACGGTTGGTCTTTCGGCATGATTCTAGCAGAGCTTGCTACTGCCTACAATGCGAGGAAATCGGGCAAACTCCCGCGCCTTTCTCCTGCAATGCCATTTGCCGAATACGCACGCCTCGAAGCATCCAGCAAATACGCTGGGGAGTTCACCAAAGCAGAAAATTTCTGGGTTTCCAAATATGCCAACGGCGCACCCGCCCTCGAGCTTCCGACGGATCGCCCACGGCCCACCATGAAAACCTATCAGGGTGCCATGGAGAAAATTACGATTGAAGCAAGCCGCTATGATCGTTTGAAAAAGGTCTCACCTAACCTCGGCGGCACTCTGTTCGCCACTCTGCTTTCGTCATTCGCCGCACTCCTGCACAAGCTTACCGGTCAAGAGGATATCGTGATCGGGGTTCCCGCCGCCGGACAAACCCGCGTTGGACGCGATGAATTGATAGGTCACTGCCTTAATTTCCTCCCCTTGCGTCTATCACCCACTGCGGGCCATTCGTTCCGGGAGTTTGCGACGGATGTGAAGGAAGAAATTCTCGAAGCATACGATCATCAAAATTATACTTTTGGTAGCCTTATTCAGAAAATTAAAATCGAGCGCGACACAAGCCGCGTGCCTTTGGTTTCGGTAATCTTCAACATTGATAAAAATGGAACTGATCGCATCGAATTTGATCAGATGAAGTTCGACGTCGAAACAAACCCAAAACAATTCGTCAATTTCCAACTCTTCTTCAATCTGGTGCAGACGGAAGAACGCCTCGTTGTAGAGTGTGAATACAATACCGATCTCCACGATAAGTCGACCATCCTCGGCTGGCTCCAAACTTTTGAACAATTGATCGAATCGGTCATTTCCAACGGCGACATCGCCTTGGGTGAGATTGATGCCCTAACCGATAGTGATCGTAACATTCTCAACGCATGGAACGCGACGGGACGCCCGTTACCTGCCGAGCCTTCCATCCAACGGTTTTTCGAGGCTCACGCCGAGCGTAATCCGTTAGCAGTCGCATTGCTAACGCGAGGCCAAAGTTATACTTATCGAGAGCTCAATCGTCACGCGAACGCTTTATCGGCAAAGCTTCAGCGGAATGGTGTCGGAAGAGAAACGCTCGTAGGAGTTTGTGCCTCACGTGGTGTGGAAATGATCATTGCCATTCTTGCCGTTCTTAAAGCCGGGGGTGCCTACGTGCCCATCGATCCGAAGTATCCGAAAGATCGGATTGGTTATATTTTGAAAGATGCGTCCGCGCCGGTCTTGCTCACCCAGCGCTCGTTGGTCGATTCGCTTCCACCGGAAGATGAAACCCGACGCTTGTTTATTGATGAGGTCCTATCCCACACAGCGGATAGATTACCTTCGGAAACGGTTCCCCAGGATCTGGCATATGTCATTTACACTTCAGGCTCCACCGGACAGCCAAAAGGAGTGGCCATTGAGCACCGCAACGCCATCGCTCTAATCGGTTGGGCACAGTCGGTCTATCAAAAGGATGAGCTTGCTGGAGTCTTGTTCTCCACATCCATTTGTTTCGATCTCTCGATCTTTGAAATGTTCGTCACTCTGGGCAGCGGGGGAACCCTGATTCTGGCAGAAAACGCGCTTGACCTCATGGATCATCCGCATTGTGGGAAGATCACTTTGATCAACACCGTTCCATCAGCCATCACCGAACTCCTCGAGGCGAAACTCATCCCTGCATCTGTTAAAACCATCAACCTTGCAGGCGAGGCTCTAACCACACAGCTCGCAGATCGACTCTATGAAGCTCACCCTGCGATCAAAATTTATGATCTTTACGGACCTTCCGAAGACACCACCTATTCCACCGTTGCTTTGCGCGTGCCAGGTGGTCGCGCCACGATCGGCGTGCCAATCTCTAATACCAAGGCCTACATCGTGAACGAGCAGGGCAAGCTCTTGCCGCCAGGTGTGGCTGGCGAATTACTTCTCGGTGGTGCGGGCCTCTCTCGCGGCTACCTGAATCGGCCAGAACTCACTGCGGAAAAATTCATTTCAAATCCATTCGACCCGGTAGCCTGCGCACGCGTCTATCGAACAGGTGACCGCGCGCGTTTCTTTGAAAACGGCGAACTCCAGTTCCTCGGACGCCTCGACCATCAAATTAAGCTCCGTGGTTTTCGCATTGAGCTGGGTGAAATCGAGTCAAGACTGCTAGAGCATCCGGAAATCACCAATGCCATCGCGCATGTCCACGACGGACGGTTAGCTGCCTATTTCACGACTCACAAATCTAGTGAAGGGAACGCCACTGCGATCTGGCAGGATCAATGGGACTTGCTCTACAAATCAGCGATTGACCAGACCGGAGGCAAGAAACTCGACCAACTCGACTCGGTAATCGCGGGTTGGGCGGGAGTAGAGAACCTTGATGCTCAAGTCACCGAGTGGATCGATACGACCGTGGAACGCATCCGGGGGTTGGGAGCCCGCCGGATTTTCGAAATCGGCTGTGGCACCGGTCAGCTTCTCTCGCGGCTCGCTCCAGAATCGGAGTGCTACTGGGCAGCGGACATTTCGCAAGTGGCGATCGATGCGCTTGCTAGCAACCCACCACTTTCACAGGTTAAACTTTTCCATAGACCTGCTGATGATTTCAGCGGAATCCCCGAAGCACATTTCGACACGATTATTATCAACTCCGTGGCCCAATACTTCCCGCATTCCGACTACCTCAATCGAGTGTTCGAAGGAGCCACCCGGCTGCTTAAGCCCGGCGGGCGCATCTTCCTTGGCGATGTGCAAAGCAATGCTCTGTTAGTGACTTATCATGGCATGGCTCTACGCGAGCATGCCACTGATGGGACTACAGCTGGCCATCTTCGTGAAATGACCTCGCAGCGAACCGCAAAGGAAACAGAGCTCTCGTTGGACCCCGAATGGTTCGGATTTTTCACCGAGCATAATCCCGCGATTTCACATATTGAAACGCTCCTGCGCCGGGGGAAAATTATCAACGAAACTACGTGCTATCACTATGATGTAATTCTTCACAAGGGCCCACTACCCGCACCTCGCCCACTGCCGCCAGCCACCGAATGGAAAAATATCAATCTCGAACAACTTGAAGCGATGCTGGCTGGAGGAGCCCCGGCAATCCATCTCACTAACATCCCAGATGCCCGATTAGTCGTTGCTCTTGAGTTCCAACACGCCCTAGACTCCACCGCTTCAGACGCGACACTACCCAATCTATCAGCTCTTCCTTGGAATGCGATTTCAGCGGAGGATTTATATGCTCTTGCCTCACAAACGGGCTACCGTGCGCATGTCCGCTGGGTCAACGATGGAACGCAAGGCCTGCTCGAAGCAGTTTTACTCCCGATCTCCGAAAAGCTCTTGCCTGCATGGCCGGAAAAAATTTCAACGAAGCCAGCGTCTTCGTTCGCTAACACTCCACGCGTGACCAAAACCACGGACAGCGGTCTCAGCAAGACTCTCCGCGAGCACCTCGCAATCGGCTTGCCGGATTATATGATCCCCACCGCTTTCGTGGAGCTTGATTCGTTTCCATTGACACCAAACGGTAAGGTGGATCGCAAAGCATTGCCCGCTCCATCTGCTCCGAAGCTGACAGGAAAATCATCAATCGCCATCGCTCCTGAAAGTGAAACTGAGACAATGCTGTTAGAAATCTGGAAGCAGGTGCTCGGCAAGGAGAACATCGGTATAGAAGACGACATCTTCGCTTTGGGCGGAGATTCCATTTTCATTTTCCAAATCACCGCTCGCGCCTCGCGAGCCGGCATCCCGCTGACTCCGGCACAAGTATTCCGCCTGCGCAACATCAAGGCCCTTGCCTTTGAATTGACGGGCGCAGTGGTGGATTCACCCCCGCCCTCAATCCAACGAGTCAACCGTGATGCCTATCGCCGCAATCTCTGATCGTATGTCATCTCTCGATGCAAATCCCCCCGCCTTCACGCTTGCTAACAATAGTACGGCTGTGCTCGCATTTCCTGCGTCGATCGCCCAACAGATGTTTTGGTACCTGGAGCTCTTGCAAGGCACAGTCACCGCTTTCAATGTCCCATTGCGATTTCTCCTCACCGGACCACTCGACATCTCGCTTTTCGAACGCGCCCTGAACTCGGTAGTGGAGCGCCACGAGAGCCTGCGCACCTGCTTTGGCGAGGAGAACGGTGAGCTTTTGCAGATCGTCAGTCCCGAGATCGTCGTTAGGATACCCGTGCTCGACATCAGCCACTTCCCCGCTGACCACCTCAATGAGGAAGCCGATCGACTCGGCAGCATCGAGGCCCACCGCTTGTTCGATCTATCAAAAGCACCGCTGCTTCGTGCGGAAATCTTGCGACTCGGGCCTGAGCACCATGTTTTTCATTTCACTGTCCACCATGCCTTGTTCGATGGCATGTCGATAACGATCTTCACCGCCGAACTGGCCGAATTCTATCAGGCATTTTTTGAAAATCGCGCTCCAAAAGTCGAACCGCTTACTATCCAATACGGCGATTACAGCGTCTGGGAGAAAGAGTTTCTAGCAAGTCAAAAAGTAAAAGGTCAGTTAGAATATTGGAAAAAACAACTCAAGGGAATGAAGGAGCTTGCCCTGCCGACCGATTTCCCCCGCCCCGCTTTGAAATCCTGGAAAGGAGACATCACTTCCATCCTTCTGCCCAAGGAACTCAGCGAAAAACTACAAACCATCGCCGCCAGCAAAGGATGCACCTTGTTCCACGTCCATCTTGCGGCTTTCATGATGCTGCTCCGCCGCTATTCCGGCGATCTCGACGTGGCAGTGGGCGCTCCTGTCGCGGGGCGCAGCGGTGGCGATCTTGAGCCGTTAATCGGCGTTTTCATCAACACCCTTATTCTCCGTAGCGATCTGTCCGGTAATCCGACATTTTTCAACTATCTCTCGCAGGTCCGCGAAATGTCGCTCGAGTCTTTGGAAAATCAGGAGCTGCCATTTGAGCTCCTCGTCCACGAGCTTCGCCCAGCACGGGACCCGAGCCGCAACCCGCTATTTCAGATAAATTTCAATCACCACCGTTCATTTACCACGACTGGGCATTTCGGCGGAGTCGCGCTAACCACGATCCCTTCGCGTTCGCCCGGGGCGACCTTCGACCTGCACCTGTTCCTCGTCGAGCGTGACGAGGGCTGGCGGGCGTCACTTGATTTCAGCACCGATCTGTTCACCCGCGAATCAGCGAATCGGATGTTAGGTCATCTCAAAACACTGATGGGAGACATCGCCGCCCACCCGGACAAGCACATTGAGGAATTCGAAATTCTCCCGATTTCTAACACTAAATTCTATCTATTAGACAGCCAGCTCCAACAGGTGGCTGACGGCATACCTGGAGAACTCTGCTTGGCATCCGACGATCAGGAAAAATCCGCAGGTGCCTCCGACGGACATCTCATTAAACACCCGGAGCTCGGGAATCTCGTTCGAACTGGTGACATCTGTCGCGTCGCATCGGACGGCATGATCCAATTCATCAGTCGCAAGGGCCATGGTGCGCACCGGAGTGAAAACAAACCGGAGCCGAAACAGAATCCCCCGTCCACCCACGCCATTGAACCGCCTGGCTCCACCGAGGCGCGACTGACCGGAATCTGGCAGGATCTGTTGGAAATTTCTGACATCGGCCGTGATGATGATTTTTTCGCGCTTGGCGGACATTCTTTGATGACCTTGCGCATGTTTTCGCGCATCCATCGTGAGTTCGGGGTAACACTCCCACTTGCGACACTGCTCAATCATCCGACAATCGCCTCGCTCGCGTCGCAAATCAATCCGCCGGAGGCAACGCCGCTTCCAATCGTCGTCACGGAACACGCCCAACCAGTCGCAAATTTTCTAACTGAAAATACTTCCCCCGCGAAAAGCAATATCATCACTCTGAAGGAAGGGATCGGAGAAACACCTTTGTTCTGCATCCATGGCGGCGATGGCGGAGTGATTTTCTATCGAGGGTTAGCGGTCTTAATGCCACAGAGCCTCCCGTTTCATGCGATCGAGTCGCTCGAACTCAGCGACAGCGGTAAAATTGAAATGACCAGCATTGAGGAAACCGCAAGCAACTATCTCCGGAGCATTCTGAGTCTTCAATCCAAGGGCCCGTTTCGTCTAGCAGGCTACTCCTTCGGCGGAGTAGTAGCGCACGAAATCGCCTGTCAACTGACACAGTTAGGACACCGTGTCGAATTTCTGGGTCTATTCGATACCCACAACCCCGCAGCCCCACAACGTAGTTACAGCATCGCCGAACGCCTCGGTGTGTTCTGGAAACAGCATCACCACTTGCCGCTCGGTAAGCGTTTGAGTTTTCTCTGCGCACGCACGATAGATGGAATCCAAACGAACCGCCGCATTCGAGCCGAATTGAAGTCCGCGAGATCCTCCGCCCCTGCGAGTGCGTATAGCGACATGCGTAGAATTCAAGTCCGTGAGGAAAATTGGCGCGCCATGCAGGCTTATCGGCCACGACCGTTCGCAGGACGGATCACGTTATTTAAAACATCACACCTCAATGATAAGTTCGAAATCCCTGATGACTACGGTTGGACATGTGTCGCGAGTTCCGGTTTGAACATTGTTCCAGTGGAAGGCAAACATCTCGCATTGTTTTCTTCAGATAACATTAACACATTGGCAAAGACTCTAACGGATTCACTGAAGGCAACGTGACATGACAGTAGGGACAGTCAACATTCACATCGTCGTCCCTCATTCCATATCCCCGGCGGTCGCTGCGGCTTGCCTAACCGATGATGAAAAGTCTCGCGCCGCACGCTTTCATTTTCCGCACGATGCGAACCACTGGATCGCCTGCCGCGCGGCCCTGAGACAGATATTGGGCAACGAAATCGGGATGAAGCCAGTCGATGTGCCGCTCATCTATTCCGAATTCGGAAAACCCTCGCTCGCCCCTCCTTTTGATTCCATCCATTTCAATCTTTCTCACTGTCCGGACCTCGCCATCGTTGCGCTCGGCAGTGACGGACCGGTGGGGGTAGATTTGGAGTCCGTTGCCCGCGCTTCCGAGCTTTTGGGTTGTGAAAGCTCGTTCTGTCACCCTGAGGAAATTCACTCCCTTCCCGCCGACGCGTTGGTAAGAGCGCACCAACTTCTCAGAATTTGGACTGCCAAAGAAGCGCTCTTGAAAGCCCTAGGTACCGGTTTGTCACATCCGCCGGAGGGACTTCAAATCGTTTTTGGCGCATTAAACGCAGTGGCATTATCCTCTCAACCGCTCGCGGGAGTGGAACACCAACTCATCTGGGTATTGGAAAATCCGATTTTTGAAGGCTACCAAGTGGCGATGTCGGCTCCCAAGTGCTCCACCGTGATCCAGGTTACGCAGCGCTGAGCGCTCGAAGGCCTCGTTCCGCGCCAAACCTGAGCTTTTTTTAAAAAATATATTAGATCGGTGAATATTCTAAATAATTGACTATTCATATTATTTAATTATTAATGGGCACGGCCCCAATCCCTTTTCAATAAAGCCGTGAAACGCCGCGACGTAGAAATTATTCAAAAAGATGGAAGATTCCTGGTCCTTCTGGCCCGCGATCCTCTTCCGCTTTCGTTAAACCAAATTGCCCGCGAAGGGGAATTCCGGATGGCGAATCTCTGTGATCGGATCGGAGTATCCGAGCGCCATTTGCGCCGCGTTTTCGAAGACGGTCTGGGCATCAGCCCGAAAGATTGGCTGCGGCAAGAACGCATGGTCGCCGCACGATGCCTTCTTCGGGAAGGCTCCCCCATTAAAGAGGTCGCCATCGATCTTGGCTTCACGACCGCTAAAATGTTTTCTCGAGACTTCCAGACTTTCTATGGTCTGAAGCCCACTGATTTTCAGAGGAAAGAACACGCCGTGGCCGTGAGTGCGGCGGGTGGCTACTGATCATTGAGAACGCCACACGGCTGCTTGATGAACTCGTGAAAGTCGCCGGTCTTTCACGGTCGGCTTCTCTCGCGACACGATTCGGAGATCGCCACTCCTTGAATTTCAGTGCAGATCCTTTCGCGTGCACTTGCCTGTTTTTGAAATTGCCGATGAACTCCAGTCCGCCGTGGCTAAAGGCGTCCGGTCCCGCGTGCTTCTCAAAGCTCCTACAGGTTCGGGGAAATCCACTTCGGTGCCCGGAATACTCGCAGATGCCGGAATTTTAGGGAAAATTCTCGTGATCGAGCCACGACGTATGGCAGCACGATTACTCGCCGGGTGGGTGGCAAAACAACGCAGAGTAACCCTCGGCCACGAGGTAGGTTATGCGGTGCGATTCGACACGAAATACCGCGCGGATAGCCGGATCATTTATCTAACAGACGGCGTCTTTCAGCGCTGGATTCAAGACGATCCTGAGCTGGGCGGCGTCGGCGCGGTGGTGTTTGATGAGTTTCACGAACGCCGACTCACCGTGGATATCGCGCTCGCCCGCTGCCTCGATCTTCAAGAAGGCCCACGACCGGATTTGCACGTGGTGGTGATGTCGGCGACGTTGGAAACAGCCGGGTTGGCAGACTATCTCGCGCCTGCTGTCTCGCTGGAAGCGGGCGGGCGCACCCATCCTGTACAAGTTCTCTATCGGGCGGATCGCGCGCCAGTCAATGATCGCCGGGGCGGGCCTCCCCGCGAAACTCCCATCTGGGAAAAAATGGTGACGGTCTGCCGTGAGGCGATGGCCATGCCCGACGCCGGAAACATTCTGATGTTTCTCCCGGGCACGCATGAAATCCGGAAAACCATCGAGCTGTTAGGAAGTGGATCGACTGTGCGCGATTGGGATGTTTTCCCACTTTACAGCGCCCTGCCACCCGCCGCTCAGGAAGCGGCGATCAGTCCCGGACCGCGCCCGAAAATCATCGTCGCCACAAACGTTGCGGAAACGTCGCTCACTATTGAGGGCGTGCGGACGGTGATCGATTCCGGGCTGGCACGGACGGCTTCTTTCGAGCCACGCCGAGGCATCAACACGCTGCACATTAAAAAAATTTCCCGTGCCGCCGCAGAGCAACGAACGGGCCGAGCAGGAAGAACGGCTCCTGGCCGGGCGTTCCGCTTGTGGAGCGAAACGGACCACGGACGGCGTGCGGAGTTCGAAGCACCCGAAGTTCACCGGGTCGATCTAGCAGAAGCCGTTCTCCTGTTAAAAGCAGCCGGAGTTTCCGAGATCCGAAATTTCCGATGGTTCAATGCACCGACTGAGGAATCCCTCACCCGCGCCGAACGACTGCTACATGATCTTGGTGCACTCGATCTATCAAAAAATCTTACCGAGGAAGGCGTGAAAATGGCTTCTCTTCCGTTAGAGCCGCGCTTTTCCAGATTGATGCTTGCCGGCTATGAACATGGCTGCGTGGCCGAGACCGCATTCATCGCCGCCACCGTCCAAGGCGATGGGATTTTCACCCACAAACGCGGCGGTGTGGGACGCAAGGATTTTATCTTCCCGGATGACGACACGGACTTCGCCGGAGAATGGCGTGCTTTTGAGTCCGCGGAGGCGATGGGATTTGATCCCCGTCGCTGCGATCAGTTAGGAATTATGGCGCGTGGTGCAAGGGAGACCGCGCAAGGTTTTGATCGCCTTTGTTCCCTAGCAAAACGCTTCGGCTGGGAGTGGCAGCCGGTGGATTTCAAGAACCGCCGAGAGGCGATTGGCAAGGCAATGCTGGCATCCTTCAGCGATCAACTGGCGATCCGTTTCAGTCAGGGCACACTCGCCTGCAAGCTGGTGGGAAATCGTAAGGGGAAGTTAGATGAGGAGTCATGTGTGAAAAATGCCTCGGCTTTTGTTGCGGCGGAGATCACCGAAGTCGAGGCCCGCGAGATCATTGTCCACCTGCGCCGGGCCACCGCGATCGATCCGGCATGGTTGTCCACGCTTTTTCCTAACGATCTAGCAATGACCAATGGCGCCGCGTGGGATGACACCCGTCGCCGCGTGGTTTCCCGCAAGGAAACGCGATTCCGCGATCTCGTGTTGGAGGCGAAAGAAAGCGACCACGGAGTGAACCTCGATCAGGCTGCGGGACTGCTCGCAAGTCGCGTGCTCGCAGGAGAACTGATTTTGAAAAACTGGGATGATTCCGTGACTCAGTGGACGGCTCGGCTATCGATGTTAGGCCGCTGGATGCCAGAACTCGGCATGCCCGGCTGGGCGGATGAGGACCGGGTGGATGCCATCGCACAAATCTGCCATGGAGCCGTTAGTTACAAGGAAATCAAGGAAGCTAACGTCTGGCGGGTGCTACGCGAATGGCTCAGCGCGGCCCAACGCGCCGCTCTTGATTCCTATTGCCCAGAGCGCATCACATTTTCTAACGGCCATTCATCCAAGATCACCTATGAGATTGGCAAGGACCCCTTCATTTCGCTGCGGGTCTCGCACCTTTTCGGAATTTGGGAAACGCCAACCATCGCCAGTGGCCGCGTTCCCCTGCTCGTTCATATCCTCACTCCCGGGCAGAAGCCTTGGCAGATGACGAAGGACCTCAAAGGCTTTTGGGCATCCGGCTACGCGCAGATGAAAAAAGAAGTCGCCGGTCGATACCCAAGACACCCTTGGCCGGATGATCCGAAAGCATGGGTCGCGGCGGGGCGAGATACCACGCCCAGAAAGTAAAACTTCATCTTTAAAAACCCACCCACCTCAACATCTGCCCAAGCGCCCGCCCTCATCCGCATTTCGTTAGAAAGAATAATATTCGGATGAAATCTCTATCTGGGATCATGAGCCACACGAGTAAAGAAAATCATCACGAAGAGAATCCAAAAATTCTTTATAGTCTTCTGGGGAAGCCTCCACATGCACATCTTCCGATGTATTATTGATCGCTTCAATAAGCTCCATGCCAATACTTGTGAGCATCAAATCTGTTTCCGAATTCTCGACGATGTATTTGCTCTCGGCTTGTGAAAATAAAATCTTCATTTCTTGGCTAACAGTGCTTATTTCGAGCCTCCTTATTGCATTACAACACAGAACTGCGGCGGCAGAGGGTGATAGTCCACGGCATTTTCTTTTTGAAGGGAATATCCGCATAGGTTCCTGATTTCGAAAAAATCCTAGACAAACCTCCCCGATTCGACTCTGGTGGGGTTGG
>JAYVNE010000135.1:0-34901 GCA_043758615.1 Akkermansiaceae bacterium
TCCGCGTGCGACTTTATCAACAGGCTCCGTGGAGCGATTCCCTAGCCCGCCTGCGTGAACTCTGGCTCCTGCCGACATGAAAGTTTTCCACACCGATCCATGAAAAATCATTTGGATACCAAGCGCACCTGGACCCAAGCCCTAGCCCGTCTCGCCAAGATCTATGCCACCTCATGAAATCAATGTTGGACACCGTTGGGGAGGTGACGAAGGGACAGTAAGATCCCTACTCCTTATTTTGAATTTCGGTGGAGCCGAAGTAGGGCACAAGGGCATCAGGAATTTTGATAGAGCCGTCGGGTTGCTGGTATTGTTCTAGCAGGGCGACGTAGAGGCGGGGCAGCGCGGTGCCAGAGCCGTTGAGGGTGTGCGGGAAGCGGTTCTTGCCCTCGGCATCTTTGAAGCGGAGGCGCATGCGGCGGGCCTGATAGTCGGTAAAACAGGAACAGCTAGAAACTTCGAGATACTTGCCGTGGCCGGGGGCCCAGACTTCGATGTCGTAGGTCTTGGCAGAGGAGAATCCGATGTCGCCGGTGCATAGCTCGATGGTGCGGTAATGCAGGCCCAGCTTTTGCAAAATGGACTCTGCGTGGGCGGTTAGTTTTTCCAGCTCTGCGAAGCCGTGGTCTGGGTGGACGATTTGCACGAGCTCGACTTTATCGAACTGATGCATGCGAATGATGCCTTTGTTATCGCGTCCTGCGGAGCCAGCTTCGCGGCGGAAGCATGGGGTGTAGGCGACCATTTTTATCGGGAGATCGGCTTCATTGAGCAGCGTGTCCCGATAGAGATTGGTGACGGGGACTTCGGCAGTGGGCGCGAGGAAGAGGCTGTTGATGCCATTTTCATTGGCATCGGTACCATACATGTCGTCTTCAAATTTCGGGAGCTGGCCGGTGCCTTCCATGCACTCGCGTTTGACGAGGTGGGGGACGTTGACTTCCTCGTAGCCGTTGTTAGATTGAGTATCTAGCAGAAAATTAATGAGTGCGCGTTCGAGGCGTGCGCCTTTTCCCCGATAGACGACGAAGCCTGAGCCTGCGGTGCGAATGCCATCGTCCCAACTCACCAAGCCGTGCTTGAGGGCGAGTTCGACGTGGTCTTTCGGATGGGTTAGATTTGGCTTGGTGCCCCACTCGCGAACGACGGGGTTGGCCGTTTCATCCGAGCCGATCGGGCACGCATCGTGGGTGAGGTTAGGGATGTTGAGGAGTAGGTCATTCTGCCGGGCAGCGGCGATCTCACACTCGGTATCTAGCGCCGTGATTTGATCGTTGATAGCGCGGACTTCGGCTTCGATGGCAGAGGTGTCCTCGCCCTTGCTTTTGAGCATGCCGATTTGTTTGGAAAGCGTTTTCCGGGAATTTTGAAGCTGCTGTTTGGAGGTCTCTGCGGCACGGCGGGATTCGTCGCAAGCGAGCACATCGTCCACGAGTTTCCAGTGATCGCCGCCGCGGGCTTTGAGGCGATCTTGAAGGGCGGCGGGGTTTTCGCGGATGACGCGGATATCGAGCATGGCGGCGAGACTCTCACGGGCGATGGGGTGAGGAATCAACGCCAATTTTCAATGAAAGCGGGATAGGGGAGAGTTTACCGCCGAGGCGCAAAGGTCGCAAAGGGACGTGGAGGAGGAAATTTGTTGGAGCGAAATCGGAGGACACGACAAGTGTCTGGTTTCAATCGCTCGAAACCTCATCTTCCTTTGTGCGACTTCGCGATCGTGGCGGCATTGCGGTAAGTCCAAATTTTCACTCAATGGGAGTTAGCTCGACTTTGCGGAAATGCACTTCTTTGTCCTCGGATTGGAGGCAGATCGCGCCTTTGGTGGTGCTGAGATCGCTGGCCTCGTTCATGAGAGTTCCGTTGACCCAAACGGTGACTTTTGCCGCCTCGCAGCGAATGCGCATGGTGTTCCATTCGCCGGGTGGATTTTCCGCGCTTTTCACTTTCTTCTCCCAGCGGCGGCCTTTTGGCTCGGTGCCGGGGACGGTGAGTTTTTCACCAATGGTCCAGAAATCTCCTGCGTTGCCTGTGCCGAGCTGGACTTCGATCGATTTCGGCCAAGTGAACAATTCTTTGGATTTTGAGGCGTGGATGAGGACTCCGCTATTGCCGGGCTTGCCACCGGGAGCCCAGCGCCACTCGACGGTGAGCTCGTAGTTGGAAAATTCCTTCGCGGTGCGCATAAGGCCGGGAGGGCGGCCTTTACAGATCAAGATTCCATCGGAAACGGACCAAATCGACTGCGCATCTACCTTCGGGTCGATCGACTCAAAGGTCCACCCCGCAAGGTCCTTCCCGTTAAAAAGCGCTTGGGGTTCTGCTCCGCGAAGTGCGGATGATAGAGTGAGCAACGTGAGAATTTTCCAAACCATTCATCTCATCTATCTGTTATCTTGGCGGATGGCAAGCCAAGGAATATGCGCGGCCTGTGATTTTTTCATCGACGTCATAGGTAGGTCCGGTTTTTCGATGGTGCGATGCATGGACAAGCGAACACACCGGAAGCGATGGAGGCACTCGGGCGCTCGGCTGCCGCGATGGTGACAAACGGTTCGGTCATCGCTCTTGTCGGTGGGTTGGGGGCCGGTAAAACCCACTGGACGAAGGGATTTGTCGCCGGATTAGGATCCACGGCTGAAGTGACAAGTCCGACATTCGGACTGGTCCACGAATACCCCGGTGCGCGGCTGCCGGTGTTTCATTTGGATTTTTACCGATTGAATTCACCCGACGAGCTGTTGGCTCTGGGCTGGGATGAATTGTTGGAAGCGGGTGGCGTAATGATCGCAGAATGGGGCGATAAATTTCCCGAGCTTCTACCCGAAGATACGGTTTGGCTCTATTTCACGATCAAGGCGGATGGCAGCCGGTATGTTCGAGAAAAACGTTAGACTCAACCGCCCCCGACCAAGCCGCCTGCGATGCTGTCAGCAGTGTTCACCAAATTGCCGGCGGATCGCATCAATGCGCCAGGCAGGCCGCATGAGTTGAGGGATAGCACGACCCCAAGCAGGGCCGCTATTTGAAGAATTCGTTTCATCTGTAAAAAGCATGCCCATCGTCTCTTCGGAGTCAAGCCAGCGGAAAAAACATTCCACGCCACGATCCCAGCTCATCGAGAAGCGCTCTTTTCACAGGTTTCTACGCCCGAAGTTTGGGTTTTAGCGCAGTGTAACTTTTTCAAAGAAGAGGGTGAATTCGAGCCGATTGTAGGTCAGGTGGGTTCGTGCAAACAGGCGCAACCCTGCTGCGCTGGCGGATTGCACCACGGCGACAAATGACTCATTGATTTCCGCAAACGTCGCAACTCCGGGAGTTTTCAGCGTGAAAATTACCAATCCCCCATGGGTAAGATGCTTTGACAAGCGGATGACATGGCGCATGGCGTCCTGCGCCTCGCCATTCATATCCGACAGAATCGCCTCAAAATTCGTGTGCCCTTTCGGTTCAAACGTCGCGACATCCGATAGAAAAAAACGCAGCTCCTGGTGGTGATCCAAGCGCTTGTCGAGAGGGGCCCGGTCGATGGCCGTGACTTTGTAATCGCGTCCTAGCAGTTCCGATGTCATGCCGCCGGGGCTGGCTCCGAGTTCCAGCCAGTGACTTCCTTTTGCCGGCGCGTTGCGGTGCATGAGCAGATAGTGCAATGCCTCTGCGATTTTCGCACCGGCGCGGCTGATGGTGTCGGGGGCACTTTGGCTGATGTATTTCGTGCCGCCCGGATAGAGTCCATTCGAGGCTTTAGGGCTTTGGACGCCACAGAAAAGGCCTTCTTTCCCGACAAGGCAAAACAATGTGGGCACATCGCTATTCTGCGCCTCGATTTCTTTGAACTTGGCGATTTCGTCCGGAAACAACTGCAAAGTTCTCCCTCTCAAGTTAGACGCCAGAGACTTGTAATATCGGTTAGATACTCCGGGGTCGAGCTGCCCGACGAAGATCGCTTGGAAACCGAGCTCTCCGAATTTTCGAAAGATCGCTTGCGCCGCTTTTTCAACGAAGCCCTCCATCTGCTCCGGATTGCAGGGCCAACTGTGCTGAATCGGCAAATTCCAACGGATGAATTTACCTGCATCAGACTCTTGGATCTGGCGCGGATCGTTTGTGCGAACCAGAAAATATTCACTGCCTAACTTTTTAGCAGTCTTTGCCCCAATACCCGTGATGATCTCATTTGCAAATTCGGAGAAGACCTCGGAAATGCGGATCAACCATGCAGCGGGTTCGGTAAAACGTGATTCCAAAATTCAAAATTGTCTCCCCAGTCCGATACCTCTGTCTCATTTCCAATGCAACCCCGGATCAAAAAACTCAGGCACCACAAACCCGCCGAATCGTCGATATACCTCGCAGAACAATGGGCAGACCTGCATGGAACCGGGATTCGGCGGATTTGTGATGCCTGAAATAATACTCAAATCACATTGCGAAACACCGTGGCCGTCTCGGTGCTTTCCACTTCGCAAAAATTCGGTGGTGTGTGGTCGATGTTACGGTCCAGCCAGATCTCCGCCTCTTCCCGAGTGCTGAAAATTCTCAAGCGCTCGCTGTTACGCGACCAGTAGCTCAGCATCCTAACAATTCCGAAGGTGGTGGAATTGTTCGCCACATAGACCAACCAGCCCTGCGTCCGATGTCCCTCATGCTTGAGCACCAACGCCAAGCGCAGGATGTCATTCGCACTCAAGTCTAACTCCACATCACTGAAGTCGATCAAGCCGTGTAATTTCGCGGACCAGCACGGATCGGACGCCATCGCCGCGATCATCGTCTTCATATCCATCAATCCGACTTTTCCCTGATATTCCTCCACCCACCTGCGCTTTTCCGAATCAATTTGGTAATGATTCACTGTCCCCGGGGATGGATAATCAGTTGTTAAAAGTTTCATAGGCTTCCTTACTATCGGACCCTCGGGTAGAACTTTCGTTCAAAAAATATGAAGAAAGCGCCTTTATAACTATCTTCTTTTTAGTATGTTACGCATCTATGAAAAGTAAGGAAAGCTTAATAAAAAAACGCTTCAGCCCTTTTAGAATCAACCTAACGTCCGCCCAAAAGGCCCCGTTACGCCCCGCTATCAGGCGAAAATATTTTTTACGAAAATTTATCCCAGATAGACCTGTTCATCAGGAAATCATCGACTCATCTAGCAGTCGTGTGGTGGGAAAACCCGCTTGTTCAATGACCGGATCTGAGCGACTGTTTCAATATGCCCTCCAAAGCAACGACTCCGGCATGTGCCATTTGGACGCAGACCGGCGGACAGTTGCTGTTGGAGCTTTCAGGTGATTGGCTGAGCGGAGGCTCCGTCCCTGAGATCCAAGGCAAGCCGCCAGACCAGGCACCCACTCGTTACGCCACGGAAAATCTCGGTGAATTCGATTCTACCCTGCCCGCATTCATTCTCGCCCATCTCCGCAGTTTGGAAAAGCCGACGGGCGGTGACGTTGGTGAGCAGCCGAAGCCCTCGCTCGAAGGCCTTCCTCCAAATCTCCTGGGCCTGATGGAACTCGCTCTCGCGGTCCCGGAGGAAAGTGATGCCCGAGCGAAACCCGCGAAGCCCTCCGAGATCAGGAAGCTCGGTAAGCGATCGCTCGCGGTCTGGGCTGCGATTCTATCAATCGCGGAATTTACCGGCCAATCGATGTTAGCACTTGGCCGCTTTTTCACCGGTCGTGCACGTTTTCGAGCGCAAGACTTTTGGGAGATTTTGCAAGATTGTGGAGCCTCGGCTTTACCAATCGTCACGCTCATCAATTTTCTTATTGGCTCCATTCTGGCTTTTGTTGGCAATGTCCAGTTGGCCAGTTTTGGAGCCAGTCTCTACGTGGCGGATTTGGTTGCTATCGCGATGGTCCGTGAAATGGGCGTGGTCATGACCGCCATCATCATGAGCGGCCGCACCGGAGCTGCCTTTGCTGCGCATCTTGGGAGCATGAATGCCAATCAGGAAATCGACGCACTGCGTACCTTTGGCTTTAATCCCTTCGATTTCCTAGTCCTCCCCCGCCTGCTGGCTCTTGTTTTAATGATGCCGATACTCACGCTCTACGCGAATCTCGTCGGTATCTTGGGCGGCATGTTAGTCGGTGTCGCAGTGGGCATTCCGCCACTCCTTTATTGGAATGAAACCCTCGCGGCTCTCACTCTAACGACCGCCTCGCTCGGAGTGCTCAAGAGTTTTTTCTTCGGAGCGATCATCGCCACCAGCGGTTGCCTGCAAGGCATGCACTCGGGAAACTCCTCCGCAGCCGTTGGCCAGGCGACGACCCGTGCCGTAGTTGCCTCCATCACTGCGGTCATCATCCTAGATTCCGGCTTTGCCGCCATTTTCACCGTGCTCGATATCTAACTCATGTCCGTCCTTCAAAATAACCCGGCTCCCCCGAAGAAGATCACGGTTCGCGATTTGACGATGACTTACGGTGCATTCGTGGTCATGCGGGATTTGAACTTTGATGTCGTGGAAAAGGATATCTTCGTCATCATGGGCCCCAGCGGTTGTGGCAAAAGCACGCTTCTGCGCCATTTGATCGGACTGCAAGAACCCACCCAAGGCAGAATCCTTTACGGAGACGAGGATTTCACCGCCACCGATCCCTCAGAGCGCGCCGGATTTATTCGCCGTTTTGGCGTGATGTACCAGTCCGGGGCTCTGTGGTCATCCCTAACACTCGCGGAAAACATCGCCCTGCCGCTTGAGGAATATTCAAAGCTCACTTCAAAGGCGATTCGAGATCTCGTTTCTTATAAACTTTCCTTGGTCGGTCTATCAGGTTATGAGGATTACTACCCTGCGCAAATCAGCGGTGGGATGAACAAGCGTGCTGGGATCGCCCGTGCCATGGCACTCGATCCGGAAATCCTCTTTCTCGATGAGCCCGGAGCTGGCCTTGACCCTCTTAGCTCACGCCGCCTCGACGACCTTATCCTCAGCCTGCGCGATAGCCTAGGAGCCACCGTTGTGATCGTCACCCATGAACTGGCGAGTATTTTTGCAATCGCTAACAACTCAGTCTTCCTCGATACTGCCACACGCACCCAGGGTGCCACCGGCAATCCCGTCGAACTCCGCGATCATTCAGAGAACCCCGCCGTTCGCCTCTTCCTCCGTCGCGGTGAAGACAGTGAACTCGCTAACAAAAATCCGTCATGAGCAAAAAAGCCAGCCCCACTGTCATCGGCATTTTTACTCTCATTGGCATCATCATCGCCGGCATTGCCATCGTCCTTTTGGGCGTGGGAAAGATTTTTAAAAGCACGCACGATGTCCTGCTCTATTTCGACAAGAGCGCTTACGGCCTGCAACCCGGCTCAGATGTCCGCTTTGGCGGTGTCCGCATCGGTAGCGTAAAATCTATCAGCGTTCTGGTGGACCGGAAAGAGAACCGCAAGATTATCCCCGTGGTCGTCGAATTGGTGGAAAAAGATCTTCGCTTGATCAGCACCGAGGAAGGCGGCGGTATCGACTTTTCCACTTTTGAAGGTGTCCAAAAAGCCGTCAGCCAAGGTCTTCGCGGTGGGATGAAACAGCAGAGCATCGTCACCGGTCAGCTTTACATCGAGTTTGATATCATTCCTGATACTCCCGGCTTTGTCTATCAGTCCAGTGGGGAGCAGATCTATCCGGTGATTCCTACCGTCGGCACGGACATCGACGAACTCATCTCCGGCATTGCGGATGGCTTGAAGAAATTCAACGCCCTTGATCTGAATGGTGTGATGACTGATCTTCGTGACGTGCTTGTTAGTGCCAAGAACCAGATCGCTGCGCTCAATGTCAAAGAAATCAATGATAACCTCGTGGACATCACTAGGGACGTTCACAAGCTCACCAGCAATGAGAAGTTGTCCCGTGCCGTGGAAAATTTGGATACAGCCTTGATCCAGATCGATCAGCTCGCCACGAAGGCCAACAACGGATTCGACCCGCTTCTCACCGATCTCAATGCGGTCATCGCCAACGCCAATGCCGGACTTACCAAAATCGACGAGGCCGCCAAAGAGATTACACAACTTTCCAATCCGCGCTCGCCCGTGCTCCTGCGCCTGCAAAACGTACTTCAAGAAACCGAACGCGCCTCGCGTGCGCTTAAGGAACTCTCTAACGATTTAAAACGCGACCCAAAAGCTCTGATCTCCGGCAAAGCCACACCCGAATGAAAACTCTGATCCTTTCTCTGATCGTTCCAATTCTGTTCGTCTCCTGCGGTGTTCTCCAGCCCGTGAAAGACACGTCGGTCACTCACTTGTTAGATCCGGTGATTCCAGATCGCGGGGTGACGGGTGCTAGCCAGGCCATCGCCATCACGCGACCGTCCTTACCAAGTTATCTCGACCGGCAGCAGCTCGTCAGCCGCAGCGGCAACGGTCAACTCCAGATGAACAGCTACCACCTCTGGGCGGAACCGCTCGATGCTGCCATTTCTCGTATCACCGCGATCAATCTCGGGCGGCTTACGAACTCGCTCAACATCCAGCCGGTGGAAAATTTCGTCACGGTCGATTACCAAACATTGTTAGAAATTCGCATTTCTCGCTTTGAGCCTGATCCGTCTAAGGTGGTGACCCTTGAGTGCACTTGGAAATTACAACCCGTTGCCGGCCGCGTTGCCAACAGCCGTCCGTTTCGCACCAGCGTGCCGGTTAATCCCGCTGATACCGCCACAAATCTATCAGGTCAAGTCGCGGCCATGAACGAAGCGCTCGCCCGCCTCGCCCGGGAAATCGCCAGATCGCTCTAACGGACCGCGAAATTTATTTCACCGGGCACATCGCGCTTCGCAAGTAATCTTAAACAAAAGCTTCCTCCGCCGCGTGAACGAGAAGCACGATCTCCCCTTTGGCCGGGTGCGCCTTGAAATGAGCCAGCACTTCCTCCGCCGTGCCACGATGGTAGGTTTCGAATTTTTTGGTCAGCTCGCGAGCCACGCACGTCCGCGCTGCCGGGTTGATTTCCGCGAGGATTTCCAGCGTGGAGAGAATGCGGTGCGGCGATTCAAAAAAAATGCCCGTTTCCCCAGATTCCAGCGCGGCCGCGAGCGCACTGCGGCGCTTGCCAGATTTGACCGAAAGAAATCCACCAAAGCGAAAAGCATGACAGGGAAAACCGGAGCCAATCAACGCGGTGATGACTGCGGATGGGCCGGGCAGAACTTCAAAGGGAGTACCGGATTCGATGCACGCTTGGACCAGTCGATAGCCGGGGTCGGAAATGCCGGGCATCCCCGCATCACTGATGACGGCAATAGTTTCACCGGCCCGGGCCGCAGCGATGAGCTCCGGCGCACGGCGGGCTTCGTTGTGATCGTGGAGTGAGACCAGAGGTTTTCCCGAGATGCCGTGGTGTGCTAACAATTGCCCGGAATGACGGGTATCCTCACAAGCAATCCGATCCGCACCGCGCAGAATTTCCAATGCACGGAGTGTGATGTCAGCGAGATTTCCGATCGGTGTCGGAACGAGGATGATGCGACCGGTAATTTCCATGGGGCAGGGAACGCTTGTAACCTGTCGGGCACCGCGTCCTTGGAAAAGGCTAAACCACTCTGAGTGCAAAGAATAGGTAGGTAAGGGGCTGATAGTTCCTCGGAATGCAGCCCGAAAAAATCGTTGTGGCACAGGGCGATTTCGCGTAGCTTAAAAGGTGAACTTTAAACCCACCTGCGCTATGGAATCGACTCACGAAAACCTCCCGCCGCTTGCCCGTAAAATCGCTGAAGCGGAGACGAAACTTGAAAATCTTGAATCACAAATCGCGGAAATCGGCCTTCCCGCCGGGACGCAACTGCGGCGTCGCCTTGAGATTTTGAAAATCGAGGATAAGGCTCTCAAACGGAATTTCGAAGATTCAATCTGCCGGGGAGAGCCCGATTCCGTTCGTATAAAAAAGATCGAGGCTCTTCTCGCGCACATTGAGAGGGAGGAATTCTCGATGAAACATGAAGCAGATTTCCTCCATCAGTCGGCACCCTCTTCAATGACAGTCATTGCGGAAACCGGTGCCCAAGTGGTGGATCTTCTCAAACGCGGGGTGAAGCATGTGATCGGTGATCATCGTCCGCTAGGTAGCTCAGTGTTTGTGAATCACAGTCATAAAAATTTGGTGGACTATCATGGTCTGATAGATGAAGGAGGCGAAGCTCCCAGAGAACAAGCTCGCGGGGAGTAATCGCGCAGGATTACGAAAAATTCAGCCTCGCGTCCTTAGGCGCTCGATTGTTAGGAAAAATAATTTGAAGGCCAATGGACCAAAAATGGAGGCTAAATGTCTGGTAACTCTGGCTCAAATCTCCCTGCATCAGCTCTCTACCTTCCCTATAATTTCCCGATAGACCTCCACCTCCGCCGTTGCCACGCGACTGAGCTCCGGGTCCTTGTCTAGATTCACGAAATACAGTCCGAAGTCCGTGTTTCGATCAAATGCATGCCCCCACTCACGGTTCGAGGTGATCGACCAAAAGTTATAGCCTTTCACCGGCACTCCGTGAGCGAGCGCCCGCTCCACTTCGGCGATGTGCATGCGGAGATAGTCCGTCCGTGGAATTCCGTTCGCCACCGGCACGCTGCCATTTTCTACGATGAAAAGCTCCTGCTCCGGAAACCATCGGTGGAACCTCCGCAAGGCATGATAGAGACCTTGCGGCCACACCGGTGCATGGAGAAATCGCCCGTGCGCCGCATCCTCCAGTGAGCGGAATTTCCCTAACTTCCAAGTCGGTAAGCCCCAGTAATAGTCAAGCCCCACGAAGTCCTGTGCGCCGATCGCCTCCTGCGGGCAAACCTCTATCGGCAGTTTGCCCGCTGTCCCGAGATACCACCAGTTTACGTTTCCTATCAGGCTCGTCGTCCCCCAGAAACGCCACGCCCAGTTCAGCCAGCCGGACTTCGTTTTCAGCACCGTAAGTCGGTGGCTCGGCTCTAGCGGAACAATCACGAGCTGGCGTTCATCCCCCAAAATCTCATGGGCAATCATTCGCGCCAGCCGCATTTCCAGCCCTTCGTCGCCGTTGAAAATCCCTGGTGCATCTGTCCGAATTCCGATTCGGATCTTCCCTCGCCGCCTCACCCGCCGTAGATCGCGGCTCTCTGAAAATCCTTCTAATGGCTCTTCTGTTCCGCGCAACACCTCGCGCAGCGAGACAGGGCGCTTCGCCTTTTTCGCCACGGGATTGCTGGATGATGCACCATGCTCCGCCGCATCCTTGGCCACCTCGCCTTGGAAGGCTGCGACCACTTTATTCACTCGCGCTAACAGCGCATCGTGCCCGTGCGGTGCGACGATGACGTAGGCTTCGTCGCTGAGCCCTGTCACGAGGAACCGCAAATTCCCGCCTGCCTCCAGACCCTCCGGCAGCAGGAAAAACGCATCGCCATACACCGCGTCCAGAGTCCCAGTGAGGAGTGCCATCCGTGCCTCGTCGTAGTTAGAAAACAGCTTCTTCACACTGCTTTCAGGCAGATCACGATTCCACGATACCGGCTGATTTCCGATGCCGATGACGCCCACTTTTTTCCCCGCGAGCGATTCAATCTCCTTTCCCTGATAGGCCGCAGTTACCAGCACCGCCTTGCCAGTTCGTAGATAGGGATCGCTCGTTTCAAATCGCGTGTGATCTTCCGCAGTCACCCCACCGATGAGTAGATCTACATCACCCTTTTCACTCACCAGAGCCCCGCTTGTTGTGAATTTAAAAAGCGCTTCGGCCATCCCGCGATGGCACGCTCCCCAATCCACTAACATCTGCAACCAGGTCGGGAATCCCGTTACTAACGGATTAACTCCCACCATCGCATCCGGCCGCAGTGCCTTGATTGCCACTCGTGCCCGGGCGTGTGCTAGAAAAAGGTTAGGGATCAGTTTTCCCACCGCCTCCGCTTCCGCATCCACGTCCGAGCCTCGCGGCAGCCCCGGTGGCATGTAATAGCGGTTTTGCCACCACGGTTTGATATAACCGAATGTCAGTTGGCTCGGCTCGTTGAAAGTAATCCAGTAATCCACCAGATCCCCCATCGCCGCCGCGACTCGGTCCGCATATCTCGTGAAAAGCTCCGGGAATCGCCCGCCTAACATTCCTCCATGGTCGCGCTCTAACCACACCGGCCAGACAAAGTGATGCAGCGTCACCATCACTTTCATCCCGTGCCCTCGCACACATTCCGCCACTCTCCGGTAATGCGCCAGTCCTGCCTCGTCGAAGTTCCCCTCTGAAATCTCCACCCGCGCCCACGCCGTCGAGAAGCGGAAAAGTTTGCACCCCATCGCCGCAGCCGCTGCGATATCCTCTTCATAGCGGTTCCAAAAATCCGTCGCTCGTCCGCGCGGCGTCAACCCCTGGCAGCGTTCCCAAAGATCCCACACGTCTTCACAAGCCGGATCATGGGCTTCTACCTGGTGGTCCGCGTTCGCCGTGCCGAAAAGAAATCCTTTGGGAAATGCCATTGCGCACTGCCTTTGCAATACCATTGCCGCTCGCGGTCAAGGTTCTTCCTTAAAGTCTGGGAACTGCTGCGATTCGATTCTCAGCGCTTTTTCCGCAAGCGTTTTCCTGTTAGTCGGGTGGCGATAAGATTCGGGCAGCGTCCTTTGAGCCGGAGTTGCTCGCAGTTTGCCTCGATCTTGATCGTCTGCCGCACTGGCTTGAAACCTAAACGCCGAGTGACGCAGTCGTTGAGCAGGTCCAGATGGGAGTCTTCAAATTCCACCACGCGCCCGCAGTCGATGCAGACGAGGTGGTTGTGCGAAGGCTTTTCATGGAAGTTAGGATCGTAGGTGGTTTGGTTTTCCCCGAGGTCGATTTCACGAAGCAGATCGGCCTCGACCAGCAGACTGAGCGTGCGGTAAACTGTGGCGCGAGAGGTCTCAGAGTCGAGCTTGCGGGCCCGATCAAACAGCTCGTCGGCGGTGAAATGCTCGTCCTTGGAGAACGCCGCTTTGACAATAGTCTCACGCTGCCCCGTTCGCCGCAGCCCTTTACGGCGGATAAATTCATTGAGGCGTTCTTGAATGCTAGCGTCCACGGCTTTCTTCTAGCGTCCCCCATCCACGCCGGGAAGCTGAAACACGGGAATCGACACTCGCTTGTCTTGCGCTAGATTTCCGGCGGATGACTTTGAAGCATTTGGGATGGAACGACGACTTGGAAACCGCCTTGGCTGCCTATAAGGGAAAAGGTTGGGTTCCGGCGCGGTTGATCCGTGAGACGGTCATCAACTACGGCGCGTTTCTAGCAGATGGGGAGGAAATTGACGTGATCTTATGCGGCCGTGTCTGGCATGAAGCCGCCTGCGATGCGGACTTACCTGCAGTCGGCGACTGGGTGATGGTCGAGCTCGGCAATGAAAACCAGCCATCGGTCATTCGTGCGATGCTGCCACGGCGCACCTGTTTTTCACGGAAACTACCGGGGAACAGCTCACAGGCGCAAGTGATCGGTGCGAATGTCGATCTGGTCGCCGTCGTGACGGATGCGGGGTCCGATTTCAATATCCGCCGGATGGAGCGCTACTTCATGCTCATCGGCCGCAGCGGCGCGAAGGCGGTAGTGCTGGTGAACAAATCCGATCTTTTTCCGATAGAACAAAGCGAACAGGCCGCAGCAGAAATCGCCGCGCTTTGGGATGGTGCGAACGTCCATGTAACCAGCGCAATGAATGGGCAGGGGCTGAAAGTCCTTAAAAAATACCTTAAAAAAGGCATCACCATGTGCATGGTAGGTTCTAGCGGAGTGGGGAAATCCACCCTCGTCAATCAACTCTACGGCGAGGACTGGCAGTGGACCAGCGAGGTCAACGACGTGACGGGAAAAGGCCGCCACACCACTACTTCCCGCGAGTTGGTGCCGCTGCGCACGGGCGGCATGCTCATCGATAATCCCGGCATGCGCGAGATCCAGATGTGGACCGACGAGGCGACGCTGCGCGACAGTTTTGCTGACGTGGAAGCTCTAACTGGCGAGTGCAAGTTCTCTGACTGTAGCCACCGCAAAGATGCGAAGTGTGCCATCCGCGCCGCAGTCGAAGCTGGCACGCTCGACCCGGCTCGTTATGAAAATTTCCTCAATCTCGAAAACGAAATCGCCGCGCTCAAGAAGCGCTCGGAGAAACGCCAGATGGCCGTCGAGCGCTGGGCTAAGCGCAACAGCGTGAAAGCGCGCAATCTTGCTGATAGAATTCAGCTCGAAAAAGATGATCGTGGTGATGTGTGATGAAATTTTGATAGAACGAGCTGCATTCCCTATGAATTTTAAGTCCAAACCATACCTGCTAGTCGTCTTTGGTCTGATCGCTTTCACTGCGCCTTTGATGGGCCAGCTTGCGAAATTTCCCATGAGCTCCACATCGGCGGAGGTCAAAGTCACGGGCGAAACGCAGGATGAAAAGAAGGCGCGTTTGGAACTATGGTTGAAGGAGACGAGGGCTGCCTTCGCCCGTGTCAACGAGGCGGACGCTGACGCGCAGTTGCCGGTCGGGATTGATGAGTCGGAAGCAGCAGAGCATCGCCGCAATCTTGAACAAACCATTTTAGCCATCAACCGCTACCTGAAAGTCACCGATGCCATGCCGGATGCCCGGAAGGGACTTGGAGCAGCTCGGGACGTAGAGTCGGAGTGGACGAGATTTTCTGAAAAACCGCCTTACTCGATTTTGCTGCTCGACCAACTGGTCAATCAGCAGGACGCGCTGCGCGAAAAAGCGGCGTCCTATGTTTCGTCTCTCGCATTGTTCGATCGCACACTATCAGAAATCCAGCAGGAAGGTCGGGCGGTGGAGGAATCTACCAGAAAGGCTTCGGCCGATGCGGAACAGGAGAGTGGCGATGGCGGCGCGACGAAATGGAGACTCACCGCCGAGCATGCAAAATCACGACTCCTCTCGGTGCGCGCGACCTTTCTACAAGCGAATGTGGCACTGTTGCAGGATCAGGCGGAAACCGCGAAGATTCAGTTATCCCTGTTGGATCGGCAGGTCGCCATCGTTAGAAAAAACGTGGATTTCTCCGACAAGGATCTGGCCAAGGTGACTCAGGCGGCGGCCGATCGGCAAACGGCGCTGCGTAAGGAAATCTCAACAATCACTAAGAGTAATCAAGCGGCGACGCTCGCAAAAGCCAGCATGCAGACGGTCGTGGATAAGTTAGAAAAGGAGACTCAAGCTGGGACTCCGATAGAGCACACTCCGGAGCTCGCGCTCGCACGGGTCAAAATGGAATCCAAGGAAACTCGCGTTGATTCCTTTCAACATATTCTCGAAACCCTCGAATCACTTGATCAGTTAGATTCGTATGTGCCGGATATCTATCAAAAACGCCGCGTGCTGCTAAAGTCCAGCGACAGGGCAACCCGTGCCGCGGCCTTGCAATCGCTGCGCTCGGCACTGGTGCGTTTGACGGCTTGGGAGACCGTGATCGAGAACGACTTGGCCGCGGTGGATGCCGATATTAGAAATCAGGAATCCCGCGCGAATTCAATGCCCGCCGGTGATCCTCGATTGGTGCCGCTCAGTGATGTGAGGGTGGCTCTGTGGGACAAGCAGGCCGTTATCCAGAGAGTATCCCAAGCCGTGTCTGCCCAGCGGAGAATGGTGCAACGGTGGGTCGATGATTTCGATCAAGCATACGCGGGTAAGTCGCTCTCCGAAAAAATCTCAGATGTCACCACATCCAGTTGGGATGCCATCAAAAGCATCTGGCACTTTGAAGTGTTTCAATACGATGACACCGTGATGCTCGGTGGCGTTCCTATCACCGAGAAGCGGGGCGTCTCGCTGGGGAAATTTGTCATCGCGATCCTCTCATTCTGCGTTGCCTATTTTATCGCCACCCGGATCAATAACCGACTGCGGAACTTGGTGATCCGCCACGGGCATATTGCGGAGCCTCAGGCGAAGACACTGGGTAACTGGCTGATGATCCTTGTTGGTTTTCTGTTAGCGTTGGGAACACTGCATTTCCTAAAGATTCCCCTAACCGTATTTGCGTTTTTTGGCGGTGCGTTAGCCATTGGGCTCGGTTTTGGCACTCAGACACTGATCAAGAATTTCATTAGCGGCATCATCGTGCTTTTCGAACGGAAGATCCGAGTCGGCGATGTGGTGGACATCGGAGGCACGGAGGGAACCGTGGTGGAAATTAACACCCGTTCGTCAGTGATCCGCGGTCCGGATGGACGTGAATCTCTCGTGCCGAACTCTGTTTTTCTTGAAAATACCATCACTAATCTAACGCTTAGTAACCGCTCGTTGCGTCGGGCCATCACCGTTGGCGTGGCTTATGGCAGTTCGCCACAGCAGGTGATTTCCATTCTCACCGAGTGTGCCGAGCGCCACGGATTGATCCACAAGGTGCCTCTACCGTTGGTGGTTTTCCAAGATTTCGGTGATAACGCCCTGCTGTTTAAACTCTATGTCTGGATTGCTCTGGATGCGAAGACCAACCCAGAACTGGTAGAAAGCGATCTCAGAATGATGATCGAAAAGCAATTCGGAGAAACTGGTATTAGATTTCCGTTTCCACAGCGCGATATGCATTTGAAGACGGGATCGCCGCTGCAAATCGAGTGGACCCCGCCCTCCGCCACGCCCCATGAATGAAGAACAGTGGATGCTTCTGGCGCTGGACGAGGCGCAGAAAGGTATCGGCCGCACAGCACCGAATCCGCCGGTGGGCGCGGTGATTGTGAAGGATGGAATCATGTTAGGAAAGGGTTGGCATCGCGCGGCGGGGCAGCCACACGCCGAGCGGGAAGCGCTTGCGGATGCCGCAGGTAAGGATGTCGCGGGTTCGACGGTTTATATTACTTTGGAACCTTGCTCAACGCATGGCCGCACGCCGCCGTGCACACAAGGGCTCATCGATGCCGGAGTCGCTCGCGTCGTTTACGCCTGTGTGGATCGGAATCCAAGCCACGCCGGGCGCGCAGATGCCTTGTTGAAAGCCGCAGGGATCGAGGTGATTTCCGGCGTTTGTCAGGAAGCGGCGGAGGAAATTTTACGACCGTTTTTCAAAGTTCGCGAAACGGGAATACCATGGGTGATTTGGAAATCCGCGATGAGTCTCGATGGCCGCATCACCCGCCCTCCGGGTGAGGGCCAATGGCTCACCGGAGAGTTAGCACGGGCGGATGTGCAGAAGCTCCGCTCCACCGTCGATGCGATCATCACCAGTGGCGAGACCGTGCGCCGTGACAAGCCTGATCTAACAATTCGTGTGCCAGAGTTGTTGGAAGGCCGGGCTCAACCGTGGCGTGTGATCGTCACCGATAGGTCGGAAACTTTGCCTGCACAAGCGGAACGAACTTTGATTCGCCCGAGCGCTGATCTAGCAGGAACTCTGCGCAAACTCGCGAGTGAACAAGGTGTGCTCAGCGTTATGGTCGAGGCCGGAGGTGTTTTTTCCGCTGCGTTGTTCGAAGCCGGTTTGATCGACGAAGTCGTGGTTTACTACGCGCCGATGCTCTGCGGTGGGCCGTCGCCGGGCTTGGGTGGAGTAGGTTTGAAGCAGTCGTTGCACCTAGATGAAATTGATTTCCAACAGTTTGGAAACGACATCCGGGTGAGGGGAATTGTCAGACGATGAATTTCGAGATCCGTTAGGTGAGCGCCGAATCCAGTGCATGGATCGCGTGGTCGATTTCTGCAAGACTGGTAGAGAGTGGCGGCATCAGCACGATCGTATCGAGGATCGGTCGGGTGAGTAGGCCATGGGCGCGGGCGGCGAGGCAGATCGATTCACCGAAACGCTCGCCGGGCGGGAATTTCTCCCCATCCGTTCGGCGGAGTTCGATGCCGGCGATAAAGCCGCACTGGCGAATCTCGTGGATCACTGAGTGGCGGGATTTCAAAGTGGAAAGGCCTTCATGGAGATGGGTGATTTTTGCTGATAGATTAGCAAGGGTGTTGTCTTGTTGAAAAAGATCGAGGCTAGCGAGAGCCGCCGCGCAACCTAATGGATTCGCCGTGTAACTATGGCCGTAGTAGAAGGCTTTTTCTGGTGTGCCCAGAAAGGCATCGTAAATTTCCCGCGTCGTGAGAGTGGCAGCGAGTGGCAGGTATCCGCCAGTTAGACCTTTGGCGAGACAGAGAAAATCCGGGATGACGTTTTCATGCTGACAAGCGAACATCCTACCCGTGCGACCGAACCCGGTCATCACTTCGTCGAGGATGAGATGCACGCCGTTTAGATCACACCAAGCGCGCAATTCAGTGAGCATGCCGCCGGGCCATGGGCGCATTTCATTGACGCCTTGGATGAGTGGCTCGATCACAACTGCCGCGATTTTTTCTGTTGGAAGGGAGTGCAAATCATCCAGCGAGGAAACATGTTGGACGGGAAATCCCATGCCGCGGATACGTTCGGAAAACCTTCCGACGCTGCCAAGTGAGGCTGCGCCGAGTGTATCGCCATGATAACCGTTAGTAAACGCGATGAAGCCAGTGCGCTTCGGCTCGCCCCTTTGTTGGCGATATTGCAGCGCCATTTTCAAAGCGCACTCGACGGCGGTGGAGCCATCGTCCGAGAAGAATACGCGCTCCAGGGTGTCTTCTGGGAAAAGCCCGCAAAGTCGCCCGGCCAATTCCACCGCCAGTGGATGAGTGAAGCCGAGAAATGAGGAGTGCGCGATTTTTTCTAACTGCTCACAGATCGCTGCGTTGATCACTGGATGGGCGTGGCCGTGGATGTTCGTCCAGATTGAGGAATTTCCGTCCAAATACTTTCGCCCTTCAGAATCCCACAGCCACGAGCCCTCGCCACGCGTGATGACCTGTGGCTCATGGCCGCGCGCGCACCACTCGGCTTGACAGGTGAAGGGATGCCAGCAGTGCGCTTGATCGGCGGAAATCCATTGGCGGGTGTCGTCACGCATCGGCGCGATCATGGGTGGAATCGACAGCGCGGAAAGCGGAAATCATGACGAATTTGTCATCCGAAAATACTCGGATGATTCATTTTTCACGCGATCACGGCATATCTTATGGCCGAAAATGGGATACATCTTGGGTGTCGCCGCAAGCACACTCCCCCCCAGGGTGCGAACGGATCACGACACATTTCCCCCCGAAAAAACGTCGGCGGATGTTGGTGGTTCCCCCATCAACATCCGCCGATCCGCCATTCAGGCCTGTCACCATTCCCAAAGCAACTTCAAGGGCACGGCGAGAATTTTCGGCCCGTCGAGCGGGAGGACCGAGGCACCGTCATAGAAAACGATTCCAGACTGGAAATCTTTTCCCGCTTGAGCTGCCAAGCGGCGCAAACCATTTCCGTCCGAGTGATGGAGCGTCGCGGAGGCTTTCACCTCTACGCCCCAGACCTTGCTGCCGCGCGTGAGCACGACGTCCACTTCCACCTGATCCTTGTCCCGATAGTGCCAGAAGCGCAGGTCCGGATCGGTCCAGCCAGCTTGGGCGATGAGTTGTTGGAGAATAAATGATTCTAACAAGTGCCCGAATTTATCGCGTTTCGTGAGCCAGTCTCCGGAGGAAATTCTTGAGAGTGATGCTGCGAGGCCGCTGTCCACAAGATGGACTTTCGGCGTTTTGATCAGACGCTTGGCGGAGTTCCTGTGCCACGGGGCAAGCCGCCGGATCAGAAACAGTCGTTCGAGCACGGCAATGTAGCGCTCGACGGTTTGCCGGTCGAGATTGAGGTCGTTAGAAAGTGATGAAGTGTTCAGCAGACTGCCGGTTTGGTGGGCGAGAATTTCTAGCAGCCGTGCGACCTCGCCACTGTCCCGGACGCGGGCCACATCGTGAACGTCGCGATCAATCACCGAGCTGAGGTATTGGCGGTGCCATTGCCGGGCACGGATCGGGGTGCGGCCTTGTGGCTCGGGATATCCTCCCGCCACGATGCGCCCAGGCAGGCTGGACGGAAACATGCTGTCCTCGCGGAGAACGTTGTCCGCGAGGTCGTTGGTCAACCAGCGACTGAGGAAAAGGCCAGGGCTCCACGATTTTTCCGCTTCCGTTAGCGGATGCAAATAGAGGCACTCCATTCGCCCGGCGAGCGAATCTGGCAGGTGGGGGAGTTGGAGCAGATTCGCTGAGCCGGTGAGCAGGAAGCGTCCGGGTTGGCGGTTTTCATCCACGGTCCGCTTGATCGTGAGGAGAAGCTCTGGCGCTCGTTGGATTTCATCCAAAGTGATGTCTCCCTTCCATTGCGCGATAAATCCCTTCGGATCTCTGATGGCGGCGGCGAGCAAATCCACGTCATCCAAGCTGAGATATTGGCGTTTAGCACCGAGCGAGCGCGCGAGCGTGGATTTTCCGCATTGGCGCGGACCGAGCAGGCACACGACGGGCGTGTCTGCCATGGCCTCGTTTAAGGCATATTCAATCCCGCGTGGGAGTATTCTTTCGGGACCGTCCATTTGCGGTATAGGCTAGCGTCCATTTGTAGTATTCGCAAGCGTCCATTTGTGGTATTACTTACCGTCCAATTGTGGTATTAGTGTGCGTCCAATTGTGGTATATGGCGCTATGAATGCTGTTGGATTCGCTGATTTTTCCTTGTAGTTGGCGTGAAATTCCGCCCGCTGATAAGTCTCAGGTGCATCCGCGCTTGATCGCCCGGCGTTCAGCGTCTAGTCCGTGGGCTCCGCTTCATGTCTCTCACTTCCTACGCCACTCCCTCGCCCGCGCTGCAACGCGAGGTGAACCGCCGCCGCTCGTTTGCGATCATTTCCCACCCGGATGCGGGTAAAACGACGCTGACGGAGAAATTCCTGCTCTACGGCGGCGCACTCAATTTGGCCGGTAGCGTCACCGCGCGGAAGAACCAGCGGGCCACGACCTCGGACTGGATGGATCTTGAAAAACAACGGGGAATTTCCGTTTCCTCGACTGTCCTGCAATTCGAATACAAGGATTGTGTCGTCAACATTCTCGACACGCCGGGGCACAAGGACTTCTCGGAAGACACCTATCGCGTTCTAACCGCCGTGGACGCCGCCGTCATGGTGGTGGATGCCGGCAAGGGCATCGAAAGCCAGACGCGGAAACTTTTTGAAGTTTGCCGCCGTCGCGGAGTGCCGATTTTCACCTTCATGAATAAGCTGGACCGTCCGGCCCGGCCTTCGATGGACTTGCTAGACGAGTTAGAATCCGTGCTTGGCATCCACGCGTTTCCGGTGAACTGGCCGCTCGGCGATGGACCACGCTTCCGCGGCGTTTATGATCGCGAGCAAAAGCAGGTGCATCTTTTCCAACGCACGGTCCACGGTGCCTATCGCGCGCCCGTTGCTGTGACCGGTATTGAAGACGAGAGCGTGAAGGAAGCTTTGGAAGAAGGCACTTACCGCCAAGTTTGTGACGAACTTGAACTGCTCGAAGGCGCAGGCGCGGACTTTGATCTGAAAAAAATCCTAGCGGGTGAACTCACTCCCGTTTTCTTCGGCAGCGCTGCTAACAACTTCGGTGTGCAGCTCCTGCTCGACCGTTTCCTCGAGCTCTCCCCGCCTCCCACGCCGCGCGAGAGCGGGGGCATGAACATCGATCCCGCGTCCGAGGAATTTTCCGCCTTCGTTTTCAAAATCCAAGCGAACATGAACCCGAAACATCGGGACCGGATTGCCTTCGTGCGCATCGTTTCCGGGCAATTCAAGCGCGACATGGATGTGGTGAACGGACGAACCGGCGAAAAAGTTAGATTAGCCAACTCACAGCGCCTTTTCGCCCGTGAGCGCGAAACCGTGGACGATGCCTACGCCGGCGATGTCGTCGGCTTAGTGGGAAATTATGATCTGCTCATTGGCGACACGCTGTCTTCCACGCCCGGCGTGACTTTTGATGAAATTCCGCGTTTCGCGCCCGAGTGCTTTTCCTTCTTGCACAACAAGAGCACCGCGAAATACAAGCGCTTCCGCGATGGTCTCCAACAGCTTCTCAAAGAAGGCGTCGCCAGCGAATTCCAACTGCTCGATACCGGCGGCTCGCAAGTGCCGCTGTTAGGCGCTGTCGGCCCGCTGCAATTCGAGGTCTTGCAATACCGCCTCGAAGGTGAATACGCCGCCGAAACTCGGATCGAGCAGGCGAACTGGTCGCTCGCCCGCTGGCTCAAGCCGAACGAAGGCGACCCGCTCGCCCCCGAAGCCCGCCCGAATCTATCACTCGGTGCTGCTCTCGCCCGCGATTCTAACGGATGGCTCGTTGCCCTGCTCCCCAGCGAGTGGGCGCTAAAAACATTTGCCGATAAAAATGAGGATTGGCTCCTATCAGAGCAGCCCTTCCCCCCGCCTGTGGTGGAGAGGTAAGTGTTTCAGTGCGGGCTAAAATAACCGGCCTCCGTGTTAAAATAGCAGTGATCACTTTTGGCGTCTTCCTTTCATGGATTAATGCACGTCACACTCTTTTACTACGCGGTCCCAGGTGAAGGGCTTATCGAACATGTCTGCTAGAAAATTGTTTTTTGCCGGAAGGACAGAGATGTTTTCTAATCGATCAACCCGGTCTAATCGACTAAAGAGGACGCGTTGAATTAATTTTCTATCAACCGCCTTGATGCCATATCCCTCGGGTTGGTTGGCGGACCAGAACCGCACTTGATACTTGTTAGAATCCAGATAGACGACCAGGTGGCCGCGTTCCCTGCCGCCGATTGCCTCCGTCCACCAGATCTTCATGAAATCACCGGCCCGTGCATCGTTATAGTTGCTAAAATTTCTACCACACTTCAACTCGGCGAATAACTTGGCAGTGCCAGGTCCATTCGCATTCCAACGACCAAACGCCATCTCCCCATCCTTCACCCCGACTTCGGCGAAGCGTCGTAGGGCTTCGGGCGAAAGCTTGAGATTGCCATTTTTTCGCAGCATTTCGATGACCCGCAGAAAAACCATGTAGGTGGCTCCCGAGCAGAACGATGCTTTGGCGATGTTCAGATTTTGGCGGATCACGCCATCCTCCACTTTCACGCTGGCGGCAAGACGATCTACCGCCGCTTGCGAGGCATCGTATCCTCCACCAGTCGGCATCGTTTGGATTGCTGCGAGCACATAGCCGTTCCATGCGGGGTGTTCGCCCACCACCGGGGCTGCGGTTTGGGCTTTGGAAATATCGAATAACAGAACCGTTGGAGCGATCATGAAAAACAAGAGGATACGCATGATCCTCATACTGTCATCTCTCGGCCTCGGCTTGCGAATCAAAAAGTGGAGCAATACGCAGCCATGATCCGAACATCATTTCCATGAAATCCGTGCTCCCTTCCGCAGGCCGTTTGCGCTTGAGTGTTCTCGACATGAGTTGCCCCGCAGGATTTCCACGAGTTCTCGCCCTTCTCTTAATGCTTTCATGCACGGGGAATGCGGGTGAAATGGCGTGGGAAGAACGCTTGGCGAGGGCATTTTCCGGACGCTTAAAAGAAATCGAAAGTGAGGTGGCTCGCCTAACACCCCAGTTGCAGCATTTACCCGACATCCCCATCGATGACCAGGGCGGAACGGGTGGATTTGCAAGCATTCATGCGACAGCAGTTTCGGAAAAGGGGGAGCAGCATGCGGTCGAGGTTCTATGGCCGATGCCCGCAATGGTGGATTTAGTCGCACTCGTGCCAGCGCGGCGCTACGATGCGAAGGGGCTGGAAGCGCACTACGGCATGCCGGATCAGTTCACCGTCGAGCTCATCGACGCACAGGGAAAAGTGGTTAGAGTTGTTGCCAAAGAGCACGACGCCCGCAGTCACCCGGTGCGGCGGGGACATCCGTTTGTCTATCAGGTATCACCACCGATCGCGGCGGCCGGATTGAGAATTACGGCAGAGCGCTTGCAGGCCAACACCGAAGGCGAAGGAAACTACGTGCATGCATGGGCAGAGGTGTTTGCTTTTGAAAAGGAGCTGGAGCTTGCCCATGGGGCCACCGTCCGAACACTCAGCGGTTCGGCACCGCCTGCTCCTTGGCTCTGGAAACCTGAGTTTTTGGTGGATGGCCAGACACCTTTGGGACTGCCGGAGGTCCCTGCGGAGGAGCATCAAAACGTAGGTTGGCTTTCTAACGGTCGTGAAACCGCGCAAGAGCCCGCGACTTTGCGGGTGGATCTGGGCGAGTCCGAGGAGGTCACGGAGGTGCGTTTTCTGCCAGCAAAAAGGCCCACGTCCGATTTACCGAGCGGCTTTGGATTTCCACGCAAATTAATGATTTCCCTGTCCGAGACGGATGAGCCTGGGCTTGCAGGAAATTGGCAAACCGTGGCCGAACGCGAATTCCGAAATCCAGGGCACAACCCAGTTCTCGTTTCCTTCTCTAACCATCGCGGGCGCTATGTGCGGATCGATGTGACGGAGCTCTGGAAAAATTTCGAGAGTTACCCAGCATTTCTTGCCTTGAGTGAGATCGAAGTTTTGTCAGGGAGTAGAAATATAGTGTTAGGAAAGCAGTTTCGCTCGGCAGATGGAATGCTTAACATCACTGGCTCAGGCGGACGCAATTGGACCATTGCCGCGCTCAGTGATGGCTATGGGCCGGATGGCCGTTTGGTTTCCACTCGCGAGTGGATGGTGCAGTTAGATCGCCGACTTCAGATTGAGACGAGCATCCATGAATTACAGGCTGAGGCGAGTCATACCGTCAGTGTCTGGCGGAATACGGGGCTCACTTTTTTCGTAATTCTCGGATTAGCCGGTGCCTTCGCGATCATCGCATTGCCGATCCGTTACCGCATTCATTCGAATCGCGAGTTGATGCAAGTGCGCGAACGCATTGCCGGTGACCTGCACGATGAGGTGGGGAGTAACTTGGGAAGCATACAAATGTTCGCTGATCTAGCAGAAGGAAGGTCCGGGGCTTCGGATGAATTGAAACGCATTCAGCGCATCGCTTCGGAAACCGTGAGCGCCGTGCGCGATATCGTCTGGTTGCTACGACCGGAAGGCGATCACCGCATCGGCCCGGTCGAACACTTGCGCGAGACCAGCTCGATCATGTTAGAGACGCTTCAATGGAAATTTGCGGCGGACGAAGCATCGTGGCAACTCGAGTTTCCCGAAGAAGCGAACCGCCACCTCTTTCTTTTTTTCCGAGAGGCTCTTCACAATATCTTACGCCATGCCCACGCGTCGAACGTGGAAATCCGGATCAAAACGAACGCCTCTCATTTCGAACTTTCTATCAGTGATGACGGGGTGGGTATCGACTCGGAACGCATTGATCGCCCGGCGACTCTGCGCGCGCTGCGCCAACGGGTGGAAGCCCTCGGGGCCACCTTGCACCTCGAGAGTCAGCCTGGCCACGGCACCCGGCTTGATCTCAATGTGCCGCTTGGCCGGAAACGCTCATGGCTCTCCAGACTCACTCGGCGCCAAAAAGACAAATCCTAAACCGACGCTTTCCGAGCGCACGGCCGTGGGTTATGAACCGTTTAGACATGTCTGCCGCAACCCCCAAGAAAGAGCGATCCATCCGCTTGATTTTAATTGAAGACCACGCGGATTTCCGTGAGTCGGTGTCGATGGTGCTCACCGAGCGGGGCGGATACGAATGCGTCGGTGGGTTCTCCACCATGGAGGATGCGTTAGAATCGATCCGGAGCGGGCTCAAAGCGGAACTTGTTCTATCCGATCTTGGTTTACCCGGCATGAGTGGCATTGTGGGCATTCGGAAAATCCGCGAACTGTTGCCCGATGCCCGTGTCCTCGTGCTCACTGCGTTCACGGATAAAGCCAAGGTTTTCGCTGCTCTGGAGGCGGGAGCGCACGGCTACCTCGTCAAAGCGGGGAGTGCTGCGCGGCTGATGGAAACGCTTGAAGAAGTTCTAGCAGGCGGTACCCCGCTGGATCCAAAAATCGCGGGCATGATCTTGCAAACTTTCCGCCAGCTCAGCCCGATATCCGGAGCGGAGTCTCTATCAGCAAGAGAGTGTGAGGCTTTGCAACTCTCTGCCAAGGGCCTGACGCGCAAGGAAATCGCCGATGAATTGAAACTCAGCGAGCATTCGGTCACTGAGTATATAAAACGCAGTTTTGAGAAGCTCCACGTCCGCAGCCTGCCGGCCGCCGTCAGCGAGGCGATCCGCCGGGGGTTTTTGGATCTTTCCTGATCAAAATAGCCCTGAGGAGGGTTCCTCTCCGTGTCCCATGATTTAGGGACAAGACAAGATCCCGGGGATCAGGTAATTTCTTCTCAACGAAGAGGAGATGTCCTCTTCTTTAGGAGAAGGAGATGTCCTTTTCCCATCATGACAAGATTAGGGGGCTGCGCAGGGGTGCAGCCCTCTTTCTGTGTACGGATGCCGAAAGTGGTCCATTTCCAGCGATTTTACGCGAATGTCACGTCACGCCAGCATCGCTCCACTTTGATTCGGCGCTAATAAACCACGTCGATCCACACTTGGGAAGATGGCGGCTCTGGCAGCTTGGGGTCCGGCTCTGGCTGGAAACCGGCTAGGGGCGGCGTGGATTGCGGCGCACTCAACGAGCTCCAAGAACCTTCCTCAATGATAGCAGGAGCGGGTGGCTGAGTGTAAAAGGTAAGCCCTGTGTTAGGATCAATCGCCAGACTAGATGGGATCGCAAAGCCTGTTCCAATTCCGCTGTAGTTGCGATACCGTGCGCCGGTCTGGTTCGTGGTGTGGGAAATATACGAATGGCCAAAGGTGCTCAGCGTTAGGTTCGTGGGTTGACGCAGGTGTGCCTGAACAAACGGGGCATTTGGATTGGTGCTATACCAAGATGGCAATTGGTTGGCGGGTGCATTGGGTCCCAGTTGGGTGGACGCCCGCGAGGTCACTGCGTTATCCGAATAGAACTGTGCGGTCGTAGAATTTAGCGCGGCGATTTCGCTGGGTAGGTTCTGTGCATCAAAAGTAGGCACCATCACCGGATAGATGATAGTAGGGGAGGAATCCCAGCGCCCAGACGAGGCGTTCGATTGCCCCGAGGTGGCCAAAACACCATTCGCGTCTTTGTAAAGATAGCCCGCGAGGCGCCGGCCGGTCTGCGTGCGGACGACTTCACCCGTCGCGATTTCGCGGTGCTGATTGAGGCGGCTTTGGCGGTTATTGAACTGCGCGGAGAAGTAGAGCAGACGGCGAGGCATCGCCACGTCCGTCCAGATGGGTTCATAATACGGCACCACTGTGATAGGACATTGGAGACTAGGCAAACCGATCAACCACCAAAGAACACCATCGTTATTGATAGTAAACGAGCCCATGAAACTACTAGAATTATTATCGGACGAGGACCACTGCGCGGGATACTGCGGCTGTTTGATCACATAGTTGGGGCTGTCCTCATAAGTTGGAGTGCCTGCCCAGCCCTTCACCTTACCAAGAAAAGTCTCGGCGAATTTGTAAAATTTTGGCTGATAGAAATATAGATCATCTGGCGCATCACGCCGTGCAAAACAGAGCGTGTGCAGCAATGGCATCACCGCCGGTAGTTGGGGCACGCCAGTCTCATCGAGCACCTTAGAAGTCCAAGTTTTTCCATCAAAAGCAGTCGCAACAAGCGGCCACGGCCTCCAGCCACCTATGCCTGTGGGATCACCTACAGGAGTTACATGGGGATGTCGGGGGAGACTCGCGTCAGCCGTTTCATGCGTTGAGTAGATGATGTGTAAATCACTATCAACCGCAGCTTGATCGCCAGGATTACCGAGGCCACTTGCGATCAGGACAGAGCTCCAAGTCTTTCTTCTAGGCGCATACTGATACATTCGGATCCCTTTGGCCGCCGCGTCATAAGCGAAGACGCAATGCAGTTTCTGATCCACCCCGAGCACTGTAGTCAGCGTCTCGGAGCCGATTTGACTCAGCGACCGTTTAGCGTCCACGCAGCAAAGCCTTCCCTCGACATTGAGCGCGTAAAGTTGATGCCACCCGCTATCCAAGGCCATCCCCCCATAGGGCGTAAAGCTATCGTCTGGATACTTGGCGTGAAATCCAGTGCCATCCCAAATCGCATAACGAAGAGTCCGATAACTCGTAAACCACAAGACACGCGAACCAGAATCCCACACCAAGGGCGATCCAGCATCTGCTTGGATGGCGTCCATATTCTCGACCAAGGGCTGTGGCTCGCTATTCCAAGGATAGGCATTGGCCACCGCTCCCACCAAGGATAGGCTGAGAGTTAAACTCCGGAGGGTGATTAGACTTAAATTCATAAAGCTCCAAACCATTGACAATCCACGGAAAAGCAGCAACGAAAATCTGCCCGCAGGACCGTGGCAAATAGTCCAAGCTCACCTAACGATGAGGACAACCTTTGCCCTGCCTATATATTCTTTTCCGCTGGAAACCCTATTTCAGAATCAATCCAGAAACTTCCCGGGATTTAGGATGCCTTCAGGGTCGAGTGCATTTTTCAATGTGCGGTGGGTTGCGAAGGACACCTCGCCGAGGGCTTGGCGAATCCAGGTTTTTTTGGCGAGGCCCACGCCGTGCTCGCCGGTGATTGCGCCGCCTTGTTTGAGAACCCAAGTGAATAACAAATCGAGCGCTGCATCGGCGCGGTCGCGGGTCTCTGGATCGGTGTAATCCTTTACCATTAGATTGGTGTGGATATTGCCATCCCCGGCGTGGCCGAAGCAAGCGATGGGAATGCCTGTTTCCAATTCTAACTGACGGGCAAAGGTGACCAGCTCCACGAGCTTTGAGCGGGGGACGACGATGTCCTCGTTGAGCTTTGTTAGGCCGGTATCGCGCAGGGAATAGGAAAACTCCCGGCGCAGTTTCCAAATCCGCTCGCAGGAGGCTTCGTCCGGTGCTCGCTCGATGAACGTGGCACCGAGGGAGTTTAGCAGTTGATAGAGTTCTTCCAGCTCGGAGGTAACGGCGGCGTGGCGTCCGTCGATCTCGACGATGAGGTGGGCATTTCCAGGTGGAAAAACTTCTGCGCCGAGGCGTTTTCGTGCGGCGTCGAGGGTGAAGGCATCGGTGATTTCAAGCGCGGAGGGAAGGTGCCCTGCATTGAGGATCGCCTGCACCGCGGCGGCGGCGAGTGCGTAGTCCGGGAAAATGGCAGCGAGCATGCCACGGCTGGCGGGTTTCGGGATCAGGCGGAGCGTGGCCTCTGTGACAATTCCTAACATTCCCTCCGAACCCGTGAAAAGCCCGATCAAATCGAAGCCGGTTTTGTTTTTATGCAAACGCCCGCCCGTGCGTAGGATTTTTCCGTTAGCTAAAACGACTTCCAGCCCGAGCACATAGCTGCGAGTGACGCCGTATTTCAAACAACGCGGGCCGCCGGCATTGGTGGCGATGTTTCCGCCGAGAGAACATTCCTTGAGCGAAGCAGGGTCCGGCGGGTATTCCCATCCGACGGCATGGGCAGCTTCCTGAAGCGTCCTTGTGATGACGCCGGGCTGCACGATGGCGACTCCGTCCTCCGGATAGATTCCGAGAATTCGATTCATCCGCGCGGTGGAGAGAACAATTCCTCCATGCACCGGCACGCAGCCTCCGACGTAGCCAACTCCAGCACCGCGCGTGGTCACCGCGATTTTCCGCTCGTTTGAAAATGATAGAACTGCTGAAACATCCGCCGTGGATTCCGCGAAGACGACCACATCGGGCGGATGACTGGCAGACCACTTGTCGGTGGAATGCTCGACGATGGTTTGTTCCTCAGTGGTGATTTTACCCGCGCCGAGCAGGGAAATCAGAGAGGGGAGCCAGTCGTGTGGTGGAGGATTCATGAGCGGTCTGAGGGTCGGGGCGCGTCCATCAATCGTCAATTCACATCCTGCTAAAACTCACACGTAGATCTTCTTATAATACTCGTCCGCCATGCGGTCGGCATCGAAGAAGGGGACTACATCGTTCATTGAATTGAGCACGAGCTTGAACCAATCGTCTGGGCGATCATAATAAAGAGGAAGAATTCGCTGGGTGAGTGCCTTGTGGGTTTCTAACAGATCGTGACGGTCGCGATCTTCCGCACTAAGTGATGGATCGGCGGGCGGCACGATGAAGGAGTTTTCCCCATCCTTGGCGAATTCGCAGACCCAGCCATCGTAGGTGGAGAGGTTGACCGAGGCATTCATCGCAGCAGTCATGCCAGAGGTGCCCGATGCCTCACGGGTGACAACGGGATTATTCAGCCAGACGTCGGAGCCATTTTTCAGGAAACGGGAAAGCTCTAACTCGTAGCCGACTAGCACCGTGGCATTAGGATAGTCTTTGGTGAGGCGGATTAAATGATTGAAGGTGTCGATCGCCGAGTAATCAAATGGATAGGGTTTGCCTGCCCAGATTACTTGCACGGGCCGCTCGTTGTTATGGAGTAATTCGCGGAACAAGCGCATATCGCGGGCGATGAGATCGGGCCGCTTGTAGCCCGCGAAACGCCGGGCCCAGACGACCGTTAGAACGTCCGGTTTGAAAAGTTTCCCCGTTTGGTCTGCCACCACACGGAACAAGCGCTCCTTGAGCTCGCGCTTGCGGTGTTTCAATTCTTCGATGTCGCCACGGAGACGGGCGTGCTCAAGACCGTGATCCGCCCAATACTTCTTATTTTGGGCGTTGGTGACGTGCGTGATCTCACAAATGTTAGGTGAATCCTTCCACATCTGGCGGGATACTTCACCGTGGAGTTTTGAAACGCCATTGGCGATGCGGGCGAGACGGAGAGCGGCGAGGGAGTGATTGAATTCTTCGCCGTCAATCCCAGTGATCGTGCGGACTTCTTCTTCCGGCACGTTTCCAAAAAACGAAAAATCGCGCAACAGATGGAAGCCGTGTTTTTCATTTCCCGCTTCTTCCGGCGTGTGGGTGGTGAAGACGAGGCGTTTTTTCACTTCCTCAAGGCTTTGGTGCTTCGAGTAAAGATGGAAAGCGGCGGACAGCCCGTGCGCTTCGTTGAGATGCCAGATCTCTGGATCGACGCCGAGTTCGTCTAGCAGACGCGCGCCACCGGCACCTAGAATAATGTATTGAGCGATTCGGCGAAGGTGATCTTGGTCGTAAAGGCGATGGGTAATCGCCCGAGAAAGATCGTCATTTTCCTCCACATCGGTGCTGAGGAAAAACATCGGCACTGTGTTGAAAATATCGCCCGGCAGATACATCGCCTTCACCCAGACAGGGTGGCCGTGGACGGGCACCGTGAATCGGATGCCGGTGTCTTGCATGAAGGCGTATTCCTTTTTGCGAAATTGAACCGCCAGCTCGCGGTCTTCTCCACGGGCCTGATTGTAGTAGCCGTAGGTCCAGAGAATACCGATGCCGCAAAGGTTTTGGCGGATCGCAGCGGCAGACCGCATGTGCGAACCGGCGAGGAAGCCAAGGCCGCCTGAATAGATCTTGAAGCTTTGATCGATCGCGAACTCGCAGGAGAAATACACGGCGCTTTTGGCATACTCGGGAGCGATTTCGTAATTGTGAGCGAACGGTTTAGGAAGGAAAGAAGAAGCCATGGTGAGTCAGGATGAAAAATAGGGTGGGTGCGATCCTAGGATTTTGCAGGTGGGCGCGAATAGTGCTTGTTTTATACTAAATTTCAAGCATTTACGGATTCTGCATTACGCTGAGCATCAATCAGTTAAATATCATTCTCTGGGATGCGTGAGTTTCGCGCGGACTTCTTGCAGCGGCTGTTCGATCCAGCGCCACGACGCTAGGGCCAGCCCCCAAGTGACTGCTGCATAGATGGCGATCCGGAAAACCGCACCCACTCCGGTTTCGCACGATCCGTTCCAGAGGAACCACATCAACTTGCCCGTCACCAGCGGTGCCAGGTTATGAAATAGATAGATTCCGTAGGAAACCTGACCAATCCGCTGCAACACGCGATGTTCCAAGATGCGTTTTGTAATCCCTGAAAATCCGATAGTTCCTGCCGCGATGAATCCGCAAAGCGCGATGGACAACAGTGTCTGTTGAAACGAGCGAAGCCCGAAAGTCTGCCATCCCATGGCATGTGCACCGAACACAGCGAGATAGCCGAGAAATGCGGTCCACGAGATCCACCGCAGTCCCGGACTCTGCAAAGACATCCCTCGATGCACTGCCAGCGCTAACAAACTGCCGATCCCGAAGTAATCGAGCGATGCCCAGGTGAGCACCTGCGGCCATGCCACCCAAGCCTGTAAGCTATCGTGGTAAAATCGCGCCAAGGGCCCTAACGTGGAGAAAATCACCACCGCCACCACCAGCCAGCGGCGGGGCAGAAACCAAATCACAAAAGGCCATATCAGATAGAACTGCTGTTGCATCGCGAGCGACCAAAAATGATTGGTGCCAGCCGGCCAGTATCCGAGAAACGCCATGTGAATGTTAGATATGTGCATTATATACCAGACAATGTTCGCGCCTAGCACATCCGGAGCCCGGACGATCCACGCCAATGTCAGCGCTGCATAATACGGAGCGAGAATCCGCAAGCCGCGCCGGATCTGATAGTTTTTCAATGCCTCACGCTTCCAAGATCCGCCCCGCGCCTCGCTGCGGTCACGCTCGCGCAGGAGCGAACCGGTGATTAAATAGCCTGTTAGGACGAGGAAAAAGAACAGAAAGATCTCAAACGGAAAAATTCGTGGCCACGTGGGTGGACACCAATGGTCCCAAGCGATCGCTATCATCGCAATCGCCCTTAGCCCGTCGAGTTGCGCGGCACGTCCATTCACTCACCGCTTGAAACCATGATCCGGCGGCAGGTGCACGCATTTTCTGGTAAAACGCGGCGTTCGCACAGTGCCGAGAAAATTAATATCAGGGAGTGAATTTCGCAGTCCGTATTGAGAAACCAGCTTTGACGCGGGGCGTATGAAGCTGCATGTTCCGCCCGAAATGGCTTTTGCGGATGTTTTTCCAGAACTTATGAAGTGCCCGACGCCCTTGATGCGGCGCTTCCAGCAGCTTATCTCCGAGGAAACCGGAGGCTCCTTGGAGTTGCTCGCCCGCCGCAGCCAAGAGACAACGCGGCGGCATTTCGGCCGGACCATGCGGCTGTTCGCGCCGCTTTATGTTTCCAACGAGTGCGTGAACAATTGCAGCTATTGCGGGTTTTCTCGCGATGCAGGGATTTTTCGGACCACGCTGACCGTGGATCAAGTAGTGCGCGAGGCAAAGCATCTGCACGGCTTGGGCTTTCGAAATGTGCTGCTCGTCGCTGGGGAGCATCCGAAGTTTGTTTCCGAAGGTTATCTCCAAGAATGCCTCGATGCGTTGAAGGTGTTCATCCCTACGCTGGCATTAGAAGTCGGGCCGATGGAGGACGATCAATACGCCGAAATCGTCGGCCACGGAGCGGAAGGACTGGTAGTCTATCAGGAAACCTATCATCGCGAAACCTATCAGAAGCTGCACACGGCTGGGCCAAAGAAAAATTTCGATTGGCGCCTGAATTGTCCTGAGCGCGCGTATGCCGGTGGCTTCAGGCGGATAGGGATCGGTGCCTTGTTTGGTCTAGCCAATTGGAAACACGAAGCATTGGCGATCTGCGCCCACCTCGAGTATCTTTACAAGCACGGATGGAAAGCCCAATACACCGTCGCTTTCCCACGCATGCGTCCCTATGCCGGAAACTATGAGTATGCACCTGACCCGGAGTTATATCTACCTGATGAGGCATTCGTGAGACTCATCGCCGTTTTTAGAATTTTATTTCCCCAAGTGGGCATCGTGGTTTCAACCCGTGAGCCTGCGTCGTTGCGGGATGCAATTGTGACGCTCGGAGTCACCCACATGTCTGCGGGAGCACGCACGGAGCCGGGTGGTTACACAGGCGCCGGCAGCGACGACCTGCACCTAACAGTGAAAGGCCGCCGCGTGGAGATGGAGGGGAAATCCGGCTTCGAAAAGGCCACTGAGCAATTTCAAATCCACGATACCCGCAGTCCGGCGGAAGTGGCTGAGATGCTCCGGGCGAAGAACCTGGATCCGGTTTGGAAGGATTGGGATGAGTCGCTGTTAGCGATTCCCTGAACTCTATCAGAGCGTGCCGAACTTCCGCGCTAGCTCCTTTTGCCTGAATCCGAATATGGATCGCAATTGCGCCCCCACAAAAACCGCGTGGGCAATCGCTCCAAATGGGCCGTAGCCGAGGCCGTAGTGGACGAGATCTCGCATTAAAACACCGCCGGGGATCGCCTCGAATGTGTGGCGGTGATGCCAGAATTTGTAGGGCCCGAAGCGCTGCTCATCGACAAACGAATGCCCCTCATCCACCGACTTGATCTCGGTGACCCAAGGCACCCAGATACCAAGAAAAATCATCACTTTGTAGGTAATGATCTGCCCCTCATACATTTTTTCACCCGGCAAACTCACAATTTTAAAACCTAAATCGCCCGGTGTGATCTCATCGAGATTGCGCGGCGACGAGAAAAATTCCCATGCGGCTTCGAGCGTGATAGGCAGTCGCTGTTCCTGTTGGAGCGTGTGGATTGTCATGGGGATGCTTTAACCTTGGCGCGGAGGGCTCGTCACGCAAGGGTGAACCGTCTGATTTAGCCATTGCACAGTTGCGGAGACCAAAAGCCGGATTAAATAAATCTGGATGAGTCGATTGTTAGCAGGATATGAAGGAGCACTGGCGGCGGATGCTTTGGCCATGCCGGTGCATTGGTATTACGATCGCGCGGCGCTCCGGCGCGATTACGGGGTGGTGGATCATTTTATGCCTCCTCGGAATCCTCACCCAGGCAGCATCCTTTGGCGCTCCACCTATCAGCCGTTGAATGCGCGCGGCGACATCCTCCGCGAGCAGGCGCAGTATTGGGGCCAACGGGAAATTCACTATCACCAGTTTCTCAAAGCCGGCGAAAACACCCTGAATTTCAAACTCTCCTCCGAACTTTTCTCTCAGGTAACAGAATCCGATGCATACGATGCAGATGAATGGCTGGAATGCTATATCGCGAAAATGTTAGAGCCGGGTTGGCACCGGGACACCTATGTGGAGGAATATCACCGGGCATTTTTCAGCCGCTACGCCCAAGGCAAATCTCCAAGAAAAT
>JAYVNE010000136.1:0-13360 GCA_043758615.1 Akkermansiaceae bacterium
TCCAACCCCACCAGAGTCGAATCGGGGAGGTTTGTCTAGGATTTTTTCGAAATCAGGAACCTATGCGGATATTCCCTTCAAAAAGAAAATGCCGTGGGATGATCATGAGGAAACGACCGATTAACATGGCCATCCCGAGGGTGACGTTGTAGTGCGGATTGCCGTCGGCGGGGTTGGCAGTTAGACCGGCGAAGGCGCTGCCGTTGTTGCCGGTGGCGGAACTGTAGGCGTAAAGAATTTCGCTGAATCCATGGGGACCGGCGTTGTTGAGTCCGGCTTGTCCCCAAGTGCTAACAGAAGCCCATGCGGTGAAGCCGAGGATGCTGGCGGTAAGGACGAGCAGGGCGAGCATCGACATTTTCACATCGAATGCTTGGATCTTTTTCCCGAGGTATTCTGGAGTCCGGCCGACCATCAGCCCGGCGATGAACACAGCGAGCACCACAAAGACTAACATGCCGTAGAGCCCCGCGCCGACACCGCCGATGACGACTTCTCCCAATTCAATCATGAATAGCGGAACCAATCCACCAATGGCGGTGAAGGAGTCATGCATCGAGTTGACCGCACCGCATGATGCGGCGGTGGTGATGGTGGCGAAGAGCGAAGAGTTGAAGATGCCGAAGCGGACTTCCTTACCTTCCATATTGCCGTCTGTAGCTGCGATTCCGAGGGCCTGGTGGATCGGATTTCCATGGGCTTCTGCCCACCAGCAAGCGAGCACTCCAGTGGTAAAAAGAATCATCATCGCGGTCCAGATCGACCAGCCATGGGCCTGATTTTTCGTGGATTTCCCGAGATACCAGGTCAGTCCGCTGCCGATGGCGAAGATCGAAAGCATCTGGACAAAATTCGATAGAGGCGTGGGATTTTCAAACGGCTGGGCGGCGTTGGCATTGGTGTATCCGCCGCCGTTGGTTCCTAACATCTTGATCGCAGACTGCGAGGCCATCGGGCCTTGGGCGATGGTTTGCGTGGTGACTTCTCCCATCGGTTCCACGAGTTTCGCGGTGTCGTAAGCCTTGAAATTCTGGATCGTGCCTTGGGAAACGAGAAATACTGCGAAGACGAGGCAAAGCGGCAATAACAGATAGTAGGTGGTGCGGATCAGATCGACCCAGAAGTTTCCAAGCGTGGTGACCGAGTGCCGCGAGACGCTGCGGACCAGAGCGGCTGCGATGGCAATGCCGACCGCGGCGGAGGTGAAGTTATGGATGGTCAGCGCGACCATCTGTGAGAAATAGGACATCGTCGCCTCGCCGCCGTAGCTCTGCCAGTTTGTATTGGTGGTGAAACTAACAGCGGTGTTAAAGGCGAGCGCCGGACTCAGACCTGGCAAGCCTTGCGGATTGAGCGGCAGGATATTTTGCAGACGGAGAATCGCATAAGTAAAAAGCACGCCCACCGCGCTGAAGACCAGCATGGCGACAGTGTAGCCTTTCCATCCGTGTTCCTTGGAGGCATCCACGCCCATCAAGCGATAGGTGATTTTTTCAAACGGCCGGATGAACGGATCGAGCCAGGTTTTCCCTTTTGGATCGAGCACCTTGGTCAGATAGATGCCGATGGGTTTGGTGATCAGCGCGAGCAGCCCGATAAAGAGCGCGAGTTGGAGCCAGTCGTTCGTATGCATGGGCGTAAGTTAGAATTTTTCCGGGTGGATCATGGCGATGATGAGGTAGCCGATAAGCAATAGGGCGATGATGCCGACGATTAGAGTTTCCATGTTTTTTAAAAGTTAGAGCGTTTCGCAAAACCGGGCATAGAGCGCGCCGAGAACGAAAAAGCCGATGGTGACGGCGATGTAGATGAGGTCGATCATGAGGTCGGCTGTTGGTGATCTCAAGATGCCACGGAAATGCGCTCCGCGTAGTTAAGGCACGGGGCGAAAGCGTAAAAAAAACGTAAATGCCCCACTCCCTGACATTCCGGCCTGATTGAGGGGGAAACGATGACCCGAAGAATCTAGCAAGTGTTTGATAGATATCGCTCGGCAGAGTCTGGATCAGGCTTCACTGACCCGCGATTTTTACCCGCATGAATCGACGGCTGGCCGAAGCAGATGACACCGAGTCACGCACCGTGATGATCGTGCGGTCCGCCTGATCCAACGCCGAAGTGACGGCCGCAACACCGAATCCCTCGGATGATGTCCAACGGGTGAACCACGCGCCGGCGCTTAATGAGTCTGAAGTCTCCACGGTGTATGTTAGACTGGGAGCAAATTTCCGCACAGGGAAAGTGATTTCTCCGTATTTAACGGTGGACACCGCAGCGAGCGCGAATGAAGGAATCTGGGTGGTGTTAGAAACGTTCGGATTGGTAAAAAATGCGAATTCTTCGAGGTTGCGGCGGCCATCGTGATCGGGGTCCGCATTGGAAAGGGCGTCGGCTCCGAAAAGGTTCTGACCCGCTGCCCAATTCGCAAGCGTGGAATAAATGGTGATGGTGAAGTTCTGTGTCGCCGTGCCAATACTGTTAGTTGCGGTGATGATTCCCGTGAAAACACCCGCAACACTGGGAGTGCCGAAAATGACTCCGCTGCTGTTGATCACCAGCCCTGTTGGCAAAGCTCCTGACGAAATTGTAAATGATGGCGCAGGAAATCCACCCGCGGTGCAGGGGAAGTTGTATGCGATGCCCGCATCACTGGTGGCCGTGGGTGCCGGACTCGTGAACGTGGGCGATTGATTGACGGTTACCGAAAACGTTTGTGACACGGCATTTCCATCCAGATCGGTGGCGGTCACGGTCACGTTGCTTTGGCCTCCAACGAGGCCATTGATTTGTAGGTTTCCGCCACTAACCGATGCGCTAACAGCACTGGAATTGGTGTTGCCTGTCACGCTGTGGCTAAGCACTGCGACAGGGGCCGCGGAAGTGATGACGACGACTTTGGAAATATCCATGGCCGCACTGGCGCTGGTGAGAGGCCAGTTTTCCATACTTGAAGCAGTTCCGCCCAGATTCACATTGTAAGTCGCATTCGGCAGTCCAGCGATGGCATCCGCGACGGCCATGCCATTCCCCGCGACTCTAGCAAACGCGGTAAAGCCACCGTTCTGATTGTCCAGATTGCCGCTGTTGTCGGCGAGGTTCACAAAAAATTGATCGGTCGCGCTGTTAGGATCGCTTCCGAGTTTCGCCATCGCGACCGTCCCGCGCAGATTGGAAATTCCCGGCTCGTTCGCCGGAGAAGCGGTGGTGGTAGTGACAGAAAAATTATTGGGTGCAGACAGCGTTTTGAAAGCCCCGCCCTGCACAATGAATCCCGAAACCGAGCGATGAAATACAGAACCGTTATAATTGCCGCTGCTACTGACATTATTCACGTAGCCAAGGAAATTCGCCACCGTCTGCGGCGTCGCGGTGTTGTAGAGGATGAAGTCCATCACTCCCAAATTCGTCGTCACCCGCACGGCGGACTCGGAGTCTGGATCGGCGAACTTGCCGGCCAGCGGGATCGACACATTTCCGCCTGCCAGCAGAGTTTGCCCGAAGATGGTGCCACCGACCACTGGAACCGCAGCACCCCGAACGATGCGCAAAGTCAACGAGCTGTTAGTCGTCCAGCCGTTTGCAAAAGTCGCCATCATGGGACATGTGAAAACACCGGTGACCGTGGGCACTCCGGAGGCGACGCCTGTGGTGCTATTAAATGTTAGACCGGCAGGCAATCCAGTGATGCTCCAGGAACTGCGTGCGAAACCGGTCGTGACCGCAGCCTGATAGGAAAACGCGACCCCCAGAGTGATCGGCTGATAGGTCCGGCTGGTGAATATGTCCTTCGTCGTCACCGATGTGGTATTGCTGCGAGCGGACTCGACGATGATCGATGTTCCCGGCGCTGAACGCTGGGCAGCGGCAGCAACTTGGAAGTCGTAAGCGGTTCCGGGGCTTAGCCCGGTGACTGAGAAGGAAGTCGCATTCGTCGCTGCATAATTGTAGAGAACGTAACTCGCGCTTCCGCTGATACGATAGTAGATGGCCACTCCGCCTTCGGCTTGTGAATTATCGACCCACGTTAAATTCACCTGACTTTCGGAGCTCGCCGTTGAGGCAGCCCCCGTCGGCGCATTGAAAGGCGTGGTCAAGGAGGCGGTATTGGAATATCCGGAATAGGTGCGAGTGGTACCGTTAGAATAAAAAGCACGGCATTGAAAATCATAAGCCGTCCCCGGAGAAAGTAATCCAGAGCCACTGATACTAGCAAAATCGCCAGCGTCAGCGAGGAAAACAAACGTTCCCACTCCACTGAGCCGATACTCAAATTCATAACCGGTATTAAGCGCCGTGTTATCATTAAAGACAAATTTCACTGAGCTCTCAGCAGGTGAGATCGCTGATACCACGAGACTCGTGGGCGCAAGCAAGGTCGATGGAGTGGTGGCGGTGGCGAGCACAGAATAAGCAGTGGTGGATGTAGGACTGGCCGCTGTTCCTTTAAAACCACGCACCCGGAATTCATAGGAAGTTGCAGGAATCAAGTTACCGAGGAAAAAGCCTGTGAAATTTGCAGCGGTTGATCCCGCAACTGAAAATGTCCCCGAGGGCAGTGCTCGATACTCGACGAAATAACCGCCCTCAGTAATAGCGTTGTCCACCCAGCGCACCAGAATGGAGCCATTCGTCTGTGTCGTTGCATCCACCATGTTAGGTGGATCAAAGTCGTTCGTTACGACCGTGATGGTATTGCTGTAAGCGGATGCGTTCGAGGTGCTTGTTGTATAAGCACGAATTTTAAAAGTATAGGTATGCCCCGCAGTTAGAGAAGAGAGATTCACACTCACGATTCCAACTCCCGCAGTGGAGCCTCCCGCGTCGGCAGCAGTCAGAGAGATCGGGGTCTGGTTGGAGCCATTATCAGTATAGGCTATTTGAAAGTGGGTCTCTGTCGTGGAGTTATCATCCCAAATCAAACTTAAGGCAGTGGCTGCCGTCACGGCACCGCGCAAACCAGAAGGCGCGATCGGATTCGCGGCTTGGACACCGTTGGAGAATATAAGTAAGCACACCGCGACGAAACACGATCGCCATGACTCAAGGGCAGGGAGCGATCGGGAAATCAACGGCATTTTTTCGGGGAAGCCATGGGTTGCATACTGATAAATCGTTTGAAGCGCTTATCAAGGGGTTTAGCTATCGGCGGAAGTGAAGTCCAGAGGAGACTTGGTGAAAGGCTTTTTTTCAGATGAAAACGGCGGAACCCTGTCGAGATCCGCCGTTATTGATTCAAGGAGAACAGGCAGGAATGCCTGTATCACCTTATTTGTTGAGCACTTTGAGCTTTTTAATGCCGAAGACGGCGTCATCACCGAGCTCTTCTTCGATCCGCAGAAGCTGGTTGTATTTCGCAACACGGTCGGAGCGGCTCATGGAGCCCGTCTTGATTTGCCCGCAATTGGTGGCGACGGCGAGATCGGCGATGGTGCTGTCTTCCGTTTCGCCGGAGCGGTGGCTGAGGACGGAGGTGTAACCATTTTCCTTGGCGAGTTCCACGGCATCGAAGGTCTCGGTGAGGGAACCGATTTGGTTGACCTTGACGAGGATCGAGTTGGCAACACCGAGCTTGATGCCTTTGCTGAGGAAATCGACGTTGGTGACGAAAAGGTCATCGCCGACGATTTGAGTAGTCTTGCCGAGCTTGTCGGTGAGGATTTTCCAACCGTCCCAATCGTTTTCGGCACAACCATCTTCGATGGAGATGATCGGGTAGTTCTTCTGAAGACCCGCGTAATATTCGACCAGTTCTTCAGCGGTTTTCACGGAGCCATCGGACTTTTTGAAGACGTAGGCGTTTTGCTTGGCATCGAAAAATTCGGAAGAAGCTGCATCGAGGGCGATGGCGATATCGACGCCGAGCTTGTAGCCAGCCTTTTCAACGGCGAGGGCGATCACGCTCAGAGCGTCTTCCGCACCGGCGAGTTTCGGGGCGAAACCACCTTCGTCGCCGACAGCAGTGGAAAGACCGCGATCGTGGAGGACGGATTTGAGGGCGTGGAAAACTTCGGCACCGTAGCGGACGGCTTCGCGGAAAGTCGGAGCACCGATTGGCACGATCATGAATTCCTGGAAGTCAATCGGAGCATCGGAGTGAGCACCGCCGTTGATGATGTTCATCATGGGCACAGGAAGCACCTTGGCGTTAGGGCCACCGAGGTATTTATAAAGTGGCACGCCGAGTTGAGACGCCGCTGCCTTGGCAACCGCGAGGGAAACGCCGAGGATGGCGTTCGCTCCGAGAACTTTTTTGGTGGAGGAGCCGTCGAGCGCGAGCATGGCGGCATCGATGGAAGCTTGTTCAGTGGCGCAGTAGCCTAACAGCGCAGGGGCGAGGACGGCGTTGACGTTTTCAACAGCCTTGAGCACGCCTTTTCCGAGATAACGTGACTTGTCTCCATCGCGGAGTTCAACAGCTTCGTTCTCGCCGGTCGAAGCACCGGATGGCACTGCGGCCCGGCCGATGGCACCGCCTTCGAGATGCACATCAACTTCGACGGTAGGATTGCCACGGGAATCAATGACTTCGCGTCCGCGGATTTCAACAATGGTGGTATAGTCCATAATGTTTTCTTTTTTGTTAGGTAAGGAGGGTTTTGAAACTTTCAGGGATTGAAGGGCCGGATCGAGCGAATCGTCAGGGTTTCCATCGCTTCTGAGACTTCGTCACGCACTTGCACGGTCTCGCCCGGTTCGCGACCGACGAGAGCCTTCCCGACTTCCGATAGATAAGAAACCATTTTGGTCTCCGGGATGGAATCCCATGCGCCGAGCACGGTCATGACGATTTCCTTACCGGCAGCATCCGTTAGAGTGACGATGGTGCCGATATTAACCTTGCTAGCATCTGAGCCCTTGAAATCCGTGCCGCGGGAGTTGCTAATTTCCTTCTCAAGCGCGTTGCGGCGGTGTGCCAAATATTTTTCGAGATCCTTGGCAGACTTGTATTCGAAATTCTCGCGAAGGTCGCCGTAAGAGCGGGCGATTTTCACATCATTGAGATTTTGCGGGATCTTGTTGCGGATGAGATCGTCAAGTTCGGCCTTCTTTTTCTCGAGGCTTTCCCACGACACTAGCAGAATTTCGTCAGGGCGTTTGCTATTTACGCCACTCACAAGCTCGGCGGTTTCCGGGCGAACCCTGATGATCCGCGCCATGAGCGATTTTTTCTCCAGCTCACCGAAGACCGGACAATCCAACAAACGGCGGGCAAAATTCCGCGACTCGTTGATGTCCATGATCCCCACCAAATCGGTTAGGAGAGACTTATCATCACCCAGTAGGGACTGGAGGCGTGAGGTTTTGCGGGGACCGTCTGATAGATGGTCGTTTTCCAACAAATTCAGAACTGAAGCGCCGACATCCGCGCTGAAAACTTCCAAGGCAGGGCCCTTCCGCTCGCGGCAAACCCAGATGAGCGCATCGGGTCCGAGAGCACGCCGGGCAATCGCCGAACGAAGGTGAGTGACAAGAGCCGGCATGCCGCCACGCTCTAGCAGAATACGCGCAATTTCAGTCACCCCACGGGCACCGACGCGATCGAAAACCTGCACAATTTTCCCAACCCAATCCTCGGCGAAAGCATTCGGAAATGCTTCGTAAACAGCGCGCTGGCGTCCGGATGGCAAAGCCCCGGCTTCTTCTGCAAGGCGGATCGGATCTGCTGATAGAAGAAGATCGGATAGACGCACTGCGGAAGGATCAAGCTCCAGAGCTTTGGATGATCCGATCACTTCATCGCGCGCGGCAACGAGTTGCAGCGCTTGGCCTAACTGGACACGGGCGGCTTTTTTCGCCCCTTCGTCGATGTCATTGAGCAGGCGCTTGAGAGAGTCCACATCATTTTCGAACGCTCCGATATCGGCAGCGATCGCTTCCAGTGCGCGAATCATTCCCTTGATATCGCGGGCGGCTTCGAAATCCGCGACGAGCGATTGGGCAGGAGTGCGGTCGCCCACACGCAGCACGATGGCTTCGGTGCGTTTTTGAGGAACCACGGCGAGGCGGCTTTCACGGAGCGCTTTTTTATTAGCGTCCCACCATTTTTTAAATCCGGCCTCGGGAATGACGGCACCGGAAAGTTCTTTTTCCAGCGCGTCGCCGGTCATGCTTCCGCCATGGCTTTCGAGCAGATGGACCATGAGGGCAAGCGGATCGGTTTTTGCAAGGGCGCGGAGTTCCTCAAGCTGCTCGATTTTCTTGGCGCGAAAATCATCGGCGGGAATCCACTCGGTTTTTTGGAACGCAAACTGCAACTCCATCGTTTGACCCGTGGACTTTTCGAAGTCGATGGTGACTTTTTTTGCAGGAAGATCCCAGTCGATCACCTTACCGGCACCGAAGGATTTATGAATACAAAAGTTTCCGGGAGCCAATTGAGAAAGGCGCTCGCCGACTGGTTTAGGAATGCGACCGGCCTCAACCAGCTTCGCCACGTCAGGATGCATGTGGCGGAAGATGGGAAGGCGATTGGAAAAACGCAAGGCAATCCCATGAGAAATCTACCAAACTGAGAAATTCACGGTTTCCCCGTGGACGGAGGCACCACCCGAGGGCGGGGCTGGCGAGCGGGTGTCATGTCGGCGTTGAGTGACTGATCAAGGCCGCGGCGCAAAGCACAAATCCTTCTGCGCCAGTCTTCAGGCACCTTATCGAGTGATTCGCCCTGAGCCAAACTGCCCTCAAAGATCCATTCTTTCGCACGGTTTTGGATACGAACCTTGTCCGTCGCTCCATCGCGTTGCACCTCAGCACGCCCATCTTCAGTGGAATAAGTGGCCGTTTTTTCCGCGACGTTGACGACGCGCATCGGGCTGGTGAAATCGGTGGTAAGAATCGCTGCCTCTACCATTTCAGTGGAAAACGGCCTCTTGAGCGGCGGTGCCTCACCCAGTTTCAGCTTCACCTCGAGCGGTTTTCCGCCACGGAAGGCCGCAAGAGTGATCTCCTGGCCGGGCTTCGAGAGGCGCAAAAGGGCAGCGAGTTGGCTCTCATTCACCAACATTTGATCCCCGAATTTCCAGACCAAGTCGTGTTCCTGTAGGCCGGCGGACTCGGCAGGGCTACCATCGTCGATGAATTTCACCAAAAAACCAATTCCCGGCGGGAGTGCAGGAACTTGGGCCGCGATCGTCGGGTCCGGCTTCGCCACCCGCAAGCCAAGCCATGCTTGAGGTGCGCTGGACGGATTAGACAGCGCTTTTTGAGCATCTGAAGCCGCTTGCTCACCCGCTACCAAACGCGGCGGCATCAACAGCAGCAGAGCGGCGATGTAATTGAGCTTCATGGTTAAAATGCAGTGATCGGAGTGAGTAAGAGTTCTTCGCGGGGCTCCGAAACCTGCATGACAATGCCGGTTTCCTCGTCGCGCAGGCTGTTTTCCGCTACCACATTGAGGCGCACGGCATGCATCGCGGAGCCGTCGGAATCCCGCCAACCTTCATCCGTCATCGACTCGACGCGGTCCGATTCACCCACCAGCACCAGCCCGGAAGGCTCCGCTGAGGCGATTGCGGTCGTCTGAATCGGCGCGGTTTTCAAAAACGGAACGATCGCAAGAAGGCCCGCTGCCGCAGCGGCGATTCCACTACCGGTGATCCAGCGCCGTGCACTGTGTTGCGGCATTTTTACCACTTCGCCGATTTCCGGACCGGCCAATTCATCGAGCATTGCTTCGATCTCGAACTGGCAATCCTCACTCAATGCCGGTGGCATCAGGCGAGCGAGGGCGGCTTCGATCGCATCAATTTGCATGGCGGCGGTCCTCCTTCACGCGGCGCAGTTCGTGCGCCAGTTGTTCGAGTGCGTAACGGTAACGCGACGCTGCCGTGTTCGGCGAGATCGCAAGAGTTTCGGATATTTGTAAAAACGTTAGACCACCCCAAAATTTCATCACCACCACTTCGCGGAGCTTTTGACTAAGATTTTGCACAGCCTCGCGCAAGATGACCGCCTCTTCGTCCTCCTCCAGCACGGGGTCCAGCCAGACATCATTAAAATCGTTCAGGTAAATGACGGATTCCTCGCGTTTCCGGCGGCGCGACTCACTGCGGTGATGATTAAGCCCGCAAAATCGGATCGTCGAAAAAACGAGCGGCAGATCCGGTGGCACCGCCCCTTTTTCCGCTTGGTGATGCCACATTCGCAGGATCGCTTCCTGCACTAAGTCCTCTGCATCATGGCGACTATTGCTCCAGCCCCGCGCAAACAACAACAATCGGGGACCGTTTTCGGCCAGCCACTGCTTCCATTGTAGTGCGGGAGAACTCATTCTTCAGAGATGAGAATGCCCCAAGTGGAGGCATTTGTCTGCAAAATCATTACCTCACCGGGAAACTCGGAAAATCACTCAATAAACCGGATTTTCCCTGGGACCGGCGAGCGGCCCATCGCCATTTCCACGTGCTGCTCATCGGTGCATGAGGAGTTGATCGGCGCATCCGGCGCGGCATCACTCGGCGTGAGGTAATTGTTATCCGTTAGCCATTTTTCCACTTCTTCACCACTGATGTCTGGCAAAATGTGGCCGTCAATCTCCACGCAGGGCGAAAGTGATTGACCGCTGCGCTGCTCCATTTCCCAGCGGAAGGCCGGGTTTTTGATGATGTCCTTCTCTTCGAAGGGCAGCTCATATTTCCGCATGATTGCGCGGACTCCTTCGCTCCAGCCGCAAAAGGTTTTGAGATAAGCAGTGATTTTCGGCGTGTTCGTCATGGGTCGATGATAATTTGCAAAACCCGGACCGCAAGCGCGGATGCGCGTCACCTTCGGGAAAGCAAACTCAGTTGAACCGACCGGCCTCCTGTAAACTCACCACACAACGGTGTCCCCAACGCAGAATCATGTCGCCCCACGTCGCGGCGTGGCGAAACCACTCCATCCCAAACTCTAGAGTATTTTGTAGAGGCGATTCCATCGACACACACAACAGCCCAACCAAAACTAACAAATTCGCCAAATAAATGATCACCAGCGAGAGAAAGGTGCCGTTTTCCTTGAGATCGGGTTGATCGCGAGGAATCATCCACAAAGTCCAAATCATGTGAAACGTCCAAGTCACGCCCATCAACGCGTAAAACACACGATCCCACTCGTTTGAAACCCCGGCAAAATATCGGACGAGCGCATACAAGCCAGCACTGATGACTGCCCAAAAAGGAAAGAAATACGGCGACAGCGCGATCACGAGATTAGTCTTGTTAGTCGTGATGTAACCCCCATTGGAACTCACATGGAAGTCCGTTACTTTCCCCTGATAGATCAGCACAAAAATCGCATGCGTCAGCTCATGACCGAGCACGTAAAAGTAGAGGAAGAACGGCTGTAACAAGCCTGACCAAAACCAACCGACCATCACCAAGGCCCCGGTCGCAAAATACCAGAACTCCGCAGTCTGCCAAAAACCCTGATAGACCGTGGCCTGTGAAAACCTGGAGAGAAATGTCCAAGTCGTCACCCAGCACAGCGGCAAGATCACCAGCGCCAGAACCCAACGCAGCAGCCGTTGCCGCCACTCGGGAGAGTCACATTCCTCCTCTATGCCCGTCGCAGCGATGGCGGCTCGCACCGATTTTAACCCACGCTTCCCACCCCTGCGGTTGGCCTGTTCATGCGCCCGCCGGTTGGCGGAACTCAGCACTTCTGCGAACGAAACTCGAGTGCGCCTCTGGTTTTTCAGAGGATGGCTGCGTTTGGTTTTGGAAGGGCGCTTGACCATTTTGCTTTCTCCAAAGAGATTATTTAGGAAACCTTAACAAATCAAGCCGGATTCGCGCAAACCCTGCAACGTCACTGTAAATTTCACTTCACAGCATTACCAAAATCAGAGAAACGCCACATTACAACCATCCCCATTTCGAAATCCGATCTTGCTAAAATATTTACAACCGAGCACACCGTCGCCAAACTCGATGAGTCACTACCTCTTTCGTGGCACCACTCACCAAAATATAGATTCACGCCATGAAACCCAAAGTATTCTGTATAGGATTTCATAAAACTGGAACATCAAGCCTCTCCGCTGCCTTAAAAGTATTGGGCTATCGAGTCACCGGTGCCGCTGGAAGGCATGATCCAGAGATCGGAAATAAAGTACTCTCGATCGCCTATCCACTGGTGGAAAAATACGATGCGTTCCAAGACAATCCTTGGCCAATCATTTACAAAGACCTCGATACAAAATTCCCCGGTAGCAAATTTATTCTTTTGATTCGTACGCCTGAATCTTGGATCAAAAGTCAGGTTAAACATTTCGGCATCAAAGAAACACCTATGCGGAAGTGGATATATGGCGTGGGTTGCCCTGCGGGGAATGAGGAGATCTATCTGAAACGCTATAATGACCACAATGAAGAGGTATTAGATTACTTTAAAGATCGCCCAAATAGTTTAGTTGTTATGGATTTAGCAAAAGGTGATGGATGGGACAAACTCTGTCCATTTTTAGGCTGCAAAATACCTAACAAAGATTTTCCACATGCCAATAAAGCTCAAAGCCGAAAATGGAAGGGCATGCGGCGGAGTTTTCGAAAATTCACAAGACGTATCACAGGTAGAGAACCCAAGAAATAGTAAATCTGTTTTGCAACACCCGGCATGAATGGAGGCTTGTGGGCACGAGTGATACGGCACTAGATTTCCCTCTAATACTGCTATGAATATCACACGGCGTCCGTTTTTGAAAACCGCACTCGGCGCATCCCTCGCCACTTTGACCGCCAGCGCCCAGGAATCTTTGCCCCCACGCAACAAAATCCGGTGGGCACTTGTGGGATTGGGCTCGCTCAGCACCATGCAGATCGCGCCCGCGCTATTAAAATCTAACCACAGCCAGCTCACCGCGGTTGTTACCGGCACGCCGGAAAAAGGCGTGAAGTGGCGGGAAAAATACGGACTCGCTGAGGACAAAGTCTATTCTTACGAAAGCTTCGATAAGATCATTGATGATCCTTCTATCCATGTCGTTTATATCGTCCCGCCAAACAGCATGCATCATGAATTCACCCTCCGCGCGGCCAAGGCCGGCAAGCATGTTTTCTGTGAAAAGCCGATGGCAAACAGCGCCAAGGAATGCCGCGAGATGATCGCCGCGTGCGAAGCTGCGAAACGGCAGTTAGGAATCGGATACCGGTGCCAGTTCGAGCTGCATCATCGCGAAGCCATGCGATTCGCCCGTGAGCAGGTTTTCGGCCCCTTACAACACGTCGATGCGGGCTTTGGTTTTGCCATCGGTGATCCGACACAATGGCGACTCCGGAAGAATCTATACTGACGCGCATAAAAATTTGTGGGTTTTGGAGTAATAAGGAGAAGGGGTTTGAAACCCCTTTCTTCTATTAAGCACCGAAAAATGCCCTGCCGG
>JAYVNE010000137.1:0-13355 GCA_043758615.1 Akkermansiaceae bacterium
GAAGGGGTTTGAAACCCCTTTCTTCTATTAAGCACCGAAAAATGCCCTGCCGGTGAAAGGGGTTTCAAACCCATTCTCCACAGCCGCATCCGCCTCGCAAAGATTCCACAAAACTTCATGCGCGGCAGGATAGCTTCCGTGAAACCCTTTACCGGTTGCCCCCCGATGTCGGGTAAAGCGTTGATTTCGTGGACTCTATCGAAGATGGCGTTTGTCTGCGGGAATTTGACCAGAGGTTTGGTTTTGGCGACGCGGCGGGGCTTAGGCACGTGTCGAGACCCAGCGAAGTGACTCGCGCATGTTGAGCACATTCGCTACGCTTCGATTTTCCAATGGCGCGGTGTCTCCCAGTTTTGCAGCGTTCCCGATGCGGCTTGCTTGAGAATCTCAAGGGTCACTCCCGACTTCATTTTTACCTCGGCTGAGATTTCTTCGAATCGCTCCGGGTCGCTGCTTGAGGTGCCGAAGACTCTCACCCGCTCCACCAGCCCGGTCGAGAGAATGGCGGCCTCCACTTTCGCGGGGCTGATCTTCCGCCCGGCGACGTTGATGGCACCGCCGAGAGTTCCGGTGAGATGGAGCCGTCCTCTGCCGTCAAAAAAACCGAGGTCGCGGGTTTGATAGATTTGATCTCCCAAGCGATCATCCTCACGCGTCGAATCATAACCGAACGCCACACCATTACTCTTCACTACAATGCGTCCGTTATCACTGATAGATACCACCACGCCTGGTAACGGCGTGCCCACGTCGGCGGCGGATTCCCTCGGTATTTCGCTGTCATCGAGCGAAATTCCGCCGCACTCGCTGGCACCGTAGAAATTGCGGATTTTCAAACCCGACGCGGTGAATACATCCACCTCCAGTGCGAGCGCAAGCGGTGCACCGGCAGACAGCGCCAGCCTAACCGGTGCTCCGATTAGAATCCCCGCACGATGCCATGCGCGCCACATCGAAGGCACGGCGGGCACCACGATAGATGCATGCCATTTGAAAATTTCCTCCACGACTCGCGGAAAGGGCACGGGCGCGAGATGTACCGGCACGCCATGCAGCAGCAGCGGCAAGACGACATTTGAAAATCCATACGAATGCGCTAACGAGATTACTCCGAGGTTCGGAACGTCCGGTGTTAGGCGCATCGCGGTTACGATACGATCGCCGTCAGCCGCGACTTGGGCTCCATTGAAAAAAATCCCACGCGGGATGCCGCTGGCCCCGGGAGTGTACTTGACGAGGCGAGTTCCGGCGGGAGGCGCGTGCTCGAGCTGGGGCTCTGGAGCATCGCGCTCGACGGGAATCACCGCTTGTCCGTCACGCCATGCTCGGAGAATTTGTAGAAAAAAATCCACGCTGCCACTGCGGGCCATCACCGGCGAAACTGCTTGCGGAAGCAGCGCAAGGCCCGCGTTAAGGTCCGCAAACGTCACGGTTTTCCCACCCTCGAAAATCGCAGGACGGGCGGCGTAGCGGCGGGAGATATCTAACCAACGATGATACGGCATTTGACAAGGTGCGCATGCCTGCCTAGCTACCTGAACCCCGCTCTGACCAGCCTTATCTGATCCCGTTTTCCCGTGGCCTACTCCTCCGACTCCCCATTTCCCCAAAATCCGCGCCCCGTGGTGGTGACCGGCGCGGGAATCGTCTCGCCGATGGGCCGAGATTGGGCGGAAAACTCAGCGGGTTTTCAAGCCGGACGAATGGCGCTTTCCCCGGTGACGCTTTTCGACGTATCCCGACAGCGTGTCGGCACCGCGGGCCAAGTCGATTTGCCCGATGTCGCACCAGATTTCGGAATAGCACGCAAAAATTGGGAACGCATGGATCGTGGCACTCGCTTGGCTTTGCTCGCCGCACGCGAGGCATTGGCAGAGGCCGGTCTATCAGGTGGAGAAATGCCAATCATCATCGGCACCTCGGCAGCAGCCATGCCCATCGGCGAGGAATATTATAAACAAGCACTCGCCAATCCCTCACGACGTCCTTCCCAACTCCAGCGTGTAGAAACCTATCAAGCCCAGCGCCAGATGACCGACATGGCCCGTGCCCTCGGCGTCCACGGACCGATGCGAATCGTTTCTAACGCCTGTGCCTCTGGGGCGAATGCAATTGGCCACGCGCTCCATCTCGTCCGTTCCGGTCGCGCGGAAATCGTTCTAGCAGGTGGCTACGATGCGCTGTGCCAACTCGTTTTCGCCGGTTTTGATGCCCTCCAAGCGCTCAGCCTTTCCGGCATTCCCCGCCCCTTCGATGCGACGCGCGATGGACTTGCGTTAGGCGAAGGTGCGGGGTTCGTCATCGTGGAATCACGTAGCTCGGCGAAAGCCCGCGGCGCAAAAGTAATCGCGGAAATCCTGGGTTACGGCGCGGCCACCGACGTCCATCATCTCACGCAACCCCACCCTCTCGGCGATGCCGCGTTCGTGACCATGCGGGCCGCATGCACCCTCGCAAATCTCGTTCCAGAACAAATCGACTACATCAACTCCCATGGAACAGGCACACCGCTCAACGACATCGCGGAAGGTCATGCCATCCAGCGTTGGGCGGGCGAATCGGTAGGAGGAATCAAAGTCAGCTCCACCAAATCCGCAATCGGCCACCTGCTAGGTGGTGCGGGCGCGGTGGAATCTGTGATCAGTCTCATGGCGCTGAAAGGGCAATTTCTACCCGCCAGCCTCAACGTCCGTGAAGCCGATCCTGTCTGCACCTTTGATCTTGTTAGGAAACCTCGCAAGACTCGCGTCCGAAAGGTTCTCACCAATTCCTTCGGCTTCGGCGGCGCAAATGCGACACTCATTTTCGGCGAGGAGGGAACCGTATGAATCTAACCATCACGGGCAGCGGCGCAGTCTCTCCCGCAGGATGGGGCGTGACGGCGACGAGGAATGCTCTCGCGAAAGGCGAGCGCCTGAACCCATCCCTGCTAGAGCGAATCACCCGTGGGGTTCTCATTCAAACTCCTGTCCTGCGAGTCCCAGCCGAAAATGCCACCACTCCGAAATTTGCCCGACTCCGCCGCGCCAGTCCGATCTCGAAATTCGCCGCCGCCGCAGTGATGGAAGCGCTCGGCGAAACACGGCTGGCAGCGATCGCCGCCGGAGAGTTGCGGGTGGGCGTTATTTTCACGTTGATCAATGGCTGTGTGAATTATTCAAATCGGTTCTTCGGCGAGGCTTTAGCAGATCCAGCGATGGCAAGTCCGATCCTGTTTCCTGAAACCGTCTTCAATGCGCCCTCCAGCCACATCTCGGCAATGATCGGCAGCAGTTCGCCTAACGACAGCCTCATCGCCGATAGCAGCGGATTTTTTACCGGGATTGATCTCGCGGCCGAGTGGATCGAGCGAGGCGATGTCGATGCCTGCTTGATCGTTGCGAGCGAGGAAATCGACTGGCTGAGCGCGGAGGGACTTTGCCTCTATTCGAAACGCTACCTCCCGGCTGAGGGCGCGGGAGCAATCTATCTGGAACCCGGAGAGGGGCCGATCCAATTGCTACACTTGCCTGATCCTGTTAGCTATGCAGGCCGTTCACGCATGGATGCTGCTAGAGAACTCCGCCAGCGCCTTGGAGTGGTGGATGACGGGCAGACTCTTCTCATTGATGGTCGCGCAGGCATCGCCCGCTACGACCAAGCGGAAACCTCGGCTTGGATCGACTGGACCGGGCCGCGCTGGTCGCCGCGCAGGATTCTCGGTGAAGCGATGGGCGCATCTGCGGCATTACAAATCATCGCCGCAGTGGAGGCGCTCAAATCCGGAAGTTTCGACCGTGTAATCGTCACCACCACCGGAGGAAACCAACACGCAGCAGGATTGGTGTTAGGCATCTCTCCAGCATAAGCCTTACGAAGTCGCCTTACGACCGGAAGGCACGAGGGACATGTGTTTGAAATCGCCATTTTCACAGGCACGGACAAATCCCTCGGCGTAGCTTTTGAGCTTGTCCCAGATTTCCCGAATCTCATCTGCTTCCTTTGCACTCACCGAGTGATCATCCGCCGCATTGGAGATGCGGGCTAACAAATCAGAAAACTGGCCAATGATTTCCTGTGTGGCGGGCAGCACATGGTCGATCTTCCTTTCACTCACTTGCGGGTCCCTCACAAAATGACCTCGCTGCTGCCTACAAAGCCACTCGACGATTCCCGTGTCCCCACTCAGTTCAATGATTTGAAGAAGGCGGTCTAGCGGATTTTTACTTCCCGGACTGTTCTCGCTTGGCTGTTCCGCCCACTTGTAAACCAGTGATAAAGACACTCCTAACTCCGCCGCCACCGCCTTGGGACTCGTTTTTTGAAGCGCTTCTCTCAATACCTCGTAACTTTCCATGCGCCAAGGCTGACAAATCTACCCGCACTTGAAAAGCGGGTAATCAATCGGCTTTTTCGCCCTTCGCCGGCTCAAGCGCAATGATCACCTTGGTCTTTGCCCACTCATCGCCCAAGCGGCGGCCGCGCTCGGGTTTGTCCTCGCGGGTGAGTAGGATGAAGATTTCAACGAGCCCCATGAGAGGGATCACGAGGATTAAATTACGAAGCACCGCTGCCTCCCAGTTTCCGGATAGGGACTTATCATCCATGGTCACGGCTTTGATCTTCATGGCCTTTTTTCCAATGCTCTGCCCGCCCAAAAACGGCAGCGAATCGCGAACGATTAGATAGGCCATGCCGGTGAGCCACGCGAGCTTGCTGGCAAACCCCGGCAGCACCCATGTTAGAGTCATCGTGATTCCAAAAGAAACGATACAATCAATCACCGCTGCCGTGGCCCGGGTATTGAACGGAGCGAATCCCGAAATCTGCACATCCTCATCGTCGTCATGAGTCGAGGAGTTCATTTTCCCATCCACCGTTTTCTCGGAATCGAGGGGCACCGGACGATTCGCGGACATCATGCTCAATGGCGACGGCGGCGGCGGAGGTGGCGGCGATAAATCCGGCAGAGGAGTCACGGGAGGATTCGGCTTGTCCTGTTCTTGGTCCATCATCTACGGGAGCGATAACACCGCTGACGAAAAGGTCGAGGCGAAATCACCACATTGGTGACTTGCGAAGGGGTGGAAGCCGTTTAAAGCTCCGGCGTGTCCCGCATGGACGATCTCACTCACGACTGGCTGCGCCGCTCCGTGACTCAACCCGACTTCGCTGCGCGCCTGGCCCCACTGGCCAAAGGTGAGCGAGAAGTCGTGCTCGATCACTCCGCTGAAGCCTCGCATGCGTTTCTAGCAGCCATGGTGGTGCAAGCGGCGAAGGATCTGAAAAAAAATCGGTTATGGTTGATTTCTGACATGCCACGCCATCGCGAGCGCTTGGCATCCGAGCTGGAGTTATGGGGGGTGACGGGTTTGGTTCTGCCAGATGGGCCGGTGGAAACGGGTGATGGCACGATCGCCGATCCCGAGTCCGCAGCAGAGTGGTTTTCGGTGTTAGAAATTCTCACCCGTTCCGAAAGTTGTGTTATCCTCTGCGGCAGCGATGCGTTTTCTGGCAAAGCCCCCTCCCCCGGTGCCCTGCGCGCCAGCCGCACTCCGCTAAAACCCGGGGCGGCTCTTGATCCCGGAGACCTCGCCAAATCTCTATCCGATCACGGTTACGAGCGCGTTCCCACCGTCGCCTCGCGCGGACAGTTCGCCGTGCGTGGCGGCATTCTGGATCTTTTCGCATGGCAAGCGGCCAAACCCCTCCGGCTGGAGTTTTTTGATACGGACCTCGAATCAATCCGTGAGTTCGATCTCGATTCGCAGGCATCGACTCAGAAATTGAGTGAAGCTGATATCTTGTTAGCCGAGCCATCGACCGAGGGCACCGTCGCCGATTATCGGCGTAAAAACGACCTTATCATTTCGTTCGGCGCGGAGATTTCGAGTCCAGACGTTAGAATTCTTGAAAATGCGGCTGAGTATAACAGCGAGGAAGATTTTACGCTAGCATGTTTCGGCAGTCCGTTAGGGACGTTTGAGGCGGGGGATTTCGTGCTGGAGGAATCGCGGCGTGAGAATTTTTTCCGCCAGCTCAATGATTGGAAGCGTGATGGCTGGGACACCGCGATGGTGTTCGGCAACAAGGGCGAGGAGGAACGCTTCGCCGAGCTGGCAGGCAAGGATTTGGAGCGCGATCTGGGTCTGCTCGCGGTGCGGGGAGAATTGTTAGCAGGGTTCACGGTTCCCGTTTCAAAATTGGCAGTTCTCTCGTCATCCGAGCTGTTCGGTCGTTATCGGACTCCGGGCGGCCCGCGGCGGTCCCTGATGGAAAAAGCTCGCGCTGCGCGGGCTCGTGCGTCCATTGATGAAATGGAAGTGGGCGATTTGGTAGTGCATTATGAATACGGAATTGGCCGCTTCAAAGGCATCCAACAGGGAGATGAAGGCGACGAACTTGTTTTGGAATACCGCGATGGCGCCTTGTTAGGAGTCCCATTGGAACAAGCGCATCTGGTAGGAAAATATGTCGGACTGGGCGGAAAAACCCCGGAGCTCAACAAACTCGGCAGCGCGGCATGGAAAACCGCTCGTAAATCGGCGGAAAAATCCATCCTCGATTACGCCGCGCAGCTCTTGCGCGTGCAAGCGGAACGGCAATCGGAGGCAGGCTTCGCCCATCCGCCCGATTCGCGTTGGATGTGGGAATTTGAGCGCTCCTTTCATTATACGGAAACCACGGATCAACGCCGGGCGATCGATGAAACAAAGTTAGATCTCGAATCGCCGCGCCCGATGGATCGCCTGATTTGCGGGGATGTGGGATTTGGAAAAACCGAGGTGGCCATTCGTGCTGCATTCAAGGCGATCACTAGCGGAAAACAAGTCGCGATTTTAGTCCCCACCACCGTCCTAGCAGAACAACATTGGCGCACCTTCCGCGAGCGGATGTCGGACTATCCGATTCGCATCGATTTGCTGAATCGTTTTCGCACCGCGAGTGAAATTCGAAGCACCATTGCCGGCCTGGAAGATGGCTCGGTGGATCTGGTGATCGGCACGCACCGGCTGGTTTCCGGCGATGTGAAATTCAAGGATCTCGGGCTGGTCGTGGTGGATGAAGAGCAGCGTTTCGGTGTGGCGCATAAGGAAAAATTCAAACAACTCTTTCTACAAGTCGATGTCCTCACGCTCTCCGCCACGCCGATTCCACGGACGCTTTACATGGCTTTGATGGGGGCGCGTGACATGTCCACCATCGATACACCACCGCCTAACCGAGTGCCGGTTTCTACCACGGTGTGCGCCTACGATGAACGAGTCATCCGCGATGCAATCCGCCGCGAAATGAAGCGGGGTGGTCAGGTATTTTTCCTCCATAATCGAGTGAAAACTATCGACATGATGGCTTCAAAAATCCGCGAGCTGGTGCCCGAGGCGAGGGTTCTCATCGGCCACGGGCAGATGGATAAGGACGACCTCGAGGTGGTTATGCACACGTTTGTCAAGGGAGACGCCGATGTCTTGTTAGCCACCACCATTATCGAGACTGGAATCGACATTCCGAATGCGAACACCATCCTTATCGACCGCGCCGATCGCTTCGGCCTAGCAGATCTCTATCAACTCCGTGGCCGCGTAGGGCGTGCGGGGGAAAAAGCCTACGCCATTCTATTGCTTCCCCGCGATATGATGACCGTGGGCGATGCCCGCAAACGCATCAATGCGATCAAGGAATACACCGCGCTGGGTTCGGGTTTTAAGATCGCGATGAAAGACCTCGAAATCCGAGGTGCAGGGAATTTGCTCGGCACCAAACAGTCCGGTCACATTTCGCAAATCGGCTTTGACCTCTATTGCCAGCTCCTCCGCCAGTCGGTGGATCGCCTCAAGGGCAGAAAGGATGCGCCGCGTGGGGAGACCACCTTTAAAGCAGATTTCATCGCCTTCAGCGAGGCGGCCTACACTCGCGAAGATCCGAAACTGGTGCTTCCTGCGTTTCTTCCGTCCTCTTGGCTGGCCGAGACAAAACTCCGTATCACCGCTTACCGCGAGCTTTCCGAAGCAAGCACCTTGCGCACCATCGACACGTTGGAAAAATCTTGGCGTGACCGCTTCGGCAGGCTTCCGGAAGCGGCGACAAGACTGCTCGAGATCAACCGGATCAAGTCGCTCGCAGCCAGCGAAGGCATCGCCTCCGTGGAAATCCAGGGCCAGCGATTGATGCTTCACCGAAATGGGGATTACATTCTTCTCGAAGGTCGCAGGTTTCCCCGCTTGCAATCTGCGAGTCTCCAAGGGAAGCTCGCGGAAGCAATTGCTATGTTGCAAAACTTCTGATCCTCACATGACTCCCATGATCTCGCGTTTCGCCCTCGCCACAATGCTGGTTGGCACTTTCACCGCCTCTCCAAGGGTTTTTGCTCAGCAAGCCGCTCCCCAGCCCCCTGCTCAACCCACCCGCCCGACCGGCACGATCGAGGTCAATGGCATCGCCGCCAAAGTAAACGGCAAGGTGATTACAAAAAACGAAGTTTCCTTCATGCTCTCACCGCGCTACGCTCAATTGGCCGCGCAATTCCCGAGGCGTGGCCCTCAGTTTGAAGCGCAGTTTAAACAGGCGAAAACCGCGATCATTCAAGAACTCATCGACCGTGAAATCATCATGGACGAGTTCAAACAATTAGGCGCATCCATCAAGCCGAGCATCATTGACGAGGAAATCAAACGCCAGGTGCGCGACCTCTACAACGGCGATGAAGGCAAATTCCGCGATGAACTGAAACGCAACCGCCTGACCATGGAAGGCTATCGCGAAATGACCCATGATAAAATGGTCGTCCAAGCGATGCGTTCCAAACAGTTTTCAGACGCACCGCCGCCATTGCCTAACGAGATTCAAAACGAATATAACGAGGTCAAGCTAACGATCCGTGATGTGACCAAGGATGTCATTTCCTTCGAGAAAATTTTCATCCCGGCGGCCGACCCGTCCAATCCGTTAGCCACTCCTGAATCCCAGCTTGGCATCGCCGAAAATCTAGCAAAGCAGCTCGCCGACGGCAAAGACTTCGCCGAACTCGCCAAAGCGAATTCCAAAGACGCATTCGCCGACAAAGGCGGTGTCCAAGAGAACGTCCCCCGCACGGATCTATCCCCCGAGTTTGCAGCGATTATTTTTGAGGCAACTGTTGGAAAAATTGTTGGACCGCTGATGGACCCGCAGGGATTCACCATCGTCAAGCCGACGAAAATCGCCTTCGGTCCGCCACCGCCATTGGATGACAAGATGCGCCAGATGCTCGAAGAACGCGTGCACAAGAAAAAGACCTCCGCCCAATACGAGCGCTGGATCGAGTCTCGGCGCAAGAAGGCGATGATCGACATCCGGGCGTAATTCCCCTCCAGACACGGGTATTTTCCCCGTGTTTTTTGTCATCCCCAATGGAAGATTCCCGGACCGAAATGTCGGGTGACAGCTCATTTGCAGCCTGAAATTGCTTCGAGGCAGCTCTGAAAAGCTCGTGAAATATGAGTTTCATCGCCACTCTCGATTTTGTTCACCCTTCTTAGTTGTTCCGACTTGCCCTTCCTCCAGTGGCGGGGCATGGAGGGGGGGTGACACGTGACCTAGCAGCCAACCCGGCCTGGCAAGACGAGGATCTGGGGCAGCCGCTACCAGATTCCCTTCATGCGTGTTCGGTTTGCTTGCCCACATGGGACTCGATCATCGGCTACGAAGAGGGACGTGAAAAAATCACCAAGCGGATGCAAACCGGCTATCCCCGGTTTTTCAAACATCCGGTGGTGGAGCGTTTATTCGCAGCAGCAAAAGCGGAAGTGGCGGGCGAACATGAAGACGTGATCGTTTTACCCACCCGCGAATCTGTGCAACGCGCCCATCGATGGGTGGAACGACATGCAGAGACCGCCCTGCGAATCACCAGTTTTCATGGCCTTCAAGTCCTCGTCGTTCCTATCAAAGCAAAACGGGAGGCGGACTATTACTGGCGCTACACGGGCGAAGTAGTGAGCAGCAGACAGGCGCAAGATTTCCTCGATGGCAACATGCGCAAGGGCTCGAAGTCGCATCTCATCGCCCGCTCCCTATCTAAATTTACCGGTGCGACCCCGGAAGATACTTTCATTTTCGCCAGCGGCATGGCTGCCATCACCTCGGTCTTGCGAGCTTTACCAGGATTACGCGAAGGGAAAAAAACTTTGCAGTTAGAATTTCCTTACGTCGATTGTTTGAAAGTTCAAGAGCACTTCGGGCATGGCGTGGTCTATCTGAACGAGGCGGTCGGTGAATCATTCGATGAAGCCCTAATGCGAATCCGCCAAGGTGAATTCGCCGGAGTTTTCACCGAGGTCCCGAGCAATCCCCTCTTGCGCACCGTGGATATCATCCGCGTCGCAAAAGCCTGCGCCGAGAGTGGCACCCCGCTTATCGTGGACGATTCCGCGACCGGCCCCTTTAACGTCGAGGCACTGCGCTACGCGGACATTGTGACTAGCAGTTTGACCAAATGGATTTCAGGCCAAGGCGATGTGATGGCCGGCATGGCCTCCGTGCGTGCGGACTCGCCCGTCGCCGAAGCCCTCCGCGCCTGCCTCAGCGAGGATGCCAAGGACTGCGCCCCGCTTTACATCGGCGATGGCGAAATCCTGCTATCCAATCTCAATGGCTATCGTGAGCGGATGAAAACCGTGAACGCGAATGGCATCGCTCTCGCCCTGTGGCTTTCAAATCACCCATCCATCGCCGAAGTTTGGCACCCGTCTTTAGTCAATCGGGAAAACTACGAGTCCATCATGCGAAAGGGCGGCGGCTTCGGTGGACTGCTCTCATTTGTCATCAAGGCACCGAAGAAAACTCCCAAAGTGTATGATGCCCTGCGCCTGAGCAAAGGCCCGAGCTTCGGCACGATTTTCACCCTCGTCTGCCCCTACGTCATGCTTGCCCACTACACCGAACTGGAATGGGCCGAAGGTTGCGGCGTCCCGGCAAACCTGCTGCGTGTCTCCTGCGGACTGGAACCGATAGAAAAAATCATCGCCGCCTTCGAGGAAGCGCTGAGTCACGCCTGACATCAAAGTAACCCTGGAAAGCCGGAATCATTCGAGGGGCCAGCGAAATGCTCTGCGAGAAACTTCCGCCACACCTCACGGCTAGATTCGGATAGAGATGCGGTCATCCGCCCAATGCAGTCCCGGCAAATTAGCAGCGGCAGTGGCCCGGTGACCAATTGCCCATCCGAGTCAAACAACGCGGAAATCCCAAATCCCTCCAGCTCTCCGCGCGGGGTGTGACAGGAAACGCACGTGCCGAAACGCTCCGTTAGATCCTGAAATAACATGCACTCTCTCACCCGCTCCTCCCAGTCGATCTCCTGTTCTAGAAATTTTCTCACCGACTCCTTCGACTCCTCCGAAAGTTGATCCGCCACCTCGTCCCGGCACGGCTGGCAAATCGCATATTCCAGCACGCACTCGTCCCGATGAAACTCCTTGTTGACTAACCACGGCGCGTCAATTTCCGCCAGCGGCAGATGGCAGCGCAGACAATGGGAAAAAGCCTCACCCGTCTCCTCGGACCCCAGCCATTCATCCATCAAACGCATAGAAGCACCCTAAAATCCCCAGCACTGCGACTTCCAGAAAAATCACCGATGAGCCAAGCGTGACACAGGCATTCCTGCCTGTTCTTCACCTCCCCCATCGTCAAAGAACAGTCAGGAATGACCGTATCACTTTTCCAAACGCCCACATGGAAATTTCACGAAATCGCACGTCGCTGGTTGCACCATTCCCTTCTACCGCTAAACTCCCACGCAAGCGGGTTTTGCCGCAGGATTTTCTATTTTCTTACGCATGATTGGTCTCGCTCTCAAAATGCTCTTCGGCGATACGGCCAAGTATCTCATGCTGGTGGTCGGTCTATTTTTCGCCACGTTTCTCATCGTCCAGCAAGCGTCGGTTTTCTGTGGCTTGATGACGTGGACGACGGCGACTTTAAAAAATGTGGCGGCCCCGATTTACGTGGTCGAGGAGCGAGTGGAACAGGTGAATGAAACGAATCCGATGCGCGATACGGACGTGGCCCGAGTGCGCTCGGTGGCCGCCGTGCGCTGGGCCATGCCGCTTTATTCTGGTATCCAGCGGGTCCGGTTGGCCAATGGCGCATTTAAAACAATCCAACTGTTAGGGATCGACGCGGCATCGCTGGCGGGTGCGCCAGGACGGATGGTTTCCGGAAAACTCGAAGACTTGCGTTTACCTAACACTGTGGTGATTGACGAGCTGGCGGTGGAGCGGCTTTCACTCGACCCAAAAAACCCAATCGGCATAGGCTCACTTTTCGAAATCAACGATGTGGAAGCGCGGGTGGTGGGAATTTGTAAAGCGATGCGCTCGTTCACCGGCGGCCCCTACATTTGGACGACCTATGAGCGGGCGCTGCAATACACTCCACCATCGAGGAAGATGCTCTCCGCCGTAATCGCCGCACCCATCGAGGGCATGAGCAACGAGCAAGCCGCCGTGGAAATCGAAAAACAGACCGGGCTGCGTGCATTCGTCAACCGGGGTTTCGGCACTAACAGTCATGACACTAAAACCGAGAAAGGCACTCGCTATGGGGACTTCAATACCTCCACGGTCTGGTGGTATGTGAAAAACACCGGCATTCCGATTTCGTTCGGCACGACGGTGGTGATCGGATTCATCGTCGGCGTGGCAATTGCCTGTCAGACGTTTTATGCGTTTGTGTTAGATAACCTGAAACACCTCGGCGCGCTTAAAGCGATGGGGATGTCAAATTTTCGGCTGAGTGTGATGCTCATTTTTCAGGCGCTAACAGTAGGACTGATCGGCTTCGGGCTTGGCCTGCTCGCGACGTCCGCATTCGCGATGGGGGCGCTCGAAAAAGGCCAGCCGCCATTTGTCATGCCGTGGCAGATCCCTCTCGTGGCGTTCTGCGTCATCCAACTGATTTGCATGCTCGCCGCGCTGATGGGCATCATCCGCCTGAGTCTTTACGAACCCGCCATGGTCTTCCGTGCCTGATCTAACCGTGAAATTCACTTGGCTCTACACGCTCAAACTTCAGATGGAAACTCACAGGGAATGATTTTTTTACCCATGCGGCGATAGGTGGAAAAATCGTTGCGATCCACCGTCCAGACCCGGCACTTAGAGTGAAGTTCACTCATGCGGACAAGGCAGGCATCCGCGAGATCCATCGGACGATCTGCGTATTTGAATGCCAAGGCAGCAAGTTTGGATGCTTCATCCGCCAGCAAAAATGCAGAGTCGATGATCAAATCGCCACGGGTGATAAGCTTGAGCACCGCGCATGGATCGGGACAAAAACTCGCAGCTTCCGCCAGCACCGCATCGCAGGTGAGGAAGGGCGCGTGTTTTCGGAAG
>JAYVNE010000138.1:0-13241 GCA_043758615.1 Akkermansiaceae bacterium
CGGGTAGTGAATCGATTCTTCCTGAAAAAAGTTTGCCCAGCGCCGGACTGGTGATACCGGCGAGCTGAAACGATTCCATTTTCACACTCAGCGTGGACAGTTGATCCGGGTTGTATGGCGCGACCGTCCCGGAAAATTCAAAAACTCCGCGGTTGTCCGTTTCATTCTGAATGCGCAGCCCGATAATGTCGATTTCATCGCCCCGGAACTCCATAAACGCGCGATCCAAACGCAGTTTTGGCCAACCTTTGATGGCGAGTTCACCCTGATTGAGGCTGAACTGGGTGCGGCCGTTGAGCGTGTTTGGATAAAAAGATGCTTCGGATTTGGACAGACGGATTGCCGGGTTGTTTGGGTTTCCCATGGTGAGGTGAAACACAGGGGCGCGATACCGCTTGAACTGGATGGGAAGCCCTTCTGCGGGAGAGGCTTCCGCCCGCGCCGGGGCGGTGGGCTTGGGGATCTGGAGGGCAAGCGTCGCGTCACCGACCGTGATTTCCTCGCCATTCATGGATTTCCCAAAAAAGCTGGATGGGAAAATTTCGGCGGTAATCCCGCGGGCCAATAGGCTGTCTAGCATGTTTCCTTCCGGCCACTTGAGGGAAAGGCTGTTCGCGTTGGCGGTTTTGGGGTTCATTCTGAACATCTGTAACTCGCTTTTCGCGCCGGTGCTTCGGGTGATTTTTTGAATCAATGCATCATGGAAGGACGGACTGTTCGCATAGATTACAGCGGTTCCAATCGTGAGGCCTGCGACAATCAAAAGGATCATTGCGCCTGCAACTTGCATGATTCGCGAGCGACGGAGGCGGGTCGCGTCCTGTTTGATCGGCTGGGAAGTGCGGCGTTTACGCTTGCGAATGCGGATCGCCTGCGTGCCATCCGCGCGAACTACCAGCTCACCATCTTCTGAGGGATCGCCGGAAGACGGCTTCTTCAGTCGATTCATCATTTCATCGATCGAATATTTTTCTGGCTCGCTAGGGGCGGCGGACATGAGTGAAATTTAAAAGGCAATTATTAATAGATCACCGGTTCCGATAAGGGCGTCCGGTAGGATCCATGAGCTCCACGTTCACTAGGAAAAGAATGGCTGTGGAAGTCGGTTGTTTGGCGGTGGATTGGAACAGGCGACCAATGATCGGAATGCTGCCCAAGACGGGAACCTGATCCTCCACATTCTGGACTGTTTCGCTCATCAAACCACCGATGGCGATGGTGGCTCCATCGGCGACGCGCACATTGGTCGAGACGCTCTGCTTGCTGAAGATAGGCATGAGAATCCTGTTTGGCGTAATGACGGATTTAGTTGGATTGCCAAGGATGTCGGTTTGAGTGGAATTGATCGGACTGCCGTAGTTCACAAAACCATCAAAGTTCGTGAAAGTGGGGTTTACGGTAATATCAATGTATTGTTTGTCTGCATCCGCCACGGGTAGCACTTCAAGAGTGACTCCGACATCTTTTTTCTGGAAGGCTGTGGGTGTGGCAGGAGTCACGGGAAAACCAGCCCTGCCGGTCGTTCCAACGGAATTGGGAAGCTCCGGGGGTTCATACTCGGTTGGATAGATGAACTCGCGAACGGAAACGATAGAAGACGCCTGACCACTGCGGGCAGTCACGGAGGGCTTGATCATCAAATCGACTCCTTTTTTCTGATTGAGGCCACGCATGATCCCTTGTACCTGACCATCTGAAAATAGACCCGTAACAGCGAGGATGCCTGGGGCAACGGAAGAGCTTTGAGAAACTCGATCCGGGTTGTTGATCAAATTGTCGATGCTGTTCGAACTGATCGCGGTCGTTCCTGAACGGATTCCATTCGTGAGCAAACCATTGGTCACTTGTCCGTCTGGATTGAGGGGAACACCTGGGACAGGAGAGCCGTTGATTGGGCTAACAAAGTCAGCCCCCGTTCGACCTCCTGTATTGCCAACCGTCCCGCCGCTGCCAAAGACCGTATCACCGCTATTGAGTGACACAGGACTGAGTAACCAATCGAAACCAAGCTCTTCTAACCGAGTTTGTTGCACGGTGATCATCGTCACCCGCACGGCGATCATTACGGGTTCCGTCTGAGTGACCGTCTGGATAATTTGGGCAATGTAATCTTGATTGAGCGCCGTGTTCACCACTCTTAATATATTGTTAGAAGGAGTGTAACTTGCACTCGAACCTTCGGGAAAATTGGCGCCTTGTCCCATGAGCGCTTCCTTGGCACCCATACGCTTTGCGAGAAGTCCTGATTGTGCGGGCTTATCCGCAAAAGGATCGTTGCTCTTTGCCTCTCCGGCTGCACCACTGGTTAGATTGCTAATGAAATCTGGAGGCACTCGATAGGTGCGCGACACGAGCTCGCCAGACGCTGAGCCCGCCGGAGTGATAATCACCGAGAAATCATCTGTCGTGAACGTAGTTTCGGTAGCGTCCGTGATATACTTGAGCACCTGTGAGATTGGCACTTGAGAGATTCTGAGATCAAAACGCTGACTGCGGATCTTCTGAGCGATCGGTGAATCGGGAGGGCCGATGTTTACCGCGAAATTGACGCCCTTTTTCGCAGGGTCGAGTTCCAGTGTGTCATTCTCGGTCGAGCGCAAGCGCAGGAAATCAAGCGCTTCCTCTAACGAAACTTGATCCATGGCCAGCTTCGGAATAATGATCTGGTCGATCTTGGCTTTGACGAAAACCTTGTCTTTATCTAACGATCCACCGCCCGGATCCGTTAGCGCCGGTGCAAGCTCAGTGGCGGGTATCGCAGTTTCCCATGCGGCATCGACTTGGCTGAGTAACTCAGCCCGCGCGTGGTCGGAGGCCGATTTAAAATAGGCACTCTTGGCGGAGGCAACTTGTTCCATGCCACGGCGGGCGGCGGAATTGGTGGGATCGATGCGAATTACTTTTTCGTATTCCGATTTCGCCTGATCGTATTTCCCGAGATTGTAAGCACCCTCTGCGGTGTAGAGCAGACGGCGCACGGCATCCACATTTTTAGCATGTTCCGCAGTGAGCGCCGGGTTGGTGCGGATGGGATCGTCGAGTTGTCCTCGGAAGGCTAGGGCATCGGCATTCTCCGGGTCCACGGCAGGGCTGAGGATCTTATCTACGGCAGCTTTCGCGCCTGCGACGTCGCCCTTACGCGAAAGGATGCGGGCATACTCGACCGAAGCGAGGGCGTATCGTTCGGTGGTCGCGGCGCGGAGTTCGGCCGAAATCGGCGCATTGGGAATCAGTTCACGGGCTCCTGCGTAAGCTTCGACGGCGTCACTGTATCGCCCGCCTCGGTAGGCTTCATCGCCGCTGCGAAGCAACTCTTGAGCTTCCTCGATCGCGGCACTGCGGCGCGAGTGCTCGATTTCGGCAAGGTTGTCCTCAGCTCGGGATTCTCCACCCCGCAAAGGCACGATGAGAAGCGAGGTGATCAGAAATATCGTGGCGTGCAGTACAACACGGCCACGAAACAGTTTGATGGGTTTGAATGTCTCCATGCGAATGGCTGCCGGAGATATAGAGAGCTTGAACAGCAAGCGTAAGCGCAAAATCCTAAAAAATCATCTTTTCGGCGACCATGGAAATTCGAGTTGGACTTCGATCCTGCGTCGGCGGACAGGTTGCGGGCACAGGCGGGACTCCAACAGTGCACGAACCTTGCTCAATATAGGTAAAATAGTGTTCACGCGAAGAGTGTTCTTGTGAACTGTTTCGATGTCAAGCTTGGGAGATTTTTTGCGGTGAATTAATTCCCCAAGATCCTTTTGGCATCTTCCGCATCTCGTTGAATTTGAATACGGAGTGCTTCAATTGAGGGGAATTTAATTTCATCTCGGAGATGATTTTTAAACTGAATTTCCACACCCTGCCCATAGATTTCCTCGAAAAAATCGAAGAGATGCACTTCAAGCGTGCGAGCAAGCCCATTCACCGTCGGTCGAATGCCGAGATTGGCAACGCCATCCAAGTTCCTTCCATCCACGAGCAAGGTGGCGACAACCCACACGCCATCGGGGGGCAATTGGGCATCACCGGTCGCGATGTTGGCAGTCGGGAAGCCGAGAGTGCGGCCTAATTTTTTCCCTTCGACAACCGTTCCGCTCACCGAATAGGGGCGCCCAAGCATCCGTCGAGCGGCCTCGAGATTCCCATCCCGGATCGCCTGCCGGATGCGGGTGCTGCTGACCCTCTCACCGTCGAGCATCACAGGCGGCACTGCGTCTAACACGAAACCACGGAGTTTCCCCTCGCGTTGGAGAAATGCGACATCCCCACTGCGCATGTGGCCGAAACGCCAATCCTCGCCCACCGCAATTGTCCGGATCGGCGCTGCGGTAAGTCGATCCACAAATTCCGAGGCTTCCATCGAGGCAAATGTCGCGTCGAAATGCAGCGGAATGAAGAGCCCGATTCCAAGGTCGCTGACGATTTCTGCTTTGTGATTGAGCGTGGCCAGCAGCGAGGTGGGCGCTTTATCTGGAGCGATCACCCGGATCGGATGAGGGTCAAATGTTAGCATTCCTGCAAGTCCACCTTCCCGAGCGGCCGCATTCACAGCGCGCGCGATCACTTCTTGGTGGCCGATGTGAACGCCATCGAAAACTCCCAAGGCGAGATGCAGCGGAACGCCAAGCGCGAGTAGTTCTTCAAGACGTTTGCGAATCAGCACGCTGCTGCGATAACAAGCGACTGGAGCGAATTCAAGCCCTTCGCACCACTGGAACTGCTCTTTTGCAATGTTGCGGAACGAGAGCCCAATGATCGCCCGTATGGATCGCCACGTAATCGCCCCTCAAAGTTTCGACTTTTTTCCACAGCCGCAGTCATGGCCGCAGGCGGTCTTTTTCTTGGGCTTGATCAAGCGAATGAGGAAAATGGTGAGGGTGACGATTACAATTCCTGCTGCGGTGAGAGTTTGCCAGTCCATGGTGTTAGAAGCCTAGAAGTTTACCGACTTGGAAGACGATGAGTGATGCGAAGTATGCGAAACCCGTCATAAAAATAAATTGTCCGACTGCCCATTTCCACGATCCCGACTCGCGGGCGACGACGGCGCTGGTGGGCAGGCATTGCAAAGCGTAGATGAAAAACACCAAGAGAGAGACCAACGATAAGGTCGTGAAAATCGGACGTCCGTCCGGCCACTTGGCGGCAGTTAGTTTTTCGCGAAGGACATTGCGGGTTTCCTCTTCACTGCCAGCCTCGTCCACTCGATAGAGAATGGCCATGGAGGAAACGAAAACCTCGCGAGCGGCGAACGATGTGAGGATCGCGGTGCCCATCCGACCGTCAAAACCTAGAGGCTTTACTACCGGCTCGATCACCGCGCCGATGCGGCCCATCGCGCTGTGAGCCAGCGCTTCCGCCTTGTCGGTGCTGAGAGATTTCGGATAGGTGCTGAGTGCCCAGAGCAGGATCGACAGGCCGAGGATAATGGTCCCCGCCTTTTTCACGAAAGACCAAGCGCGATCGAGCACATGCCGGAATATATAGTCCCATTGTGGCTTGCGGTAGGGTGGAAGCTCTAACATGAAATGCCCCGGAGTGATGTCTTCACCGAGCTTTCCACGTAAGACGCGGGCGATCACAAAAGCAGTTAGGGTGCCCAGAGCGTAGATGGAAAATAACACCATCGCTTGCTTCCAAGTGCCTTCTTTTTCATGCATCAGCAGTGGGATGACGAGGAAATACACCGGCAGTCGCGCCGAGCAACTCATCCACGGAGCAATGAAAATCGCGACGAGTCTCTCCTTCGATGAATCGATGGTGCGGGTCGCCATAATCCCCGGAATAGCGCAGGCATACGAGCTGAATAGTGGTAAGAAAGATTTACCACTGAGTCCCGCCTTCGCCATCAGGCCGTCCATCAGATAGGCCGCGCGCGCCATGTAACCTGAGCTCTCTAGCAGACCAATAAAGAGGAACAACAACAGGATCTGAGGCAGGAACATTACCACGCCTCCGACACCGCCGATCACGCCATCGATCATGAGCGAGCGGAGGTCTCCGTCAGCCATTCTAGATTGAATCAAGTCGCCGAGCGCACCTTGCCCGGCTTCGATCCAACTCATGGGGATTTGTGCGAATGCAAAGATCGCCCAAAATACGCTGCAAAAAATAACGCCCATCGCAATCCAGCCATAAATCGGATGGAGGAGGGTGGCGTCGATTTTATCTGATAGAGTCTGCTGATGGGCGTCCGGCCGGCGTGCGGCGAGTTCGCAAAGACGGGTGACGAATGCCCGCCTACCAGATTCGGGATCGTTAGGGTCAGAGATCCATGTCGCTTCGGAAGCGAGAGGGTGGGGAAATCGCAGGGCTTGCTTCAGCTCGACGATGCCTCTTTTCGCATTCGCCTGCATTGGGACGACGGGAATGCCGAGCTCCTCCGCCAATTTCGCGGGATCGAGGCGGAGTCCGGTTTTTTCCGCGATATCCACCATGTTAAGGGCTAACACGCAGGGCAGCCCGAGTTCGATGACTTGAAGCGTCAGTTGCAGATGGCGTTCAAGATTAGAGGCGTCCACCACGGAGATGACGACATCGGGTTTTTTCTCGCCGGGAAGCTTACCGGCCAAAGCGTCTAATGCGACTTTTTCGTCAGGTGAATTCGCCCTCAGTGAGTAGCAGCCTGGCAGATCGAGCACGCGAAGTTTTCGTCCGTGCGGGGTGAATGTTTCACCGGATTTCACTTCCACCGTGACGCCGGAGTAGTTCCCGACATGTTGGTTAGATCCAGTGAGCGCATTGAAGAGCGTGGTTTTTCCGGCGTTCGGGTTTCCAACGAGCGCGATCGTGGAGGGAAATTCCGTAGCGGATGACATGGCAGTTTCGCAGGGAACCTTACTTGACCGGGGACACCAGCACCTGCTCCGCGAGTTCCTTGCTGATGGCCATTCGTGTGCCGCAAATCGAACAAATCATGTTTCGCCCGCTGGTCAATTTGCGGAGTTGCAGTTCCTCACAGAAGCCCATATCCCGCAAGCGGTCACATCCAGGCCCGCTCAAAATGCGGATCTGCACATCGCAACCTACCTTGACTTGGTTTAGGGTCATGGCGCTGTCGATTTTTAAATCGGCTGCATGGGCGTGTGGCATTTCCAAAGAAGATCGCTAATTGAGACTGATTTGCAACAGGAAAAATGAATTTCCGCCATCAATACGACAAAGAAAGCAATTTTTCCTAACTCTGCGCGATTTCAGGAAATTTCATCGAGCGTTTTCTGCCCGCGTTGTTTGGTTTCAGGATCGTCTTTTTCTCGGTTGGGCATCGCTAGGCCTTGGCGGATGATTTTTTTGGCTTCTTCGGTTTGCCCCATCATCGCGTAAGTCCGGCCAAGCTCCACAATGTGAATCAAGCGCTTAGGATTAAGCGCGATGGCTTTCTTAAAGCAGGCGATCGCTTCTGCATTCGAGGCTGCGGGCAGTCCGCCATAAATGAGTTTTGCCAAGGTCCGGGTGCCGCCGCCGATATTGGCGAGGGCTTGATGCCAGCGGCCTAGCAGATGCCAAGCGTAGTCGTTTTTTGGTTCGATTTTCACGGCACGTTCGGCGGATTCTTTGATCCTCCGGGACGCTTCGATCTTTTCATTTCCACTGAGAAAAGGTGTTAGCTTACCAAGGCAAATCGCGATGCTCAGATGAGGATCACATTCCTCGGGTGCAAGCTTCGCGGAGCGCTCGGCATACGCTAGAGCGGTGCGGCAGGATTTGATTTTATCGGCATCTTTGGGCAGGTCGCTCATGCGCAGGGCATATTGGCGGGCGATTTTCACGAGTAGATCCGCGTGGTTTGGCTCGAGCTTTTCGGCGGGAAGGTAGAATTTAAGAGCGAGTTCGGTCTCTGCTTTTTTATCACGCACGTCACCCTCCGCCACCAAACTATCATAGTCTGCATACGCAGAAATCGCGGCAATAAACCAGACGATAGGGATGAGTAGGAATTTCATGGCGTCGTATTTGGAACGACGCAAATCATAGCGCTAAAATTTCACCACGCCAGCCCGCAATTCCAATCCTGTGCGCCACCGTGTTTCGCTAAACGAGGTGCAGCTCGGTCAAGCCAAGCGATCGCGGAAATCTGCGTAGCTGAATTCACGGAGAATTTCCAGATCGCCATTCTCATGTTGGAGCGTGATTGCCGGATGCTTGACGCCATTAAATGTAGTCGTCTTCACCATCGTGTAGTGTGCCATGTCATCGAACACCAGCGTATCGCCGACTTTGAGCTCGCGTGGAAATGAGAAGTCGCCCACGATATCTCCCGCAAGGCAGGTAGGACCGCCGAGTCGATAGAGCCACTCGCCATCTTCTCTAGCAGCATGATAATTCTCGCCAGGAAAAGTCACTGCCGGTCTATCGTCTGATGCTGCCGAATCCACCAAAAAAACATCTGGTCGATAGGGCATCTCGATCACATCGGGCATGTGTGCAGTGGCGGAAATTGATAGAATCGCAAGTCGGTGCCCGGCAGATTCGAAAACATCCATCACCGTCGCCCGTAGCACACCGCTGTGGATAGCAACCGCCTCACCGGGCTCTAACCAAACATCAACTTGGTATTTCTCCTGCGTTTCCCTTACCAAACGGATTAGGCGTTCCCGATCATAAAACGGCTTGGTGATCCAATGACCGCCGCCCATGTTTAGATACTTGAATTGGGGCAAACCTAGCAGGTGCCCGAATTTTTCCTCCACGGCGACCAATGTTTTTTCGAGATCATCCGAATCCTGCTCGCAGAGTGTGTGGAAATGCAGCCCCGCTAAACCCGTTAGATCGGCACCTGCAAGTTGTTCTGCGGTGATGCCTAGGCGCGAACCTGCCACGCAAGGATCGTAAATCGGCGTTTCACCTGTCGAGCATTCTGGGTTCACGCGTAGGCCGCAAAGCAATGAGCCATTTTTGAAACGAGGATGCGCCATCACCATATCGCGAAAGCGGAACCACTGCGAAAGCGAATTGAAATCCAAATGATCCGTGAACTCGCAAAGCTCCGCGATATCCTCTTCATCGTAGGCTGGCGAATAAGTGATCGTATGCTTTTTAAAATAGTCCCGCGCGAGCAAAGCCTCCCACAATCCGGAGGTGCAACAGCCGTCTAAGTCATCGCGTAGATACGGAAAAGTTTTCCAGCAGGAAAACCCTTTGAGGGCGAGCACTAGATGGCAGCCGGCCGCCTCCTTCACCTCGCGTAAAATGGCGGTGTTTCGTTTGAGTGCGGCGATCGAAATAACAAACATGGCGTCTGCCAAAGATTGAGAGGCGAAAGTGGACGGGAATCCAGAAGGATTTTCGCTCGGGATCGCCACGAGGCCTCAAATGCCAAGCCGCCCCGGCATCTGTGAGTTTCCTTTGAGTGGGAAAACCCGTGCTTCTATCTAAATGACCTGCCGGAAGTGGAACAAAAACATCTGACCGGCAGCGGGGCTTCATCGTAAGGATCTCCACAGCCGGGCATCATGAAATCGGGATGCACTTTCAACCCGTAGCCTGTTCGTCTAGGCTTCCGCCCAGCCCGCATTGCGCCGGGTGTCCACCACTTTGAAATTTACGCGACACTTTAAAACAAACTTGATTGCGGATCTTCCGGGCGCCCTTGCGGCATCGGCGCGCCGATTTTTTCATAAGCGGCGGGCATGGCGGTGCGGCCACGCGGGGTGCGCATGAGGAAGCCCTGCATGATAAGGAAAGGCTCGTGGACTTCTTCAATGGTGGCCGCATCTTCACCCACGGCGACGGCGAGCGAGTTCAGGCCGACCGGGCCACCGTTGAATTTGTAAATAAGCACTTCTAGCAGGCGCTTGTCCATTTCATCGAGGCCTTGGGAGTCGATCTCTATCATCGCTAGAGCGGCATCTGCAATTTCCCCATCAATGTATCCGGAGCCACGGACTTGGGCGTAGTCGCGAACCCAGCGCAAGAGTGCATTCGCGACACGCGGGGTGCCGCGCGAGCGGGAAGCGACTTCGAGGGCTCCTTCACGTACAATCGGAACTTCTAGCAGACCTGCGGAGCGCTCGATGATTTGGGCGAGCTCGTCATGTGTGTAGTAATCAAGGCGGTTTGCCAGACCGAAACGTGAGCGCAGAGGGGCCGTCAACATGCCGGACCTAGTGGTCGCACCGACGAGGGTGAAGCGTGGTAAATTGATTTGAATCGAGCGCGCGGACGGGCCGGAGTCGATAATGATATCCAGTCGGAAATCCTCCATCGCCGGGTATAAATATTCTTCGATGGCCGGGTGGAGGCGGTGGATTTCGTCGATGAAAAGAATGTCGCCCTTCTGGATGTTTGTGAGAATGCCAGCGAGGTCCCCGGCTTTTTCGATTTGTGGGCCGGAGGTCGTGTGGAGTTGGGTTCCCGCAGCTTTGGCGATGAGATTGGCCAGCGTGGTTTTCCCCAGTCCGGGCGGGCCGGAAAGCAACACGTGATCGAGCACGTCGCCGCGTTGTTTCGCGGCTTCCAGCATCAGCAGCAACCGCTCTTTCACCTTTTCCTGCCCAATGAATTCCGAAAATGCCGGTGGGCGCAGGGAAACATCGAAGGGCGTGGCTGGCGCGGTGGTGGTTTGTTGGTAGAAGTTCTCGGTCATCAGGCGTGCGTGAAGATTGGAACCCACCACGCGGCGGGTGAGAAGCGCAGAGTTTCCTCATCTGCCAGAGGGATTAACGGGTGTGCTCGTTTCATTTGTGGTTTGTGGGCTCAGAGGTTTTCCGCAAGCTCATGGACCAGTTTCGGTCCCTGATAGATAAATGAGGTGTAAATTTGCACCAGTGAAGCGCCCGCGCGGATTTTTTCTAGGGCATCTTCTAGTGAGGAAATTCCGCCGACGCCGATGATTGGAATCTGTCCGCCGAGATGACTTGAAAACGCCTGAAGTGCCGCCGTGCTTTTTTCGAAAACCGGTTTGCCAGAAAGCCCGCCTGCCTCCGCCGCGTGTGGATGTCCGGCCACCGGTTCGCGATCCAGGGTGGTGTTAGTAGCGATTAATCCGTCCAGCCCACCTTCGAGAAACACACGGGACAAATCGCGGATGTGGTCCTCGTCTAGATCCGGTGCGACCTTAAAAAGCAGTGGCACCTGCTTGCCGTGCTCCAGTGCGAGTTTCTGCTGCTCTTTTTTGAGCGTATCTAGCAATTTTGCGCTAGCCTCAGCTCCCTGCAATTCGCGTAGTCCTGGCGTGTTAGGCGACGAAAGGTTTACCGCAATGTAATCGGCCACGGGATAGGCTTTCCGAAGGCAGGCGAGGTAGTCATCCGCGGCGTTTTCGTTAGGCGTGTCTTTGTTTTTCCCGATGTTGAAGCCGACGATCCCACGAAAGGATTTTGATCGCCGCACATTTTCGACTCCGATGTCGATTCCCGGGTTGTTGAAGCCCATGCGGTTGATAATGGCCTCCTGTTCGATCAGCCGGAAAAGCCGAGGTCGGGGATTTCCTGCCTGTGGACGGGGAGTGATGGTGCCGATTTCGATACAGCCGAATCCTAACCGACCCAGCGCATCAATCGTGTTGCCCTCTTTGTCTAACCCCGCAGCCAAGCCCACGCGGTTAGGGAACTTCAGCCCCATCACTTCCACCGGGGTAATCATCTCCTCGTCAGGTGAAAGCAGGCCCAGCAAGCCGGTTTTTTCCGCCAGCCTCAGCCCTGCCATACTCAGATGGTGAGCGACTTCCGCATCCAGGCGAAACAAGCCAGCGCGTGCGATTGGATAAATTGAGGAAAACACTCCGCCAACCTGATCCAATCGTCATCGATTGTCGAATCTCTCATGTGCCATTATGACACAATGTATGGGCAAAAAGAGTACATCGTGCGTTATGTCACAGCTTACTGAATTATGGCTATTGATAGCCAATGAGTTGTGAATTCGCGATAGGGGCACACGGATTGCTTATTACTTTCCGACCTTGCGATGAACATCAGAATCAGGAATCAAGTATTGACTCTGTATTCACAATGAAGTTATTTTAAGAAAAAAACGAATAAAAGTAATTCTGCAGCGTTTAATAAGTAACCCCACAAAATAATGGCCTACGAATCCGACAGCAGCTTAAAACTCTATCTGCGTGAGATTTCCAGAACTCCTCTCCTCACCGCTGAGGAAGAGTTGGCTCTCGCAGAAAGAATCAAGAATGGTGACGAGGAGGCTCGGTCCCACATGATCCGTGCGAATTTGCGTTTGGTCGTGAAAATCGCTCAGGACTATGCCAATTACGGCATGCCGGTGACCGACTTGATTTCGGAGGGCAACATCGGTCTCATGAAGGCCGTGGAGCGTTTTGATCCTGAAAAGGGCGGAAAGCTTTCAACTTACGCAGCGTGGTGGATTAAACAATCTATCAAGCGAGCGCTTGCGAATCAATCCAAGACCATCCGTCTTCCCGTTCACATGGTGGACAAGATTGCGAAAATGCGCAGGATCGCCACGATTCTCACAGAAGCGTTAGGGCGTGAACCGACAGATGAAGAATTGGCAGACGAAGTCGGCCTTCCCCACCGCAAGCTTGCGATGTTGAGACAGGCGTCCTATCGCCCTACTTCACTTGATGCACCGATTAACGAAGGTGAAGCCACAGAATTTGGTGAAGTGATCAGCGATGACCGCGCCGTGAATCCGCTGGACATGCTTTCCGACAAAAATCTCCATGGCGAACTCGACGGATTGCTCTCCGTGCTCGATGAACGCGAACGCCGCATCATCGACGAGCGCTTCGGGCTCAATGGTCGCAGGGCACTGACTTTGGAAGAGGTAGGCCGTGAATTCGGGGTGACCCGTGAGCGGATCCGCCAGCTTCAAAACTCGGCGCTAACCAAAATGCGCCGGGCCCTTCGCAAAAAGGAAAAGCCGTTGCCAAAGCCGCTGACCGGAAATTTTGCGGAAGCTTAATTCTTAAGTTAAATCGTAAAGGGTGTGCGAATGCAGTGGAGAAATCTACTGCATTCGTTTTTTAGGGCTTACCGATCAGGTTTGTTAGTAAATCAGCGACGACCATCCGATGGTCGCTATTATGGGTGGTGACGGCACAGCATCGAATCGGGGTAAAGTGTCGAGTTACATAGATGTGATCTATCCGGAGGATCGGGAGCCGGCGTTGAAAGGTATCTCCCCAGCCAGTGCCGGCGGTGGCGAAGGCATCAAGGAAATCACGGGCCAATTGCCGATGCACCACGTCAGAAGCGGAAGAATTGAAATCACCGCCGAGGAGGGTTGGCGTGTTAGGAAAGCCAGAGGTTTGCTCGAGAATGTTG